>NZ_JBEXEA010000055.1:0-40035 GCF_040606035.1 Streptomyces sp. NPDC005483
CCAGCGCCATCCCGAACTCATCGACAGTTGCCTCACCGAGACCGGACTGACCCTCACCGCAGACCATCCGAAGCCAATCCGAAAAGGTCAGTAATCGCTGCTGCCCCTACACAGACGCCCTCCGGCACTCAGCCCGACACCTCGGATTGAGCGAGAGGGCCAGCCCTCCCTCGTGTTGCTCAAACTGAGTGCCTGTTCCATGTCTCCAGTTCTGGGTGGCCTTGGCGCCTAGGCTGGCCTCGTGTCCGAGGGCGCCGGGCGGACCGGAGAGCGAGTGTGCGGGGCTGTGGCGAACGGCTGAGGCCGGGACGGGTAGCGGCCGAACCGGCCGGCGACGGAGTGGCCAAGTGTCCGGTCTGCGGGGAAACTTGGGTGGTGGGGGTGGACCGGGGGTCGAACGCCGTCTACTGCTCGCGGCGGTGCGTGACGAGGGCCTGGAGGGCCCGGAAGGATTCGTACGGCGAACGGTCACGGTGAGCGTTGCGCGAACACGTCCGAATCACACTTCTGATCAGAAGCCGGTCACTTCCTGTCAATCATTGCGATCGACGGCGTGGGCCAGGCTCCGCAGGCCCCCTCCATCGCCCCCTCCACGGCTCCTTCGCCCACGCGGGCGGTTCACGCAGGTCAGCCCCGCCGGACAAGGGCCCGCGACGCGTTCGACAACCCTCCTAGGTCGACACAGGGCTGGAAACCGACTGGAGTGCGAAGGAAGGAAGTGAAGGACTCGGGACTGGTCGGGTGGAGACGCGACTGGAGTGGGGACACCAGCTGTGGGTGCTCACGGAGAAGGGCCACAAGGAAGCCAAGCTGCTGCTGCCGAGGAACGTACGGGTCTCCGCGCTGCGCAAGCTCGAGGTCAACGACGATGGCGAGCCGGTCACCGGCGAGGGCTTCGACGAACACGCGGCCGCCGTCACGATGACTGCCGCGGTCCTCCCCGGGGCCGGCTTCGGCACGCCGCTGTCCTGGCAGACCGAGATTGCCCACAAGCTGCCCTACGACTACACCCAGTACGCCGACCTGACGATGCGCGCCCCGGATGCCGGGTGCCCGCGATGCTTTTGGAGGTCGACCGCGTCAACGAGCCCGTCGACGACCTGGTGGCCAAGCTGGGCCGCTACACCGACTGGTTCGAGCTCCTGGCCCCGAAGACTGACGCGAACAAGGAGCGGGCAGCCCGCCGACAGGGTGCGGCGGTGCACGACTTCCGACTGTGGTCGCGGATCTACCCGGCGACCGGCCGCGAGGGCTACGTGCCGGTGGCGTTCGTGTTCACGGGCAAGACGAAGGCGCAGCGCGCGAGTCGGATGCGTCGCCTGGAGGAGACCGCCTGCTGCTACTTCGCCGGCACCCCGTACCCGTGGGGCTCAGTTCACGGCCGTCGACTACCACCAGGCGGTGCCCGTGGTCGTCACCGAGCTGGAGCGGATCACCGCCGACCCCGAGGGCGCGGCCGGGAAGGTGTGGCGGCGGCTGGGCCGCGAGCAGTGGCAGACGCTGAACGAGGCGCTGGACAATCCGGACGGCGAGCGGCTGTACGCGGTGGAGGTGGAGCAGTCCCGCAGGCGCCAGGCGGAACGCAAAGCCGCTGAGCGGGAGGCGAAGCGCCCGGTGTGCACCCGGTGCGGCACGAAGTTCACCGACGAACGCTGGCAGTCGACCCGGCAGTCCTCCTGGCGCAGCCAGACGGACGGCCTGTGCGGGCCGTGCGAGACAGAGCACTGGGACCGGATCGAAGCCGAACGTGTCGCGCAGCGGGAGGCGGAGGAAGCCGCAGTGCGGGAAGCGGCCGAAGCGGAGGCGAAGAAGAACCGCGGCCTGTTCCGCCGCCGGTAGACGCGGGCAAACCCAAGGGGACCCTGGGCAAAGCCACCCTCGGACGGCGGCTTGCCCACCCCCGCCGGGGCGCGCTGAGGTGGGCAAGCCCGGCCGGGACATCCCGGCCGGGGACGCCAAGGAGGATCCGGTGCGCAGTTTCGAGACGGGCCAGACGGTCGTGCGACGCGATGTCCACCGCTCCGGCCGGGTGTGGAGCGAACAGGCGCTGCGGGTCCTCACCGACACCGACGAGGCGCTGGTGACCGCCTGCGCGCCCGGAGCACAGGCCCGCTGGCCCGCCCTGTACGCGCAGGCCCGCACCGAGGGGGACCGCTCGGTGCGTACGGAGGCGTTCGACGCGATGGCGTCCGGCCGGTGGGACCTCGAGGACGCCGTGTGGCAGGAGACCGACCTGCTGCTGTGGAAGCCGCCGGCGGCCTGGTTCAGCATCAACGCCTTCTTCGTCCCGGACGGGGAGGGGCGCCGGCTGCGGAACTGGTACGTCAACTTCGAGCGCCCTACCCGCCGCACCGAGGACGGGTTCGACACCTTCGACCTCACCGTGGACCTGCTCATCGACTCCGACCTCACCCGGTGGCAGTGGAAGGACGAAGACGAGTACGCGCACGTGCGGCGCCTCGGCATCGTCTCCGACACCGAGCACCAGGCTGTGGACGCCGCCCGCGCCCAGGTCCTCGCGATGCTCGCCGAGCGCTCCGGCGTGTTCGCAGACGCCGAGCGGTGGGCGCTCTGGAGGTGGGAGCCGGCCTGGCCCGCGCCGTGCCTTCGCGGCCTTGCGGCGGCGGTCGGGAGGGTTGCACCGGAAGGGGGCTGAACGGTTGCCTGGACGGTTGCTTTCAGCGGGGGACCGGAGGTGTGACCGAGGGTGTGAACCCCCGCAATCGGGAGCGCCCGCCGTTACCACCGGGCGAAAAGATCGACACGACACTGACGTCACGACCGAGGGGGAAGTACACGGTGAGCAACAAGCTGCTCTGCTACACCAGCAGCTCGCCGCCCGCATCGCACCCGGGTCGGAGACAGTGCCCACACGCTGCCGCCTGGGACGTAATCGGCGAGGGCTCTCGGCAGCCGTGATGAAAGCGAGCAGTTCCTCGGTCGCATCGAAGGCGATCGCTGCGCCCGTTGGCCACCGCGCCAGTCCCGGAGCCTACTCAGTGCTGGCGGTCGGCTGCTGCTGTGGCCAGTTCGGCGAGCTGGGTGGAGTGTGGCAGGCCGGCGAGTTCGGCGCGTGCTTGCTCTAAGCAGGAGGATGCCATCCGGGCCGCCTTGGTGAGAGCGCCTGTGCGTGTCAGCACAGCGAGAATGTCTCGGTGTGCGGTTACGGGGTCGGTGCCGCCGCGGAATACGGTGGTCAGGCGGTTGCGGTCAGCTTCGTCGGCGGCTTCGTAGGCGAGCAGGATGGGCAGGGTGGGTTGGAGGTTGGCGACGTCGCTGGTGGCCGTCTTGCCGGTGACCTGGTCCTCGGCGGTGTAGGGGAGTAAGTCGTCACGGATCTGGAAGGCCATGCCGAGCTGTTCTCCGAACTGGCGCAGGGCCTGGTGCTGCTGCGGGGGTGCTCCGGCCAGGATCGCCCCGGCCTGGCAGGCGGCGCCGGTCAGCGCGGCGGTCTTGGCGTGCATGACGTTCAGGACGGTCGGCACGCCGCAGGTCAGGTCGCCGCGGATTTCGGTTTCGCGCATGAGGCCCTGGCACATGTGGCGCAGGGCCTCGATGGTGACCGTGCCGCCTGCAGCATGCGCTCGGCGGGGCCGGAGCTGAGCAGGGCCGCGACGCCGGCCATCGACAGTCCGTCGCCTGCTACCAGGGCTTCGGCGAGCCCGTACTGCTCGGCGGTGGAGGCCCACCCGCGGCGTACCGGGTCCTGGTCGATGATGTCGTCGTGGACGAGGCTGGCGACGTGCAGGCATTCGATGCCGGCCGCGACGGCCAGCACCTGGTCGGCGGTGCCGCCGACGGCTTTGGCCGACTCCATGCACAGCACGGGGCGCAGGAGTTTGCCCGGGGGGAACAGCGCGTCCGATGAGGTCGGCCATAGCCGGTGTCCAGCCAGCGAAGACCACGCTGTAAAGGGGGCTCGGTCAGGGTGATCGCCTGCGTTGTAGAACCGCCGCGCGAGGCAATCGCACAGCGACACGCGAGAGTTGGACTCTGGCAGCACGGGCTCGACAGCCTAGGACAACAAGGGTCTCCTGATGCGCGGAGCGGTTTCGTACCCCTACCAACAGGACCTGTTTCTATGCGCAGCCCTCGCGAAGATCACTCGTGCAGGGGCCGGGTCGAGACATCCGTTCGCTTGCCACCCGGCAAGAAAGACAACAGCTTCTCAGGCCGGGCCGACCGTCGTCTTCACGCTCTCGTTGTCAGTGGCGGCTGGAACGCTGGTCGGATGAACGGCGATGAGCAGCTGCTGAACGGCCGCGTCTACGGCCACGACCACGACGACCCCAACCCCGGCCCGCTCCCGCACCGGACCTACGCCGAACTGGTCGGCGGACCGCTGGACGGCCTGCTGCTGGACATCCACGGATGGCGGACCGAGGAAGTCGACGACGGGGTGGCCCTGGCCACCGAGCTCGGGCAGTTCCCCGGCGGGCGGTCGCTGTACGACCCGCGCCCCGGCGAGGCGCGTACGGCGGGCCCGTTGAGCTGCCGCTTCTACTACTCCGGCGACACGCCCTGACCACAGGCCCGACCACGGCAGGTCAGCGCAGTGCTGGCCTGCCGACCACGACCGCCTGCTACGGCCTGCCCTCGGTGAGCTGGGCGGCGGTGTTCTCGATCCACAGCAGCGTCCACTCGACTCCGGCCCGCCAGCCGGGCTCGGGCTCGGGCTCCGAATCGTCGTAGCGGTCGGCGGCGGCCCGGATGTTGGCGGCGAGAGTGCGCAGGTCTTTCTGCAGTCCCTGCCTCCGGGCCGTGTCCATGGTCTGGCGCATCTCGTCAGTGATCTCAATGGGGTACCTGTCGCTCACCACCCCACCCTGGACGATCAACCCCGCCGAAGGCCATACCGCGACTGAAGGCCCTGGCCAGCCGCGGATGGCCCATGACAGGCTCTGCCGCAGAGAAGGAGAGGGGGAACCGCGGTGAAGAACGGGTTTGCCGAGACGGAAGGCGAACTGTGTCCGGACTGCCTGGCAGGGCCGAGTCCGGAGAATGCCTGCGTCGGTGTCGGGATGCCCATTCAGATGTGGCATACGTCCGAGTGTCCGCAGTTCGTCATCATGCAGATCGGGTGGGAGGCGGGTTCCCGGAGCATCAGGGAGCAGAGGAGTGGGCCAGGGGTGTCTTCCCGGTCGCTCACGAGAGGCTGCGGCAAGCGGCCGCCGCCTTGCCGGCAGACACGGCCGCTCAGCCGTTCGTCAATGCGCTGCTGGCGTTGGTCCAGGCGCAGGCCGGCCCCACCGGTTTCGTCGGCCTGCACGAGTGGGCGGAGATTCTGGAGCGGTACTTCCCGCCGGAGCTCCCCGACCCCGACCACACCACCAGGTAGGCGTCCCGCGGCCCAGACCACGGCAGAGAGCACCCCGACCATGAGGCAGACCACAGCAGGTCACCGCGTAGGCGTGCCGTTCTGATGGCGGGCGGCTGCTGCTCAGGTGCCTGGTGCCGGTGGTGCTTTTAGGCTTTGCCAGGCACGACCGCCCGTATTCCGGGGCCGTCCCGCGATTGGTCTTGGGGGCGTGCTGGTCCGGGGATTCGACGAGCTGGTGGTTCAGTTAGCGCAGGTCGGCTCGTTACTCGTACCGGTACTTCAGCGAGTCCGCTTCCGCCTGCTCGATGTCAGCGATCGTCAGCTCCGGCATTCGCAGCTGGGCCAGCGTCACCTCAGCAGAGGTCGGCTGGGCGTCCGCCGACAGCCACTGCTCCGGCTTCCAGGCTCCGCTGCGCAGGAGCGACTTGGGGCAGTGCGGGTAGACCTCCTCGATCCCCAGCACCAGCGCACTGGCCGGCGGCTTGCCCACGGCGGTCAGCTGCGACAGCAGCTCCGGGCGGGTGGAGACGCAGGCCCGGCCGTTCACTCTGAGCGTCGTTATCCGCCCTGGGATGACGAACAGCAGCCCGGCCCGTCCGGTGGCGATGACGTTCTGCAGGGTATCCAGACGCTTGTTGCCGGTCGCGTCCGGTATCGCCACCGTCCGTGCGTCCAGGACGGAGACGAACCCGGCGGGGCCGCCGCGCGGGGAAACGTCACAGTTGCCCTCGGCGTCCGCGCTCGCGACCAGGACCAGCGAAGAGCAGCCGATCAACCGCCGGGCCTGCTCGGTGAGTTCGGTCATCTGCTTGCGTATGGCCGTGTCCTTGGGCAGCTCGTAGACCCGGCGCAACGCGTCCTGATCGGGCACGGCGTCAAGGCGGAGCGAGTCGAAGGCACTGCTGGCAAGGGATGTCGTCATGCCACCGACCCTAATGGGCCGACCTGCGACTGATCTTGGTCGGTGAGTGCGGGGACATGGAGACGGTCGCGCCTGCTGATCCACCACCCAGCCGAACCCGCGGGCCAACTTGCTCCGAGATCAATCGCGGGCCAGCCCTTTAGGCCATGTTTGAAATGTTGATCAGGGTCATGGAACGATCTTGATGTGGCTCGTGGGGACCTGCGGGACGAACAGTGGGAGCGCTTGAAGCGGCCATTGCCGTCGATACCGAGGATGGGGTGGCGGCCTCGGGACCGCCGACAGGTCTTCGTCGCCATCTGGTGGCGGGCTTGCACCGGCTCGCCGTGGCGGGACGTCCCAGAACGTTACGGGCCGTGGGAGACGGCGTACTCGGTCTTCCGTCGCTGGCAGATCGACGGCGTGGCCGCACCTCACACACGATCACACCACGGGCCGTCCGGCATCAGGGCGCCGAGCACAGCCAGCAACTGCGGCGGCTCAAGCGGGTCCGGCAGCGAGTCCAGATCCGACCAAGCGATCCAGGCATGCGTGTCCAGATTGGACTGCTCGTCGGGGAGCAGGCCGGTCCGCACCAGGGACGGTTGCTCGTCGGCAAACTGAGCCACGAAGAAGTGCTCCGCCCCGGTGTACCGCTTGCCGTTCCACTGCACATCACGGTCGACGAGCACCGACCGGTCAAGGACGGCAGCCGGGCCGAGTCCGGTTTCCTCGGCCAGTTCACGTCGTGCCGCCACCAGCGGCGTCTCGCCAGGCTCGATGCCTCCACCTGGCGGTTCCCAGAGCCAGGTCCCGTCGAAGGGATCCCGCCAGTGCAGAAGAAGCAGGCGGTAGGCAGCGTCCAAGCAGATGACCCGGGCGGCGGGTCGGTGCGTCGTTTCCACCGTCCTGACGCTATGCGTGCTCGAAATGGCGATCAAGACCCGGCTTGATCGCCATTTCAACGGCCTAGGGGGCCGGGTGCCTCATAGGCTGTCCTGCGGATCTTGAATGCCTGGCGGTCACACTCCGATGAAGCTCACTGTTTTCCGTCATATTCGCTCGCCCGGTAGGGGTGCCGTTAGCGAACGGCGAACCTACCGACATGTAGCTGAGCGTGACGAACTTCGGGACGGTTTCACCGAGGGTGCTGGTGTTCTGGGCTGGGGCGTACACCTGCAGGTACGGCTTCCGGTCAGCAAGCCTAGATGATGTACGGTCCGCGGTGATGGATGGCTCAGCAGGAGAACCTCAGCCGCCGTGGGACGCCCTGGCCGCGACGGTGCGGGCGGCGCAGGCGGGCGATGTGCTGGCGATGGACGAGGTGCTGACCGTGGTGGCGCCGTACGTGACCAGGCTGTGTCGGCCGATTGTCCTGTCGAACTGCGAGGATGCCGTCCAGGAGGCGCTGACTGCGGTCTTCGTCGGGTTGCGGGGACTTCGCGATCCGCGGGCGTTCTACGGATGGGTACGCATCGTCACCGTGCGCGAGGCGGTGCGGGTGGCGCGGCGCACCGCGGTTGAGCGGACGGTCGATCCCGAGGAGTTCGTCGGCCTGCCCGGTCTCGTCGGCGACGGGGAGCTGTCGGCACAGGTACGGGACGTGCTTGCGCGGATGCCGGTGCATCATCGCGCCGTGCTGGTCCTGCGCGAGCTCGAGGAGCTTGATGAACGAAGTGCTGCCGAGATCCTGGATATTGCGCCGGGAACGGTCAAGTCCCGGCTGCACCGCGCCCGTTCGGCCTTCCGGAAGGCGTGGCAGCAATGAGTATTGACGGTGTGACCCGGCTGCGGCTCCTGGCCGCGGGCCTGCACACGACGATGTACGCGGAGGAGCGCCTTGAGCTGCCGTACGACAAGGTGTGGGCGGTCGCCTCGGATCTGGCGGGCGAACTGCCGCACCTGGTGCCCCTGTTGCGCGAGTTCCGCGTTCCTCCCGGCGATGCCGATCGCAAAGGCGCTCTGGCGAGGGGCCCGTTGGGCTGCCGCAGCGCCTTCGAGGTGCGGCTGGCTCCCGGGTGGTGCCTGATGCAGTCGCGGCTTGTGGTGGGGGGTATGGCGGCCGTGCCGGAGGGTGACGGCACGCGCTTCGCCATGCTCGGCGCGGCGCGTCCCGCCGCCCTGCGGCCGGTTCAGTGGGCGTACGCTCTCCGGGCCCGCCACGGGCGGATCTTCATCCGGAAGGTCGCGGAGCGGGCGGCCTTGCGCTCGTAGCCTTTCAACTTCCCGTCGCGAAAAGCTCGTTCATCGCCTTAGCGACCACTTTGGGACTCTCCTGAGGCAGGAAGTGGCCGACGCGCGGCACGATCCGTACGGTGAGGTCGTCTGCGTGGCTCTCGCCTCCGGCCAGCATGGATGGCGGGATCACGTTGTCCCGCTCGCCGCCCAGCAGCAGGGTCGGGACGGTCAGTCGCTGCCCGCGCCATGTGCCGCGCAGCAGCGCGGGGATCTCTCGGACCACGTACTGCCAGAACATGGCCTGCCCGGCATGCGCGCCGGCCTGGGCCGCGGCGCTGAACTCCGCGAGCTCGCCGGTTTGCCAGACCGACGGGTCGGCGACCTGGTGCCGCAGCAGGAAGCGACTGAACGCAGGCCAGTGGCGCAGCACGGCCCTGCCGATGACTGGGTACTCGACGAAGGCGGTGTACCACTGCCGCCACAGGTTCGGCAGGATGGCCCGCTGCCGGGCCCACGGGTGCGCCATGTTGAGCGCCAGGAAGCCGCTGAACCGCTCCGGTGCCCGCAGGCACAGCCGGAAACCGATGTGGGCGCCCCAGTCGTGACCGACCAAGCCCACGCGGTCGAGGCCGAGTGCGTCCAGCAGTGCGAGCATGTCCTCGGACAGGCTGTCGATGTCGTAGCCGCGCCGGGTCTGCTCCGACCAGCCGAGGCCCCGCAGATCCGGCCAGATCAGCCGTGGTCCGGCGGCCGACAGGGCGGCGACCCGGTGCCAGGCGAACCAGTGCTGCGGGAAGCCGTGCAGCAGCAGGACCGCCGCCCCGGTCCCGTACTCGGCGACATGTAGCCGGATGCCGCGCACATCCACCCAGCGATGCTCCGCCCCTTCGGCGTTCGGGAGCGGCCTGCTCGTGGCGGCCGTGGCCGACGTTGTGCTCGATGTCATGGGAAACACCTCTCGCCTGCGGCGGGTCTCCTGCGGGCCCGCTTCGGCATGTCAGGAGGCGGGACCGGGCCGAAACGTTCCCCGCGACCCGCTGGAGCGTCCCCGCCATCCGCGCCGGCGGCAACCGGCCCCAGCAGCCGACCCCGCGGTCGGCTCACCCGAGAGTCAGGGCCAGTTCGGCACGCGGTCCGCAGGGAGCAGGGGGCGCAGGGCGCCGAGGACGGCGCCGATGCAGATGTCGCGGAGCTCGGTGCGGGAGCAGGTCTGCTCGGTGAGCCAGTCGACGACGAGGATCTGGACGAAGACCAACCAGCTCTTCAGTACGGCCGAGACGGTTCGGCGCGCGCTCTCGTCCGCGAGGGGCAGCACGGCGAGCAGGCGGGCGCGGAGCGCGTCCAGCTCGCCGGTCATGATCGTCTGGAGGACCGGGTCGCCCGCGAGCACCCGGTTCGCGGCGAGGACAGCGTGGCGGTTGGCCACGAAGTAGTCGAGGTGGATGTCCATCCCCTGGACGAGTTGCCCGACGAGCGAGTCGGCGGGGTCGAGCTTCGTCTCGGCGAGCAGCCGGTCGGCGGCCTGCTGGTAGACCGCGGCGAAGAGCGCGTGCTTGCTCGGGAAGTAACGGTAGAGCAGGGCCCGTGAGACGCCGGCCTGCTGGGCGACGTCGTCCATCAGCACGTCCTCGTACGGGCGAGCTGCGAACATCCGCGCGCCGACGGCGAGGAGCTGGGCGCGGCGGTCGGCGGGGCTGAGGCGCTGGCGGGGAGGCACGGCCAAAGCTTACTTGACACGCGTCTACTTACTCGCCACGCTGTGGTCGAGCTTAGTAGACACACGTCAACTATGACGTCGGACCAAGACAGGGTGACGGACCATGGCCAGGACTCTGCGTGTACTCGTACAGCTCATGGGGTGGGCGTGTGTGGCGATCGGGCTGTTCCATGTCGCCCTCGGCAACGCGGCCATCCCGGGCGCGGGCTCTGCCGGGGCGACCGTCGACAGCTGGGGGCGGTTCATGGGGGCGAGCTTCGTCGGCTACGGACTGGCCTGGCTCTGGGCGGCCCGGCAGCGGCCGATCCCGGCGACGGCGGTGCGCGCCCTCTCCGCCGCCTTCCTGCTCGGTGGGCTCGGCCGGCTGATCTCCCTGGCCGTCCACGGCTGGCCGCAGTGGTTCCAGATCGCGCTCGCGGTGATCGAGATCGGCCTTCCGCCCGTCCTGTTCTGGCTCGCCCCGTCCGAGGAGCGCGCGGCGCCGCGGACGGCGGAACGTGGCGCAGCGCTGCACCGCTCCCCGGCCCGAGACCTGTGACGGATCGCGGGCTCCGACGGGATGGCGCCGGGCGGGACGATGGCGCTGGGAGCCCACGCCGACAGCTGCGGCGGTGGCGTCGACGCCGGCAGCGGACCGGGGAATCGGGACGTCGGTCGGCTCGGCGGGCAACGGGGGCACCTCGCGAACCAGCAGGTGCGTGAACTCCCGGCTCCGCATCCCGCTGCCCAGCACCAGCCCGCCCATCGCCGCGTTCCGCCCCGGGAACCGGCCTCGGAAGTCATCGTCTTCAAGCCCGCCCGGGCCCAGACCCGGCCAGGCCGTGGCAGAACAATTCGGCGAAGTCCTTCTCCAAGTAGTGGATCTTCACGTGCGGCCTCGGCTGCCTCAGCCTCGCCAGGTTCCGCTCGCCCTGCACCAGCCGGCCGTCCACCATCCGCATCAGTGTGAACGGCACCGCCGCCGCCAGTCCCTCGGACACGGCCCACCTGTAGAACCGGCTGAGCGCGGTCACCTGAAGCTCCCACGACGACGACACCAGCCGCTCGTCCAATGCCCCATCAGCCGCCGGTCCGCGTACGTACCCAGCGCGGCCACGAGATCCTGCCGCGGACCGAACACCGCAACACGGTGCCGCCGAAGATGCATCAGCCAGTCCCGGGCTGCCAGCGCGTACGCACGCCATGAATTCGGCGATGGAGCCCCGCTCGACGGAAGCGTTCGAAGCCACGCATTGACCGCCCGGGTGGCCCGTGGCCCGCAAGCGTCCTCGAACAAGAAGTCGTCATCGATCAGCACCGGCATCCACTCAGGGATCAACGGCTGACTACCCAGGCCCCAGCACTGCCAGCCCTCGGCTGAGAAGCAGTGCACCAACACGCACCGGGACGCTAGGCCCGCGACACGACCTCCATCAACTGCTAACCCCACAAACCATCAACGGGAGATGAGGCATGTGAGACACGCAAAGAAAGCAGCGACAATCTGGGTACAGAACGACTTCTGTGCCCGCGTGATGGGCGCCTCCGACGACTGGCCGGTCACCTACGAGGACCCGGCCACCCAGGAGAAGACCGTTCATGGCACCGCCGATGGCCGCGCGGCGTGCCTGCATCACTCCCTCACCTATACGGCCACGCAGGCGATCGTCGCCGGACTCGGAGCCCGCGCCCTGGGCATCCGGGTCACCCCGGTGCGGCCGCGGCCGCGCTCGCCCTGTCCCTCGGCACGCACTACATCGCCGACCGCCGGGTGCCGGGCGAGGGCGTCCTGGAGAAGATCGCCACCAAGACCGGCAAGGGCGGCTTCTACAAGCTGGCCGACTTCGGCATCAACGGTGCCTTCCATCTCGACAGCGCGTGGCACCACGGCTGGGAGACCGTCGCCGCCCTCATCGCCACCACCAAGGCGACCAGCCGGTGACCGCAAGGTCCCGCACCCGCCTGGACCGCGTCCGCGCCTCCGCCGGGATCGCCAAGCTCGCCCTCCAGCAGATCGAGGACGAACTGACCAGCGACATCGGCGCCGGCCACCGGCAAGGCCCGCAAGCAGCCGTACTTCATCCACCCCCAGGACGAGCAGGTGATGGCACTCGCGGGGCTGTACGAGTACTGGCGCGACCCGGCCGTCCAGCAGGACGATGACCCGGCCGCCTGGCTGATGACCTGCACCATCATCACCACCGAAGCCACTGACGCGGCCGGCCGCGTGCATCCGCGCATGCCGCTCGCCCTCACGCCCGACCACTACGATGCCTGGCTCGACCCCGAGCACCAGGATCCTGACGAGTTGCGGGCCCTGCTCGGCCAGCCGGCCGAAGGCCATCTTCATGCCAGGCCCGTCTCCACCGCCGTCAACAGCGTCCGCAACAACGGGCCCCACCTCCTCGACGAACACTCCGCATGACGCCCGCCGACCCTTGCTTGCGTCCCGCGGTGCAGGCGAGTTCGCGTCGATAACGAGCGCGGGGGGCGCGGGTGTGGCACGGTGGGCGCAGGCTGGCTCCGTCGCTTTCCCCCGTAGCGACGGAGCCAGCCTCACTCTGTGCTCCCGCGCGCCCGCTCCGTTGCGAAACGTTCGTAGCCGCACACCTGGCTGTCCGGCATCCCGGGTGGTGGGCTCGGCGGGCGTCGTTGCCCAGATGCGGGCGATCGCCGCATGGAAGGCGAGCACGGTGTCATCGTCGAGACCTGTTACGTCGATGACGAGCAGGCCCGGTTCGGACAGGTGAGTTTCTCGGATCGGGTCCACGTCTGTCAGTACGTGCTCGGCACGGCGCAGGTTCTGCGCCAAGCGCGGATTCACCCGACCGGGGCACTGTCAGTGGCGGCATCTACCGTCAGGGCATGACCAATTCGCCGAACTCCCCTGATCAAGCATGGGTGTTGAAGGCCACCATCTGGGCGGCGCCGGCCGCCGCTCCTCAATGGAAAGAGCAGCTGAACCGGCTCCGCCCGATCGCATCGTTCGACGACACCACGAAGACGTGGCAGGCCCGCCTTGGCGCCCTCGATCTGGAGGGACTGAACGTGTTGCAGGCTCTCCTCGACGCCGCCAGCGCCCATGGCACCCGGGTGCTTCTGGAACCTGCGGCCGTTCCAGAGAGCTGGGACGGCCCGGTCTTCACGAGGGGGCCGGACGTGGCAGCCCTGCTGGAGTCACAGGCCGACCAGGGGCGCCCGCTCGGTCAGCTGCCTCTGCGCTGAAAGACCCGCGCCGGGCGGGAACTTCAAGCACGCTGTCGGCGACCTGGAGATAGTCGGCGGCACTCGTCCGCGATCGTGTCGAAGGCGTAGACCGGATCTCACTGGACGGAACCAGGAGCCGCCCCTGGAAGCCGGTCGCCGTCGATGGCGGTGGCGGTGGCGGTGGCGGTGGCCTGAAGGTAACCAGCAGCGGCATCGTCCTGCTGCCCGGTAGCGCAAGTTCCGCGTACAAGGCGGTCTCGGCGGGCACGGTGCGGCTGAGTTCCTCACGTCCGCTGTGCGCCACCGAGACCGGCAAGGTCTCCTGCAAGGGCAAATCAGGAGTGGCGGATCACCGTGGTGGTCACCTGAGCGTGACCGCGTCCCCGGCCGACACCTTCAGCGAGGTCGTCGTGGTGCCGGGGAAGTACCAGCGCCAGCTGCCCGCCGCCGTGGCGGTCACCTTGGTGCTGAGCCGGCCCAGGTTGTCCGTCGTCACGGACTTGACCGTGCTGTAGTGGGCGGCACCGGACGCGCGGAACTGCAGCCTGACCGTCTGTCCCGGGTAGCCGTGATACTTCAGGTCCTCCCAGTTGGCCCGGGAGAGCTTGCCCTTGACGGTGAGCTGAGCACTCTTGGCGACGGGTTCGGGGGTCGCGTCCGTGGTGAGCTGTGCGGCGCGCTTGACCTTGTACTGGGCGATGTCGTCGTAGATCCAGTAGTCGCCGTCGTTGGCCTTGACGGTGGCGGCGACCACCCAGACACCGGCGAGCCTGTTGCTGTCGATGTCGTCGCTGTCGGCGATCCAGGCCGGGTCGACCGTCATCGTGCCCGTGCACACCGACGTCGTCGAGCTCTTCCTCACACAGGACGAGTCGCCGTTCCAGGTGAAGAAGCCGTACGGGGTGGTCCTGTTGAACGTGTCGAGATGCGTGATCTTCTTGGCGCCCGAGTCGTCCTTGATGGTGACGGCGATCGGGAACGTGATGGTCTTCGCCGTGCCGACGATGACGTTGCCGCCCTTGTTCACGACGGTCTTGGTGACCCTGACGTCACCCTCGCCCTCGGCGTGTGCTCCGGTGGCCGTGAGCAGGGCCAGGGCTGCCGCCCCGCCTGCCACGGCCCACAGTCTGTGTCTCATGTTCCTCCCCTGTCGATCTAGGAGAGATTAGACCGTTCGGGTGCGCCCGTGAGCGGTCCGGTACTCGCGCGCCTTTCCTATCTGACGGTTCGACATGCTTGGCGTGCACGATTCAGCCGGGCGACTTCCTCGCGTCCGCTGTCGACTGGGACACGCAGTGCCCGGTATGCGGCTTCCATCAGGCCGCTCCTCGGCAGGGGATGTCACCATGACTGGCCGCTGTCGCGCTTATGTCGCACGATGTCCAAACGCGCCGTCTGGGCGGTCACCTTGAACTTGAGCTGACGATGATCGGGAGCTGATGGCGAGGGCGGCGGGGTAGATCACCTGGTGCCCGTAGCGGGCGCGGGCGCGATCGGCGACGGCTTCGATGGCGAGGGGTTTGTCGTCGCCGGCGTCGAGGGTGAGCTGCCGGGTGGCCCGGTTGTCGGGCCGAAGGGCGTCGGCGCGCAGCGCGATGGTGCGGACGCGGGCGCGCTGGAGGCCGAGGGAGTCATACACGGCGTACGCCGCGCGGGCCAGGAGGACGGTGTGCTGGGTGGCCTCGGGCAGGGTCCTGCTGCGTCGGGTGGCAGTGAGATCGGCGTAGCGGACCGTCAAGGTCACGCCCCTGGCGATCTGGTCGAACCTGCGCAGGCGGGCCCCAAGATCGTCGGCGAGGGCGAGCAGGACGCGCCGGTGGGCGGCCGGGTCGAGTTCATCGCGGGCAAAGCGGTGCTCCGCGCTGAGACTCGCCGGGGTCGGCGTGGGGTCGACGATGGTGGTGTCGCGGCCGTGGGCGTGTTCATGGAGGGCGCGTCCGGCCCGGGCGCCGAGCAGGCGCTGCAGTGTGCCCTGGGGGACGTCGGCGACGTCGTCGACGGTGTGCAGGCCGTACTCGGCGAGCGTGGCCGCCGTCTTCGCGCCCACGCCGGGCAGCTCCCGTACCGGCCGGGGCCGCAGGAAGGCGGCGATGGCCTCGGGGCGGTCGTCGATGACGGTGCGCCGGCCCGGTGGGGTGAGGGCGCAGGCCATGGCGGCGAGCATCCGGTTGCCCGCACAGCCCGCAGAACTGGGCAGTCCGAAGTGGGCGAGGACACGCAGCTGGACCACTTCGGTCAGGGCCCGGGCGTCGCGCTGCCAGTAGGGGAGTGCGCCGGTGAGGTCGAGGACGGCCATGTCCGGCTCAATCATCTGCACGCGGGGCGTGATGCCTTCGAGCAGGCGGCGCAGCCGCTCGACAAGTTCGACGTCCGGTTCGGCCGGGAGGTCGAAACGCAGGTGGAGGATGTGACGGCCCATAGTGATCACCCCGCGCTTCCCTGGCTGCGGTGGCCGAGCCGGCGCAGGTCTGCTGAGCGGGTGCCGGCGGGCTGGAGGTCCGCGTAGGGGTGCAGGCGGGCCCCGGCGGTGCCGTCGGCGAGGGTGCGTTGCGGGGTGGGCGAGCCTGCGGGGGTGGGGGAGGGGGTGGTGCGGCCGAGGAGGTCGAGGGCGGCCTGGGGTCCGTGGTCGCGGCGGGCGGCGGCCACCTCGTCCAGGTCCCAGGCCATCTCGCCGACCACGGTGCGGCGCGGGCCGCGGGCCTCCACGGTGCCGCGGACCAGCAGCAGCCCCGAGTGGAAGACGGTGTGCGCGCAGGCTTCGTGGGAGTCCTCGAAGAAGGCGATGTCCACCAGGCCGGAGCCGTCCTCCAGGGTGCAGAAGATGACCCGCTTGCCGGACGGGATGGGCGGCGTCTGCGTGGAAGCCCGCACACCGGCGACCAGGACCTTCTGACCGGGCACCAGGCCGCGCAGGTGAGCGGCGTCGGTCGCGCCGAGCTCGCGCAGCAGCCGGTGGTGGTACTCCATCAGGTGCCGGCTCACGTCGATGGAGAGGACCTCGAGTTCGGCGCCGAGCTGGTCGCGGCTGGTCATCTCCGGCAGGCCGCTCGGGGCCGCGGTCACGAGCTCGCCGCCCAGTGGCAGCTGGCCGTCGGTGGCGGTGCGGTTGCGGGACTGCCGGTGCAGTTCGGTGGCCTGCAGCAGAAGATCGCGTCGGGTCAGGCCGGGGGAGAGGGCATCGAGGGCACCGATGCGGATCAGGCGCTGGGCGAGCGGCAGGGACGGGCGGGCACGCAGCCACAGATCCTGCAGCCCGGTGTAGGGCTGCCCGGCCACCAGGCGCGAGGTCTCCGCCTCGGTGATGCCTTTGACCGTGGAGAACGCAAGGCGGACCCCGAAGCCCTGGTCTGTCTGTTCCACGCTGTGCTGCCCGCGGGAGTGGTTGACGTCGACGGGCAGCACGGGGATGCCGTGACGGCGGGCGTCGGCCACGATCACACGGCGCGGCCACATGCCCGGATCGTGCTCCAGCAGCCCCGCGTACAGGTGCGCCGGGAAGTGCGCCTTCAGGTAGGCGGACTGCAGAGCGGGCACGGCGAAGGCCACCGCGTGGGCGCGGCAAAAACCGTAGGCGCCGAAGGAGGAGACGGTCTCCCACACCTCGTCCAGCACGTCCTTGGTGTAGCCGAGCTCGCCCGCGGTCCGGCGGAACCACTGCTCGACCCGGGGGAGACGGTCGGGGTCGGCCAGCGCGCGGCGGGCGACGTCGCTGGCGGCCCGGTCGCACCCGGTCATCCGGGACAGGATGGCGATGATCTGCTCATGCCAGATCACCACGCCGTACGTATCGGACAAGATCGGCTCAAGGTCCGGGTGCGCATACACCGGTTCGGCGCCATGGCGGGCAGCGATGAAGAGGGCGGGCATGCCCCCGCTGACAGGTCCGGGCCGAAACAGGCTGATGTCCGCGATGACGTCCTGCATATGGCGTGGCTGCAGACGGCCCACCAGATCCTGCTGACCAGGGCTTTCGAGCTGGAACAGGCCCACAGTGTCCGAGGCCCGGATCATCTCGAAGGCCTTCTGGTCGTTCAGGTCGACGTGGTCGGGGTTGTCGAGATCAAGAAGACGTCCTGTCGTCCGGCGGATCTCGGAGACCGCGTACGCCATAGATGACAACATCCTCACGCCCAGCACATCGAGCTTCAAAAGGCCAAGATCTTCCACTTCCTCTTTTGCAGCCTGGACCATCGGGTAGCCGGCCGGGGTGGGCTGCACCGGAAGCCGGTCGAGCAGCGACGCGTTCGAAAGGATCACTCCGCACGGGTGCATGGCGTAGCCGCGCGGCAGCGCGTCCAGGCCTTCGGCGAGCTCCCACAGTGGCCCGAACTTCCCTGCCTCAGAGGCGAGTTGGCGTAGCTCCGGCAGTTCGGCCAGGGCGCCGCGGATGTCCCGGGCCCGGATGTGCGGAAAGCTCTTGGCGATCTCGCCGACGACCTGCGGCGGAATCCCGAGGGCGAGACCGGTGTCCCGCAGGGCGTGGCGCGCCCGGTAGGTCTCGGGCATGCCGGTGACCGCGGTCCGCTCCTTCCCGAACCGTTTGATGATCGCGTCGTACACCTCCAGGCGGCGCTCGGACTCCACGTCGAGGTCGATGTCCGGCAGCGACGTACGCCGCTCGCTGAGAAAGCGCTCGAACAGCAGCCGGTGCTCGAGCGGGTTGGCGGTGGCGACGAACAGCGCGTGATTGACCATGGAGCCGGCGCCGGAGCCGCGCGCGGCGACCCGGATCCCCAGCGCCCTGGTGTCCGCGACGACCTGGGCCACGGCCAAGAAATACCCCTCGAAGCCCAACCGGCCGATGCAGTCGAGCTCGTATCGGAGCTGCTGTACGGCGCGTTCGTCGCGGTCCAGGCCGCGGGCGACCATGCCGGCCTCGCAGCGCTGCCGCAGAAGCCGCGTCGCCGAACCCGGCTCCGGGCTCGCTCCCACCACGGCCGGTTCGGGGAAGTGGGGACGTCCGAGCCCGAGATCGGCCGGGGTGAGGGTGCAGGACTGGCCGGTGGCTTCGGTCTCGGCCAGCAGACGGACGGCGCGCGCGGGGTCGTCGCCGACGGCCTGGGCGATCCGCTCTGCGGCCGCCGCCATGACCTCGGGACCCTTCAGCCACCGTTCACCGCCGTCCAGGTGTCGGCGGTCGACGGGCCGCAACAGCCGGGCCGCGTCGAGCACGTCAGCCAGCCGGTGCTGGCCGGGATCGGCGTAGCGGACCGCATTCGACAAGACGGCGCGGACGCCAAGCTGGTCGGCCAGCCCCACGGTGCGCGCGGCCAGCCGCAGCGAGCCCGCACCCGTGCCCTGCCGGCCCAAATACACGGCCTCCAGCCGCAGCCGCTCTCCGGCCATCTCCCGCCACGGCACCAGCAGCTGCTCGGCAACATCCAGGCGGCCGGCGGACAGGGCCCGCACTGGCTCGGAGGCCGGGCCGAGCAGCACCACCAGGTCGTCATCGGCGTAGGCGCGCAAGGTCGCCCACGACACAACCGGCGACGTTCCGTCGGCTACAGCGTGGGCGGCGGACACCAGGCGACACAACCGGGCCCACCCGGCCGCGTTCTGCGCGAGCAGGGTGATCCGCAGCGGCGGCTCGATCACGTGCGCGCCTCCGCGCACCGGCGTACGCGACCGTCCGGCGGCCGGATCGGGCGAGCTGAGAGAAGCGACAGCGACGTCCACGCCGAAGACGGGGCGGATACCGGCGGCCGCAGCGGAGTTGGCGAAGCGGACCGTGCCCGCGACGGTGTCCCGGTCGGTCAGGGCGAGAGTCGTCATCCCGCGCTCGGCAGCACGTTGCACGAGAGCACCGGGGAGCGATGCGCCGTAGCGGGCCGAATAGCCGGAGGCGACGTGCAGATGAGTAAATCCACCGCTGCGCACCTCCCGTCGTTGCTGTCCCTCCCTGACCTGCGTCCTCTCCAGGTACCCACCATAACGCGGAATCGTACAAGTGTGCGAACAGGAGAACTGAGGCGTCGCCGTGGATCGTGTCGGCGGATGAGCTGTGGGACCGCCTGCTGTCGCGGCATGGACCGGTGGTTTCGCAACTCGGACACGAGGCTGTACGCCCCGGGCCACCCAAGGTCGTGCAGAGCTATTCCACGATTGGCCCAGTCGGACACTCGTCGAGTGGCCCACAGGCCCGGGCCACTGGCTGCATAGTCTCGAGACCAATGCGGCTGAGACCACGAGCGACCTCCGCGGGGGCCCCGGGGCCGAGACTGCTGCCTGCTGTGGGGTTCGGCCCGTACCTGCCGGTCGGCCGGACCGAGTGAGAGGACGACGACCTGCTGTGAAGGCGTGCGGAGTGTCCGGGGCCGAGAAGGAAGTCGCCCTGCTGGAGTTGCCCGAACCGTCACCTCCCGGGCCCGGCCAGATCCTGGTCGCGGTTGAGGCGGCCGGGGTCGGCCCGTGGGACGAACTGCTCAACGGCGGTAGCTGGGACGTGGGGCTGCGCCCACCGGCGGCGCTGGGAGTGGAGGGCGCGGGCAAGGTGCTGGCCGTCGGCGCGGGTGTCACCCGGTTTGCCGTAGGCGACCGGGTGCTCGCGCACGAGGCCCCACTGCCCGGGGGAAGCGGCTTCTGGGCCGAACGCGTTCTGATCAACGCGGACCACGCGGCAGCCTGCCCACCCGCGCTGGACGCCGTGCACGCGGCGGCGCTGCCGGTCAACGGACTCACTGCCTGGCAGGCCCTGGAGAAGCTGGACCTCAGCCCAGGCCAGCGGCTCCTGATCACCAACGGAGGCGGGGCCACCGGATCGCTGGCCATCCAGCTTGCCGCGGCCAAGGGCGTCGAGGTGACCGCGACCGCCTCTGCCGGCGCCGCGGAGCGCCTGCTCGGGCTGGGAGCAAGCAAGGTCGTCGACTACCACGACCCGAACTGGCCGGCCACGGTACGCGGCGGGTTCGACGCCGCTCTCACCATCGCCACCGGCACGGCGGACACCGCCCTGCCCTTGGTGCGGGACGGCGGCCGACTGTGCTCCCTGACCTCGGACGCTCCTCCGGAAGAACGAGACATCACGAGCTGGGACCTCTACGTCGAGCCCAACGCCGCGCAGCTTGTCCAGATGGCGGAGCAGGCCGCCGCGGGAACCTTGAAACAGGCGCCGGAACCCCTGGCGCTGAGCGACGGACCTGCCGCGTTCGCCCGGGTGGTCAGCGGCAGGGCCGGCGGTAAGAAGATCGTGCTCACCTGGGCATGACCCGGTCGGGCACCGCCCGATCCCGATGCTGAGCCCCGGTGCCCGCAGGCGCCGTCGAGACGTCGAGGGCTGAGTGAGCGACCGACGAGACGCTGGCGAGCTCTGCTCACGCGTGGCGTCGCCACCGTGCTGACGATGGCGGGCCGACCTGTCGAAACCCAACTAGGCTGATCCTGCTCGGGGCCGACGCGGAGGTCCCTCATGCCCCGAACCTTTTGGAGCGGCGCCATCTCGTTTGGCCTGGTCAGCATCCCTATCCGCGTGGCATCTGCGACAGAGAACCACTCGATCCAGTTCCACCAGTACCACCTGGAGGACATGGGCCGGGTGCGGGTGCGGAAGATCTGCGATCTGGAGGACCGCGAAATCCCCCAATCGGAGATCGGCAAGGGCTACGAGTACGCCAAGGACCAGGTCGTGGCGATCTCGGATGCGGATCTGCGGGAGCTGCCGCTGCCCACGGCGAAGGCGATTGAGATCCAGGCCTTCGTGCCGCTGGAGTCGATCAAACCGATCCGCATCGCGGAGGGCTACTACCTCGTGCCCGACGGGCAGGTCGCGGCGAAGCCGTACAAGCTGCTGCGCCAAGCCCTGGACAGGTCGTCGAAGGTGGCGATCGCCAAATACGCCTGGTCGGGCCGAGAACGCCTGGGCCTGCTGCGGCTGCGGGACGACGCGATCGTGCTGCACGCGATGCGCTGGCCGGACGAAATCCGCGATCCGGCCGCCGTCGACCCGCCGCACGAGACGGTCTCGGAGGAGGAGATCGAGGGCGCGCTCGCACTGATGGAGTCGATGTCCCGCGACAACCTCGACGGGCCGGAGTTCGAGGACACCTACACCGACGCCCTGGCGAAGATCATCGAGTCGAAGCGGGAAGACAAGCCGCTTCCCGAGGCCCCGGAGCCGGAGCAGCCAGGCAAGGTTCTCGATCTCATGGCCGCCCTGACCGAGTCCGTTCAGCAGGCCAAGGCCTCGCGCGGCGAGGACGCCGACGTCCACGAGATACCGAAGAAGAAGACCGCGAGGAAGCAGCCAGCGAAGAAGACGGCAGCGAAGAAGACGGCAGCACGCCGCTCACGTAGCGCCTGACTGCACGTGTCCGTCAGAAGCCCGTGCAGGAGGGAATGCCCGCCTGCCTGGGACTGTTGTGGAGGGCGTGGGAGTGAAGGGGACAGTGTCCCCGGGCCTCACGTATAGCCTGCGGGGACGATCGTCCGGCTGAAGCCCCGCAGAGCCTTTCGCCGCGTAGGCGACCGCCCTTCACCCTCACAAGACGACTGTGGCCCTGACCGGAATTCTGGTCAGGGCCACATGCATACGCCCCCAAGCGCGTGCCCTGGTGTGCGGCGCAAGACCAGCCTGGTGAAGGCGGCGCCCAGGGCGCGGGCCGGGGCGCGCTGGGCAGCCCGCCCGGCTGCAGGGACAGCACCTGTAGGGCAACGTGCCGACTGCATGAGCAAGGCGGCTGCCGAACCGGTCAGCCGCCTGCCCTGCGCTACGTGGCCCGCTCAGCCCCGGACAATGTTCTGCGCCTGCGGCCCCTTCTGCCCCTGACCGATGTCGAAGGTCACGTGCTCGCCCTCGGTCAACTCGCGGTACCCGTTGCCCGCGATCTCGGAGTAGTGCGCGAAGACGTCCGGGCCCCCGCCGTCTTGCTCGATGAAGCCGAAGCCCTTCTCGGAGTTGAACCACTTCACGGTGCCGCTGGCCATACCGTCGATCCTTCGTTCATACCTGGGAACAGCCCGTCAAACCGGGCATGCTCCGGCCCTGCAACCGCACGAGCCTGCCCCCGTTGTACCCCCGATCACACCGCTTATCCGACCCACACCACGCCACACGCCAAGCCCCTCCGCGCTGCGCCGCCGTCAGTGCGGCGGTGACGTCAGGCGGGGGACGTCGGCGGGGGAGAGGTCAGGGCGGGCGCGGTGCCAGCGTGCGGGGTGGCGCCACCGGCCGGAGGCGTCGCGGGCGACGTCGACGCCGACTTCCACCACCAGTTCGGGTTCCACCAGCGTGACGTTGAGCATCCGGCGGCTGCCCCACCCAGCGGAGAACGACCAGCCTGTCCAAGGGTGGCCGCCCCGGCCCGGAGCGAGCAGGCCGGCGACCGTGCCGCTCGCCGCCCGGGGGAGAGCGGTGGTGCGGCCGGTGTACTGCAGTCGGCCGGCATCGTCGTACCTGCCGAGCAGCAGGCTGCTGGGAGCGGCCAGGGAGCCGGTGACCGCGCCGACGATCGCCTCGGTCGTCTCGAGGACCTTGTATTTCTGCCATCCCCTGACCGACGGCTCGTACACGCCGTCCAACCGCTTGAAGATCACACCTTCCATCCCGACCGACGACCACGTCAGCCACTCGCGCACCGTGCCCGGATCGGTGGTCGACGGGCACAGCACCCACGGGGCGGACAGCTGACGGGCGGCGAACACGGACTCGAGCGCGGCCCTGCGCCGCCGATACGGCCATCTCGTCGTGTCAGTCCCGGCCAACCGCAGCAGATCGAACGCGACGAAGTGAGCCGGCCACTCATCCGCCGCCCTGGCCGCCCCGGCACCGCGCCGATGAAGCCGGATCTGCAGCTGCTCGAAGGCGAGCCGTCCTGCGGCATCCCATACGACAAGCTCGCCGTCCAGCGCGGTGGCATCCGGCAGCTGCCGGGCCCCGGCTCCGATCTCCGGAAACGCCGGAAGCATCTGGGTGCCGCGCCTGGAGCGCAGCACCACCTGGCCCGCATCGACGGACAGCAGGGCCCGGAATCCGTCCTTCTCCAGACTCTGCGGTGTCTCATGAGACATCAGCTCGCGTCCGGGCCCCACATGATGAAGACTCCCCAGGGCGCTCAGGCGAATCCCCCAGGGCTGCTCTTGTTTCCTGACGGTCAGGGGCGCTCTCTTCGCGTCCCTCTGCTGTGGCCTCTGGTAACCCGGGTGGCCCTGCCGATTCTGTGGCCGCTGACTGACGGTGCCGCTGTGTGGCAGGTAATCTCCGGGCCGGAGACCATAGTTGGGGGTGCAGGTGCGGGGCCGTGTTGTGGGGCTGGTGTCGCTTGCCGGTGTGACGGCGGTGCTGGCGGTCTTGCTGGCGCTGGCGGGAAACGCTGCCACATCCCAACAGCGGTGGCCCGGCCTGGTGGATGGGCTGCGGCGGCATCCATGGC
This sequence comes from Streptomyces sp. NPDC005483, assembly GCF_040606035.1. NCBI lineage: Bacteria > Bacillati > Actinomycetota > Actinomycetes > Kitasatosporales > Streptomycetaceae > Streptomyces > Streptomyces sp. NPDC005483. The sequence goes on from NZ_JBEXEA010000055.1 coordinate 23,667, forward strand.
CGTGGGTCGCCGTGCTGGGGGCGCTGTCGTTCGTGGCAGCCGGTGTCGCGATGTGGATGCAAGAGCGTCCACTAGCGGTTCAGGATGATCCGCCGCCTCCGCAGCCCGCGGCCGTACCGGGCTGGTTCGTGGACCGGGACCAGACGCGCGACTCGGTGGTGGCGGTGTGCCGCGGCGGCCGCGCGGTAGGCATCACCACCTTGCTGTGGGGGGCGGGCGGGTTCGGTAAGACCACTTTGGCCACGGCCGTGTGCGCCCACCGGCGGGTGCGGCGCCGGTTCCGTTCGCGGATCTATACAGTCACCATCGGTCGAGATGTCCGCGGACGGGCAGCCGTGGCCGCCAAGGTCGCTGAAGTCACCCGATTCATCACCGGTGACACCAGCGAGTTCGACGATCCCGACTTGGCAGGCGCTCACCTGGGCCGGCTCCTGGACCAGCGTCCCCGCACCCTCCTTGTCCTCGACGACGTGTGGGAAGACGAGCAGCTCGCCCCCTTCCTTCACGGCGGCCGTCGTTGCGTCCGGCTGGTCACCACTCGCAACCCGACCCTTATACCCCCCGGCGCACATCGCATCCAGGTCGACCAGATGTCACCCGGCCAGGCCAGAGCCGCGCTGACCTGGGAGCTGCCGCGCCTGCCCGACGCTGTAGTTGACGGTCTGCTCCACATCACCGGCCGCTGGGCGCTGCTGCTGCGCCTGACCAACCGTCTGATCGCCGAACAGACGGCCACCGGCGCTGACCCTGCTGCGACCGCCGAGTGGATTCGTCACCGGCTGCACGCGCACGGGCCCACCGCGGTGGATGACCCTGCTGCCACCTGGAGCCTCGACGACCCCCGCCTGCGCAGTCAGGCCGTGAAAGCCTCCGTCGAGGCCGCCACCACCTTGCTGCCGCCCAATGGTGCCGACCGCTTTACCGAACTCGGCATCTTCGCCGAGGATGAGCCCATCCCGGTATCCACTGTCGCCCTGCTGTGGCAGGCCACCGGCCGGCTGACCGAGGCCCAGACACGCAGCCTGTGCGGGGACCTGGCACGCCTGTCCCTGCTCACCCTCGACCCGCGGCACGGCGGCCAGATCGGCATCCACGACGTCATCCGCGACTACCTCCGCGACGGCCTCGGCATGGCTGGCCTGGCCCGCCTCAATGGCCTGCTCGTCGACGCCGTCGCCGCCACCCTGTCGGCGACCCGGCCTCTAACCCCTACCGCTCCCGATCCCGAACGCGCCTGGTGGGAGCTTGAGGACGGCTACCTCCTCGACCACCTCATCGACCATCTGATCACCGCCGGCCGCGCGGTGTCCGCCGAGGCCACGGCGGGCGATGTGCGCTGGGTCGAAGCACGCCTGACACAACGCGGCCCCAGCGCCCCCTGGAACGACTTGGCCCGCATCAACACCCCTCTTAGCCGCTCCCTGGCCCTCAGCGTCTCCCAAGTCGCCCACCTCCTCATCCCCACCGACCCGCCCCACGCCCTCACCGGCGTCCTGCACAGCCGTCTTGAGGCGCACCCGCACTGGCGCCCCCAGATCGCCGCTCGCCGGCAGGACCCCGCCCACCGCCCCTGCCTCGTCAACCGCTGGCCGCTGCCCGACGGCCCCAACGCCGCGCTGCAGCGCATGCTTACCCGCCACGCACCCGACGTCTCCGGTGGGATGCGGTCGGTGGCGATCGCCCCGGACGGCACCTGGCTCGCCACGACAGGCAGCGCCGACGGGGGGCGGATCTGGGACCGGGCTTCGGGTGCCTGCACCGCCACCGTCACCGGCCACACCGGCTGGGGGCCGGTGGCGATCGCCCCGGACGGCACGTGGCTCGCCATCGGCGGCCATGACGGAAAGGTGCGGATCTGGGACCGGGCTTCGGGCACCTGCACCGCCAGCCTCACCAACGATACCGACGCCGTGTGGTCGGTGGCGATTGCCCCGGACGGCATGTGGCTCGCCACCGGCAGCCGTCACGGAAAGGTGCGGATCTGGGACCGGCCTTCGGGCACCTGCACTACCACCCTCATCGGCGACACCGACGCGGTGATGGCCCTGGCGATTGCTCCGGATGGTTCCTGGCTTGCCACCGGCGGCCGTGACGGGACCGTGCGGATCTGGGACCGAACATCCGGAGCCTGCACCGCCACCCTCACCGGCCACACCGGCTTTGTACTGTCCGTGGCGATCGCCCCGGACGGCACCTGGCTCGCCACAAGTAGTCATGACCGGGCGGTGCGGATCTGGGACCGGGCCTCGGGCACCTGCACCGCCACCCTCACCGCCCACTCCAAGCCTGTGGGGTCGCTGGCGATTGCCCCAGATGGCTCCTGGCTCGCCACCGGCGACGGTGACGGAAGGGTGCAGATCTGGGACCGGGCTTCGGGGGCCTGCACCGCCACCCTCACCGGCCACACCGAGTATGTGCAGTCGGTGGCGATCGCCCCAGACGGCACCTGGCTCGCCACCGCCAGCGCCGACACGGTACGGACCTGGGACCGGGACTTCGCTACTCAGATTCCCCCGCAACCCGGCCCCACCGACTGCGTGATGGCCGTGGCGATCTCCCCGGACGGCACGTGGCTTGCCACCGGCGGCCGTGACGGGAGGCAAAGCACGTTGATTGCCACAGAGGGCCGTAACGGGACGGTGCGGATCTGGGACCGGGCCTCGGGCACCTGCACCACCACCCTCACTAGCCACAACGACACAGTGTTATCGGTGGCGATCTCCCCGGACGGCACATGGCTCGCCACCGGCGGCTTTGATGGAACAGTGCGGATCTATGACCGGGCCTCGGGGGCTTGCACCGCCACACTCACCGGCCACTCCAAGTCTGTGGGATCGGTGGCGATTGCTCCGGATGGCTCCTGGCTCGCCACCGGCGACGGTGACGCAAAGGTGCGGATCTGGGACCGGGCTTCAGGGGCCTGCACCGCCACCCTCACCGGCCACACCGGCTGGGTGCTGTCCGTGGCCATCTCCCCGGACGGCTCCTGGCTCGCCACTAGCGGCCAGGACGAAAAGGTGCGGATCTGGGACCGGGTCTCGGGGACCTGTACTGCCACCCTCACCGGCCACAGCGAGTATGTGCAGTCGGTGGCGATCGCCCCAGACGGTTCCTGGCTCGCTACCGGCGGCAACGATCAGACGGTGCGGATCTGGGACCGGGTCTCGGGGACCTGTACTGCCACCCTCACCGGCCACAACCGCGCAGTACGATCAGTGGCGATCGCCCCAGACGGCTCCTGGCTCGCCACCACCAGCAACGACCAGACGGTGCGGATTTGGGAGGTCGCGGGAGCCCGTACCGTGGCTGTCGCACGCTCCGAGGGGGCGCTGTACTCGTGTGTCTGGGCGGAGGATTCACACGAGCTGGCAGTCGGAGGCGAGCGAGGTGTGTATCTCTTCGCCCTCCTCACCTGACCTTCCAAGGGCGCTAAAACCTTGAGCAAAGGTGCTCATCGGAAGCCTCCACACTTCAGCGCGGGATCTCCAGCCCAGGGACAGGCTGAGTCTCAGCAGTGCAGCGCATTCAGTTTGGTCCATCGTTCTTCCGGCGCCGACCGGAGGTGGGTCGTGTCCCCCGTCGTGGTGTAGCCGATCACGGTCCGTCGCCTCCGCTTCGAAGCCGTCCGGTACGTGCCGCTGCCGGCCGTCGTGCAGTCACCGCTGGTCCCGGCCCGGCGAGCCTCAACAGGGCCTCCAAGGGGGGGCGATTCGGGCCGCGACCTGGGGATTCCGTTAGCTTGATCGGCTACACCACTCGGCGGGACGCCATCCGGAGGTGCGCTGCGAGATACCGCGATGTCACTCGGATGAGACAACTTCAAGTGTCTGGAGAACCGTCCCACTTGGGTTATGCGCTGTTGAACTGTCCACGGGATAGAGTCCGGCGCCATGTCGATCGCAGGGTGGCGGGTGCACTTCACTCGTCGGGAACTGGCACTGCCACGCGAAGTGGCCGCGTTGATAAGGGAGTTCAGTGCCTTGTTCGCCGGTCTCGCTCAGGGGTTGGACGATCTGGGGGTGCCCGAGGGGCAGCCGTTTCTGATCAGTCCGGCGGGTGGGTACGACATGGCGCTGAACCGGTACTTCTCGGTGTGGTTGGCGTCGTCACCGTGGAACACCCAGGCCGCCCACGCCCGGGACTTGCGCACGTACTTTGACTTCCTGTGGTTCGGGCGAGGCCGGCGTGACTGGCGTGACGCGTCCATGGATGACCGGGCGGCGTACGAGTGGTGGCGTCGTCGTGACGAGCGTGGACCTCGCCTGGAAGACACGAGCTGGGACCGAGAGGTGTCCACGGTCAACCAGTTCTACCTGTGGGCGGTCGAGCAGGACCTCGTGAGGGCCAATCCCATCCGTTAGCGTGCTGCCGCGGTGTGGTCGCCCTGGCGGCGCGGGGCTGACGGGAGTGCGGTGCGGCAGGTGCCGGCCGAGGCGTCGCACACGGGGGCTCGGCGGGAGGTGAAGTGGCTGCCTCCGAGGTCGTATCGGCTGTGGCGCAATGTCGGACTGTACGGCTACGACGCGCAGGAGATGCCCAGGCGCGGGTTCCGCGGAAGGTGGGCGGCGAGGAACGCGGCGTACGCGGACTCGATGGTCCGTACGGGTCTGCGGTTGTGTGAGCACTCGGCGCTGACGGTGTTCGACCTGCCGGAGCTGCCGCCTGCGGGGTCCGGGGTCATCAACGCGCGGGCGGTGCTGCCGCACGCGATCTCCAAGGGGAGGTCGGGGCGGGCGGTGTACTGGCCGGTGTCGGTGTTGCGGGATGTGCGCGACTACATGGAGTGGGACCGGGCCGAGATGCTCGACTACGGCCGGTCGCGCGGCTTCTACGTTCCAACGCCCCGGTCGCTGCTGGTGGAGGACCCGGCCGTGCCACGGGTGCGGATGGGTGGCCGGTGGGTGCCGGTGGCCCGCCTGGAGGACGGCGAGCGGCGCCGGCTGCTGGTGGCCACGGCTGATGGCGCGTGGGAGCCGGCGATGGTGTGGCTGAACCACCTTTCACCGCCACTACGCCGACCTGATCGACACCCACTTCCGCCCCCACCTTCCCGCGCCGGCAGCCGCCGCCACGGATTCGTCCGGATCCGATGAGAGGACGGCGGCGAACCTGTCCCGGCTGCGGCAGGAGAACACCGACCTGCGGCGGACCCTGGCCCTGTTTGAGGAGGCCATCCGGCAGCTCACCCTCGAAAACGACGCCCTGCGCAGCGGCGCCACGGTCGTTCCCCTGCCCGCCCGCAGGCGGACCTCCCCGCCATCCCAGCCCTGACCTGGGCCCATCCGGGCCTGCTCAGCGTGCCAGTGGGGGCGGCACCGCGTAGATGTGACGGTGTGGCCCTAATCCCTCCGATCGAGCCGATGCTTGCCGAAGCCCGGCGGCAGCTGCCCCCGGATGAGGCCCTGCCGGAGAACTGGATCGCGGAGCAGAAGCCGGACGGCTTCCGGACCATCCTCTTCGCGCGTCCCGACCTGGTCATGCTGCAGTCCCGTCAGGGTGCTGACCTCACCGGCGCTTTCCCGGACATCGCCGGCGCGGCCAGGGAGCTGAGCGAGGTGCTCGTGCTGGACGGTGAGCTCGTGGTGCCGCACGAGGGGAGGCTGCACTTCGGAGAGTACCGCGAGCGGCGCGCGATCCTGGAGGACCTCTTCACCCGCGGAGTGCTCACCGCCCCGTTCACGTTGTGTCCCGCCACCACCGAGCGGGCGACCGCGCTGGACTGGCTGAACCCGGCCTGGGGGACAGTCGGCATCGAGGGCGTCGTGATCAAGGACAGCGGGCAGCGGTCCCTGCCGGGCAGGCGTGCCTGGATCAAGGTCCGCTCCTGCACCACCGCTGAAGGGCTGATCGGAGGGGTCACCGGCGCCCTGGCCTCGCCGGCCACGCTGCTGCTGGCCCGGTACGACGCGCTGGGGCACTTGCGGATGATCGCGCGTACCACGCCCCTTTCCACGGCCGTGCGCCGCGATCTCGCGTCGCAGCTGCATCGGGCTGACCCTGATCATCCCTGGCGGGGGCGCCACTTCAGTGTGGGCTGGGGCACCCGCGGTGACCTGGAGTTCCACCCGGTGCGACCCGAGCTGGTGGCCGAGTTCCAGGCCGACACCGCCGTCGATGAGGGCCGCTACCGTCACCCCGTCCGCTTCCTGCGGCTGCGCGAGGACCTCGCTGTACGACAGGTGCCGCCCTTCCGTACCTGAGAGCTGCACCACGGCGATGCAGCAGGCATGCGGGTCGGGTCAGGAGGGCGAACTGCTCCGCCGACTGTGGCGGATCACCCAGCGACGGGCGCCGTGCGACGTAGTGGCCGGGATGCCGGGCTCGACGAACGGGCCGCGAGCACGGAGCACTTCACAGGGAAGGGACCGCACTCAGAGCGAGCAGCGGCGGCCGTTGACGCCGATGAGTCCCCATGTGGTAGCGGTCCGTCGGCAGCCTGCAGGCCGTGACGTACGTCCGCGAGGACCTCGGGCAACATGCGCCTTGCGGTCCTTTGTATGTCTACTCGTGCGGGTTGCCCTCAGTGCAGTGCGTCGAGGGCGGCGAGGATGTCGGCCGGTTCGGCGCGGGTGGTGTAGTCGGTGTCGACGAAGGCCCAGCGGATGGTGCCGTCGCGGTCGATGACGTAGGTGGCGGGCAGCGGGAGGGTGCGCGGGTGGCCGTCGTTGACGCGCTGGAGGTCGAAGCCGAGCTTGTCGTAGACGGCGGCGAGGTCGTCGGGAAGGTCGAAGGCGAGGCCGTACTGCTTGGCGGTGTCGGAGCCGATGTCGCTGAGGACGTCGAAGGCGAGGTCGTGCTTCTCGGTCAGCGTGAGGGACTCGTCGGGGATCTGCGGGGAGACGGCGACCAGGCGGGCGCCGCGGGCGGTGATGGCCTCGTGGTGCTGTTGGAGGGAGCGCAGGGCGATGTTGCAGTACGGGCACCAGGCACCGCGGTAGAAGGTCAGCACGACCGGCTCGTTGGTGAGCAGGTCGTCCAGGGCCACGGTCTGCCCGGTCGCCGAGGGGAGGTTGAAGCGCGGGGCCTGGGCTCCGACAGTCAGGGCGCGGTCGGCCTGGCCGGAGTCGGCGAGTTCCTGGCCGGCCCGCTGCATGATCTGTCGGATCTCGGCGGGGATCTGCTGCTGGCGGGCTTCGTAGAAGGTGCGCAGTTCGGCGTTGAGGGTGGTCATGGTGCTCGTTCCTCCTGGTCGGCGACTGGGCGGGACCAATCAATCTTGAAATGATTGTTCCAAGATAAGGGCATGCGTGGTCCCGCGCCAGTCGTGCGGCGGTTCCGGCGGGTCAGAGGCTGGTGAACGGGCGGTGGTCGGCCAGGGCGAGAGCCTTGATGAACGCGGCGAGTTGGACGGCTCGGCGGGCGAAGTAGCGGCGGAGGCGAGGGGTCTGTGACCCGTATGCGGCCGCCCAAAGGGCTGGTATGCGATTCATGGCGGCATGGTCGCGGCGCTAGGCGCTCCTGGGGTGGATCGTGGACGAACCTGGACGCTTGCGTGCTGGTAGGGGACCTGTCCCGTTCTGCGTCTGTCGGCACCTTTGCGTTGTGCTGAACTGGGAGTATCTTGGAATCCTCATTTCAGGATGGTGGGGTGAAACATGCCGGACATCAAGCACTTCGATCCGGACGCCACCCTGGAGACCGTGGTGCGGCTGTTCTGGCGGCAGGGCGTGGCCTCGACCGGGATCCAGGACGTGGTGACCGCGACCGGTCTCAACCGCTCCAGCCTGTACGCCACGTTCGGCGGCAAGCAGGAGCTCTATCTCACCGCGCTGCGCCGCTACTTGGAGCAGCGGTCCCAGCCGATGTTCCGGCGCCTGGCCGAGGACGAGCGGGGACTGCCTGCGATCTCCGAGTTCTTCGGCGGCCTTATCGAGGCCCGCTGCTCGGGCGAGTACGCCCGGTGGGGCTGCATGGTCTCCAACGCGCACGCCGGGGCCGAGAACAGCGACCCCGAGGTACGCGCAGTCCTGGACCAGCACCACCAGGAGCTGCGTGATGCCATGTACGCCGCCCTCGTCACCGCCGACCACCAGGGGCAGCTGTTCCCCGGCGCCGACCCCGGGGCTTCGGCGGATCTGCTGGCGCTGCTTGCCTACGGCGTCAACCTGCGTTCCCGTGCCGGTGCGGACGCCGTGACCCTGCGCAAGACGGTGACCGCCGCCCTGGGCTCGATCGGAGCCCGGGCGGCGGCATAGACGTGCGTGGATCTGCCTCTCAACTGGGGTTGGGTGCAGGTGACGTGCCCGGACGCAGGGTGGGGGGCGCCGTCGCATCCGCATCCGCCGTGTAGTCCCCGGGCGATGTGGCGTCGATGCCCTCGGGGGCCTTGGCCGCCTTCAGCACGAAGGTCAGGACCATCGTCACTGCCACGTTCAGGATGAACGCGGTGAGGCCGATGTAGCCGATCTCGCCGATGCCCGGGATCTCCTTCGCCGAGCCGCCGAAGTGCTTCTGGGTCGGGGAGGCGACGCGGTACGCGGCGAACGTGCCGTAGATCATGCCGACCGCCCAGCCGGCGAGCAGCGCCCAGCGGTGGAACCAGCGGGTAAACAGGCCGCCGACCAGGGCCGGGAAGGTCTGCAGGATCCAGATGCCGCCCAGGAGCTGGAAGTTGATGGCGACTGTCTTGTCCATGGTCAGGACGAAGACCAGCGCGCCGACCTTCACCAGCAGCGAGACCAGTTTGGAGATGCGTGTCTCCTGCTTCGGTGTCGCGTCCGGTTTGATGAAGTCCTTGTAGATGTTGCGGGTGAAGAGGTTCGCGGCCGCGATGGACATGATGGCCGCGGGGACGAGGGCGCCGATGCCGATGGCCGCGAAGGCCACGCCCGCGAACCAGGACGGGAACATGTCCTCGAACAGCTGCGGGATCGCCAGCTGCCCGTTGGTGACTTTGACCCCGGCTGCGATCGCCATGAAGCCGAGCAGGGCGAGGAGGCCCAGCATCAGGGTGTAGAGGGGCATCACCGTCGTGCTGCGCCGGATCACCTCGCGGCTGCGGGAGGACAGCGTCGCCGTGATCGAGTGCGGGTACATGAACATGGCCATCGCGGAGCCGAGCGCCAACGTCGCGTACGTCCATTGCGCGTTGGGGGCGCTGACCAGGGTGCCGCGCGGTGTGCCGGTGGCGGGGTTGGTCTGGCCGTATGCCTCGTTGGCCTTGGCGAAGATGTCGTCGAAGCCTCCCAGTTTGATCGGGATGTAGATGATCGCGACGACGATGACGATGTAGATCAGCGTGTCCTTGACGAAGGCGATCATGGCGGGGGCGCGCAGGCCGGAGGAGTAGGTGTACGCAGCCAGCACGCCGAAGGCGATCAGCAGCGGCAGGTCCTTGAAGAACCAGTTGGTGTTCTCGCCGCCGCCGACGCCCAGCACGTCCAGCACCGCCTGGATGCCGACGAGTTGGAGCGCGATGTACGGCATCGTGGCCAGGATGCCGGTGAAGGCCACGGCGAGCGACAGGCCCTTGGAGCCGAAGCGGCCGCGCACGAAGTCGGCGGTGGTGACGTACCCGTGGCGGTGGCACACGGACCACAGCCGGGGCAGGAAGGTGAAGATCAAAGGGTAGACGAGGATGGTGTACGGCACCGCGAAGAAGCCGGCCGCCCCCGCCGCGTAGATCGCCGCGGGTACGGCGACGAAGGTGTAGGCGGTGTAGACGTCGCCGCCGAGCAGGAACCAGGTGATCCAGGTGCCGAACGAGCGGCCGCCCAGGCCCCATTCGTCGAGGGTGTGTTCGTCGTCGGCCTTGCGCCAGCGGGCGGCGAGGAAGCCCAGGACGGTGACGGCCAGGAAGAAGAGGGCGAAGACGGCGAGTGCGACGCCGTTGACTCCGCCGTTCATGTCGCGGTACCGCCGTTGCCCGGCAGGTGCGTTGTCGCCGTGGTCTGGGCGGCAACGCCCTCGCTGCTGACCAGTTCGTCGAGTTCGGCGTCCAGCGAGGTGGTGCCCTCAGGCGTCTGGGCGGCGGCTTGCGGATTGCTGCCGCGGACGGCGACGGCGAGTCCTGCCAGGGCCATGGGGAGCGCGACGAACATCGCGGCGGTGCGGATGCCTCCAGGTGCCGAGAGGATCAGTGCGATCAGGGGTGGGCCGAAGGCTCCGCCGGACTTGCCGACCGCCGCGGCCCATCCGCCGGCGGTGCCCCGGATGGCCGTGGGGTAGATCTCGGCCGTGTAGGGGCCGATGAGCGCGATCACACCGGCGGTGCCGGCGAACAGCAGCATCACGGTGGCCAGCAGGATGGGCCGGCTGCCGTCCAGGCCGACGGCTGCCAGCGTCAGCAGGGCCGCGACGGTGAGGGCCGCGTAGACGACCATGGTGCCCCTGGCCGACCAGCGTATGTACAGCCAGGCGCCGAGCGCGCAGGTGGGGATGGCGAGCAGCGAGGAGATGAACAGCAGGGTGGCGGCGGACATGCCGTGCTGGCCTGCGGACTCCAGTTGGCTGGGCAGGAAGGTGATGAAGCCCCAGTAGACCAGGCCCCAGGCCAGCGCGTAGGCGCTGACCACCAGCGTCTTGGCCGTCTGCGGGCGCTTGAACAGGGCGGAGGCGGGGACTTTCGCGGTGCGCGTCTGGCGGGCGGTGAAGGCGGCCGATTCGGGGATCCAGCGGTTGAGCGCGATCAGGATCAGCACCAGCGGGAGCTGCGCGAACCAGGTGACGCGCCAGCCGGCCAGCGGGATGAGGACGGCGGCCAGCCCGGAGGCGGCCATGTAGCCGCCGGTGGTGGTCAGGCCGGCCTGGAGGACCATGATGGCCGCGCGCCGTCCGGGCGGCAGGCTCTCGGTCATCAGGGCGTAGACGACGGGCAGCATGCCGCCGGCCGCCATGCCCATCAGGGCGCACATGAGGAGCGTGCCGCCGAAGGTCGGCATGGCGCCGCACACCGTGGTGCCGAGGAAGAGCAGGGAGGCGATGAGGATGGTGGCCCGGCGGCCGATGCGGTCCGCCGCGCGCCCCCAGATGAGCGATCCGAGCACGGTACCGGTCAGGGCGACCGTGGGCAGCCATGAGACCTCTGCGGCGCTGAGGCCGTATTCGGCCCGCAGGCCGGGTGAGATGAAGGCCAGGGTGGCGGGCTTCATCTGGTCCACCAGGAGGGCGAAGCTGAGGATGGCGATGAGGCGGCGCCGGCTCGCCGCCGTGGCGGCGCCCGGAGCGGGAGCCGGCGCTGGAGTGGATGTGCGGGGTGGGACGACTGCGATGCCGGAGAGCACCACGCCGGCCACGATGGCGGCCATGGCCGCCCACATCATCGCTGGTGACATGTCCATCATGGACATGTGGAAGTGCATGGACGCGGAGTCGATGAACATCCACAGGTGCTCGGCGACGCCGGCGCAGGTCAGGGCGACACCGGTCCAGAACAGTAACGGCCGGGGTATCAACGAAGCTGGTGGCGCGGACAAGGTCAACTCCTCGCGGAAAGCTGGGCGTCGGGGTCGTCAAGGACACGGACGGGGGCGGCGGCATGCTGCTCGGCCGCGGGGCGGTCTTTGAGACCGAGCACCGTGGGCCAGCGCGGGTCGTCGGGGGCGACGACCAGGTGGCGGGCGTAGAAGCTGTCGAAGAAGGACAGGACGAACATCGGCAGCAGGGTCCAGATCGCCACCTGCTCCAGCGGCTGGTTCCCGGTGAGCGCGGCGATGATGACCACCACGAACACGTTCGGGTAGGTCATGGCGGTGTAGTCGTCGAGGGTCTGGACGTGGCGTCGGCGCTTGAGGAGGGCGGCGACCAGGCGCAGGCCGACGGCGATGCCGATGGCGGGCGGCGCGTAGGTGGTGAAGCCGTCGAGGTCGAGCTTGAGGCAGACCAGCACGATGAATGCGGTCAGCAGCAGCACGGCCACGTATCCGTTGCGCTCGCCGTATTTGGCCGTGCGGATGGGAGAGCGTTCCCGCAGGCGTTTGACCAGGAGGTAGACCGCCGTGACGACGCCCGTGGAGGTGGCCGCGCTGATGGCTATGGCCGGGGCGACGTCCTCGTGCAGGGTCAGGGCGAGCACGGTCGAGAAGGACACGGTCGCGGCCAGTGAGGAGAGCAGGACCTGCGCAAACGTAGGCATGATCATGCCGCCGAGGCAGCGGCTGACGGTCATCGCCACCACCGAGCTGGGGGTGGCGAGGAACACCGCGGCGATCGCCGCCGTACTCGTACTTCCCGCATCCGACCAGCGCACCAGGGCCGCGAAGGCGATCGGCAGGGCGAGGTAGCGCAGGGCGACGGACCGGAGCGTGCTGCGGTCGGTGACGAACGTGCGCGCGTTCTCCAGCTCGATGCGGCACATGGTGATGACGCTGGCCAGCACCAGGAGCATCAGCAGCACGTACGGGGATGCGGACAGCCGCAGCCCGGCCAGGTTGGCCAGGAGGCCGGCGGCCAGGCCGGCGCAGAAGACCACGGGATGGTTGACGACGATCCAGTCGTAGACCATGTTCATGGTCTTGTTCTCGTTCTTGACGTAGCTGTGGATCCGATCGCCCTGCAGCATCTGGGAGTTGGGCAGGCGCAGGTCGTAGGACTCGTCGGCGGGCCGGGCCAGGATGAACCGGCAGATCAGCTCGACGACGTACTTGTGGGAGACCACGCAGACCACTTCGCCGCGGCGTAGCGCCGGCAGCAGCTCCTCCTCGTAGAAGGCGTGCACGCGGTCCTTGAACTGCTGGAACGTCTCCCCGCCGTGCATGGTGGGGCTGTCGGCATTCATGGCCCGCTCGTACTCGGCGATGCCGTGGCGGCGCTGCAGGATGGACTTGCTCTCCAGCGTGTAGCTGCCGAAGTCGCGCTCCATCAGCCGCTCGTCGACCACGACCTCGGGAGCATCCGCGTCAGCGGCATCGAGAGGGAAGATGGTGTTGGCGGTCTCGTAGGCGCGGGTCAGCGGGGAGACGTAGACGCGGTCGAAGTGCTGACCGCGGTGGCCCCTGGCGACCTTCTCGGCCTGGATCCGGCCCAGGAAGGTCAGCGGGGCGTCGCGCTGCCCGGCGATGCGGTGGACGGAATTACAGGTCGATTCGCCATGCCGGACCATGAACAGCCGACTCAGCAGCTCCTGCTCACTCGGCTCGGCCATCACGCGCCCTTCGTGGGGGCGTGCTTGAGCTGCCCGGCGTACTGGGAGTCCCAGCCCGCCAGCTTGGTGATGTCGCACAGGTTGTGCACGGCGTGCTTCTGCACGAGCGTGGCCAGCAGGGAGACGGTCCGCCGGGCCTGCTGCGCGGTGAGGCCGAACTCGCGGGCCAGTGCGGCGCCGAAGTCCGCCAGGTCGTCGTCCAGGATGGTGCGGTACTTGCGGCGCTCGGTGCGGTCCTGGGCCTGGAGGTAGTTGACGGCGTTGGGGTAGGCGCTGTCGCGGGCGTGGTCCTGCAGGCGCTTGCGCAGGCGGGTGGCCTGCGGTTCCTCGGTGGCGAGGTCGGCGGCGATCCAGTCGCTGCTGCGGATCAGGCAGTGGTGGATGCCGTCGGGAATGTCCATCTGCTCCTCGTCGCTGGCGGATTCGAGGCGGCGCAGCACCTCCATGGCCGTGTCGAAGCACTGGTTGCGCAGGGTGCCGATGCTGAACACGAACGCGCCCAGGCGTCCGCGGCGGGTGGTCTCGTCGCCCTGGCGCATCGGGCCGACGCCGAACAGGCCCGCTGCCGCCTCGCCGTCGGCGGCGATGAGCTGTCCGTGGGTGCCGACCTCGATGCCCCGGTGGGTCTTGGTCTGCGGCTGCGCGTAGCCGTGTGCGTTGACCAGGCCGTGCCACAGCGGGTGGCCCGTGCGCTCGTAGTCGGTGTTGTTGCCCAGGCAGTTGACGACCCGGTCGACGATGATGTCCGGCTGGTCGGCGAAGATCACCCGGATCTTCGTGCCGTCCTCGACGGAGCGCATGTCCTGGATGCCGGCGGACATCACGTCCACGGTCCTCGGGGCGCCGTTGTATCCGCGCATCCGGCTGCGCACGACGCCGCCGATCTCCCGCACGGTGCTGGTGCGGTTGGTGACGATCAGGCTCTTGTACCGGTCGAGCAGCATCCGCACGTCGCGGGCGTCCATGCGGGAGACCAGCTCGATGACGTACGGCTCCCACGCCTTCATGACCCGCTCGGGGAAGACGGCCTCGAGCGCGCTGCCCGGTTCCACGCCGTGCTCCTCGCGCAGGTGCGCGTACTCCGCCTTGATCCCCTCCACCACCGCCTCGGGGGTGAGCTCCTTGGCGTCGAGGAAGGGCGGGCGGCGGGACTGCCAGATGTCGTGCTCGTGGTCGACGGGGTAGGTACCGTGCATGTGGCCGCCGCGCGAGCAGATCAGGATCTGCCCCCGGTGCCCGGCGTGGATGAGGGAGACCACCGTGTCGAAGGCCGACAGCGCCGACCCGGTGACGAGCACCGACTCTTCGGCGCCGACCGCCTGGAACCAGTCCTGTGCGCCGGGGGCGTAGGGGTCGGCGAGGAAGCGGTCGCAGTCCTTGATGCGGTGGTAGAAGGGCGCCTGCACCGGCGAGAGGTGACCGGTCGCCAGGATCACCTGGTCCGACGGCAGGTCGTGCACACCGCCCTGTTCCGAGGCGTCGGCGTACTTGACGACATAGCCCTCGCCCCGCCGGTGTATGTCGATGACTTCACCGGAAAGCTCCCGCAGAGTCACCTCGGCGTGGGCGTCGGCGGTCGCGTCGCGCAGCCGCTCGGCCAGGTACTGCCGGAAGATCCGCCGCGGCACCACGCAGGCCACGCCGAAGCTGTGGTATTGCCACTTCTGCGGCCACTTGGAGCGGTCCGCCTCCTCGTTGGCCCACTCCAGGAAGTCTTCCGGGCGCTCGCGGCGCAGCGTGATGCGGCCGGCCTGGATGTTGAGCATGTGCTCCCAGTTGGTCGATGCCTGGCCGAAGGCGATACCGCCGTAGCGGTAGCCCTCTTCCCGCTCTATCAGGCATATCTCCAACGGTGCTTCGGCGAAGTGGAGCAGCCGGATGGCGGTGAGCGTGCCCGAGAAGCCCGCGCCCACGATCGTGACGCGCCGCGTTCCGGGAGCCGCATCGGCCATGGAGTCGTGCTGCATGCTGCTCTCGCGCATGGCGATGTCCGCCATGCCGCGGTCCTGGTTCAGGCTGTCCTGCATCGTGGTGTGCTGCGTTTCCACGGTCTTGTCTCCTTCGGTGGGGGAAGAGTCAGCGCCACTCGTGGGTGAAGCGGACCGTTATGGCGTCACGGATCGAGTTGTGGACGATGCAGCCCCGCTCGGCTTTGAGCAGGGGCTTGGAGATCAGGTCCTGGAGGGCGGCGGGCGCCGAGATCTGCACGGTGACCTCGGAGAAGCGGGTCGGCGCGCTCACGAGGCTTCCGTCGACCTGGAAGCTGATTTCGGAGGCGTCGGCCTGCGGGTCCTCTGCCTTCAGGGCGGCGAGGAAGGTGCTCACGTAGCAGCCGCCGAGTGCCAGAAGCAGCAGCTCGCCACCCATGGGGCCGGTGTCGGTGCCCTCCTTCTCCTTGGGCCGGTCGATGGTGAGCGTGTGGTCTCTGGCCTGGCCCACGACGACGCTGCCGCCGACGGGGCGCAGGGACACACCGATTTGGGGCATGGCGATGCACGGACTCCTGTCCTGGAAGGGGCACACGGGGCTCGGCGTCGGAGGCGAGTGGGATTCCCGGGGTGCCTGTGAGCGGGGACGGGCCTCAGCATCAAGACGGAATGCCGGCTTCCGGAGTGATCGTGGATGATCCTGGACGCGCTCCGTGGCCGGAGGTCAACAGACGGATACCGCTTGACAGCTGCAGCCCTATGTCGTCTAACTTGAAACGAGTGTTCCAAGTTGTTGGTGGCCCAGGTGTCCCAGGGGGAGGATGTTCGTGCCGCAGGTACTGGATCCGGCAAGGACCCGCACAATCGACGAGTTCATCGCGGAGCTGCGGCTGCTCAAGGCGTGGGCGGGAAATCCGTCGATCACCGAGATAACACGGCGTATCCACCGGGACTGGCAGAGGGCAGGGCGCCCGCGCGGCGAATGGCCGGCCCGCTCGACGGTGGGCAACTGCTTCCAGCTGGGCCGCCGCCGCCCCAACTCCGACCTGCTGCTGGCCGTGGTCCAGACACTCGTGGGCGCCGACGAAGCGATCCTCTCCGTGTGGCGGCAGTCCCTTCGCGCGGTGCTCGGCGAGGCCGAGGCCGCCGCACGGGTCAGCGCCTACGACCGGCTGCCCGCAGGACCTTCCGTATCCCTTGGCAGGACTGACCTGGTGGCCCAGGCGGAGAACTTACTGGCCAGCGGTCACGACAGGCCGGCGCTGGCACTAGTGCCGCTCCGCAGAAGTTCGTGGAGGGGTGTTGATCAAGTTGTCTTCAGTGGGGTGCCTTCGTAGGTCCAGCGGTAGGGTCTCGCGGC
>NZ_JBEXEA010000056.1:0-39148 GCF_040606035.1 Streptomyces sp. NPDC005483
AGCGGCGTGGGCGAGACGCGGCTGATGTAGCTGATCGGCTCGTACTCGCCGGCCATCTCCATCGAGCGCACCGTCACCTCGTTCTTCCAGTTGGGAGCGCGTTTGGCGGCCTCGGTGAACCACTCCCAGGCCCCCGCGTCGGGCATCATCGCCGGACCCGCCGGGTCGGGGCTGACCGCCGGCACCACGCCCGGCTCGCCGCCCGCGAAACGGTTCATCCGGTCGCCGTCGAGCATCCCGCGCAGGTGAGCCGCGAGGTCGGGTCGCACGGCGCGGATGGCCTGCCCGGCGCCCGAGACACCGGGCACCTGCGAGACGACGGCCCTGACGCGACGGTCGACGGCAGCCACCACGATGGACACGCCCCCGGTGTAGCTGGTTCCCCAGAGGCCGATCCTGCTCTCGTCGACATCGGGACGGGTCGTGGCGTACGAGATGGCGTGGCGCATGTCGCGCTGCTGCATCACCGGGTCCGCCTCCTGGCGGGGCGTCCCGTCACTGTCGCCGAAGTTGCGGTGGTCGTAGACGAGGGCGTTGAGACCGGCCGCCGCGAAGTAGGCGCCGAGGTCGTCGAGATACATCTCCTTGACCGCGGTCAGGCCGTGGGACACGACAATCGTGGCCGTAGGCCCTGACGCCCCGACTGCCGGGTAGAACCACCCGCGGAGAGTGACGCCACCCTCGCCCTGGAATTCGATGTCCTCACGCGTCATGGTGTCGGCCGCCTCGTGTCGTGATCGATGGAGATGTCCATCGTGGATCGCGCCGACGCGACCTCATAGAACGGAGGCGCCGGGTGGGGGGGTACACGGACGCCATCTGCGGCGACGACGTACTGCCCCGGCAGGTATGAATCACCCCGGGTAGGGACTACGGCCTGCCCCGAATTGAGTGCGCCACCGTCGGCGGTCGAGCAGTTCGACCTGCACGCAACCTGCACGCGACCTGCAACGATCAGCTGAGCGTTTCCGGAGCGACCTCCAGGCCGCCTACTGAGCAGCGCCAACGGATTTTCTTGGGGCCTCCCGAGGTGCACCCCGGGAGGCCGGCAAGCGGGCTGATAGCCCTCAACACGCACGACTTGACAGGGAACGCACCTGGTCAGACGGAACCACCCACGCGATCCACGAATCGCAGACCCTGCGCATCGAGCGGGTCCACGAAGCCCACCCCCGCGAGACCGCTTGGACCGTGGCCGCGTACGAGACGCCCGTCTCCGACCGCATGTGGCACCTGACGTCCACGGGCACTGCCCCCGCCCCCATCCTCCACGTCGGCTACTACTACACCGCCGAGTTGGTCCCTCTGCGTCTGGACCACGTCCTCGTGCACGGCCTGCCTGTGCACAACTACCGCACCCCGGACACCGGGCACCTGTCCGACCACCGCCCCGCCGCGCTCGACGTGGAAGTGGGAACAAGCGCATGACGTCGACGGTTCCCGCACCCGAGCCCGCCGAGCATGTCCGAGCCGGGGCTTCCGCCATACCCCATCTCTTCCCCGCGAGCGAGGTGGCGGCACCGTTACCGGGCCCGTCGGCACGGCGCGTGACCGTGCACGTGATCGGGCTGCTCGCTTCCCTTCTCCCCCTGGCCAGCGCGACGGCGATGGTCAGCGCCATGTACGGCGTCCCGTGGGGGCGACGCGAGGCCCTTGCTTGGTCGAACGGGAGCTGTGAACCCCGCAAGGTTTTCTAATCCCCGACGGCCTCCCCGCCTGGGACGAGCTGATCGCGATAACGGCTACAAGAACCTGCCGCTGGTCCACCAACCCGCTGGAGCGACTGAACCGGCAGGTCAAGCAGCGGGCCGACGTCGTCCAGGTCTTCCCCAACCCCGCCGCATCGGACCGGCTCGCCGCCGCGGTCTCGACGGCGTTGTTGACGAGCCCCCGCCCGCCGCGCGCCTCTTCTGCCCGGCCAGGCCACGCGCGATTGCCGGGCATAGCTCGATCGCTGACACCGTCGAGGTGGCGCGCCGTCGTCAGGCCGACTCGCGGACGAGGTGGACGAGTACGGAGGCATAGTCGTCCGCGGCGAGGTCCAGGGGCAGTCCGTGGCTGAGCAGGATGGCGCCATGGTGCACGATGTCAGTGGCCGTGTCGCGGTAGCGGGCGGCGGGGTCGAGTGCACGCAGGGGCAGGGCCGGGTCGTGGTGTCCGTAGCGCTGCGACCGTCGCAGGGCGATCACTGCGGCTTCCCGGCCGTCGGGGGCCAGGTACTGCACCGCGCTGAGCTCCCCGCCCCCGGGGGGCCGCAGCCGGTGCTGCTCGCCGAGCTGCACGAGGTGCCGTACGCGCTTGTAGGCGGCGACGAGTTCGGCCGCGCGAGTATGTTCGGCCTCGCTCCACCGGTTCAGGTCGCCGCCGATGCCCATGACACCGTTCATGGCGACGTGGAAGCGGAAGTCGAGGGGCACGCTGCGCCCGGTGTAGGGGTTGGGGCTGTCGGTGACCCAGGCTCCCATGACCCGGGCCGGGTAGAGCTGGGAGAAGCCGTGCTGGATGTCGATGCGGTCCAGCGCGTCGGTGTTGTCGGAGGTCCACACCTGGTCGGTGCGGGCGAGGATGCCGAGGTCGAGGCGGCCGCCGCCGCTGCTGCACGTTTCGATGCGCAGGTCCGGGTGGTCGGCGCGCAGCCGGTCGAGCAGGGCGTAGAGGTGGTGTATGTGGTCGATCCACAGCCGGTCGGGGTCGCCGTCGGCGTCGGGCCAACCGGCCTCCGTGAAGGGGCGGTTCATATCCCATTTGAGGAAGTCGACGGCGTTCTTCGACAGCAGCTCGTCGAGCCTGTCGTGCAGCCAGGCGGCCACATCGGGGCGGGCGAGGTTGAGCACCAGTTGGTTGCGGTGCTCGGTGCGGCGGCGGTGCGGGTGGTGGAGCACCCAGTCGGGGTGGGCGCGGTACAGGTCGCTGTCGGGGTTGACCATCTCGGGCTCCACCCACAGGCCGAACTGCATGCCCAGGTCGTGCACCCGGTCGATCAGCGGGGTGAGGCCGTCGGGGAAGCGGCTCGGGTTGGGGGCCCAGTCGCCGAGACCGGCGGCGTCATGGGTGCGGGCGCCGAACCAGCCGTCGTCCATCACAAACAGCTCGGCACCGAGCGCCGCGGCCTTCTCGGCCAGCGCGATCTGACCGGTGACGTCGATGTCGAACTCAGTCGCCTCCCAGGAGTTGTAGAGCACCGGCCGCAGCTCCTCCGGGTGCGGCAGCACATGGTCCAGGACGTGCCGGTGCCACAGACGGGACGCGGCTCCGAAGCCGCCTTCGGTGTACGCCCCCGCGCAGACCGGGGTGGCCAGCTCCCCGCCCGGCGGCAGCTCCCAGGTGACCGGGTCGTGGCCGAAGCCCGCGGACAGGGTGACCCGTTCGGTGGGCAGCCGCTGGGCGGTCAGCCGCCAGCTGCCGCTCCAGGCGAGGGCGCACGACCAGACGGCGCCTTGGACCTCGTCGGCTGCGCCGTCGTCGATCATGGCCCACGGGTTGCTCTGGTGTCCGGTGGTGCCGCGGCGGCTGGTGAGGACGGTCTCGCCGTAGGGCAGCGGGGTCCGGTTCAGCTGGGTCTCGGCGTTCCACTGCCCCCGCACCTGGCTCAGGCGGTACTCGCGCAGCCTTGGCAGTACCCAGGTGGCGGAGTCGGCGCGCACGACCGTGATGGCGCCGTCGGTCTCGCTGCCGGTGTGACGCAGGACGAGGTGGCGTTCGATGACATCGGTGCCTGTGCGCAGACGGTAGTGGGTCTCGAGGGTGAGCGGGTAGTACCGGTCGGTGAACCGCAGCATCAGCTCTGTGCCGTCCTCGTGTTCGATCACCTCCTGGCCGGCCGGGTGTGGTTCGAGGTCGCGGACGCCGTCTGGGAAGCGGATCTGGACGCCCGCGTGGGCGTAGCGCATGGCGCCGGCGGTGTCGAGGTCGAGGGTGCCGTCGGCGGGGTCCTCGAAGGAGCGGCGGCCGGGCCGCGGGTACCGGAGCAGGGAGACGGCCTGTTCGAGGGTGAGGCGTGGTCCCCAGTGCAGGCCGTGCAGTCGGTCGGCGTCGTCGAGGTGCAGCACGTAGCTGGAGCCGGGTCCGGACAGGACCCACAGCCGGTGCTCGGGGTCGTGGGCGATGTTCGGCATGGCGGCCTTTCGGGCGGAGGCGGTCGAGCGGCGGGAGTACGGCGGCACTCAGGGGTACGGGGCCACCGCCGGGCTCGGCGGCGGCCCCTGGGGGGGTGGAACGGTCAGCCGTTCACCGGGGCGACCTCGATGTAGTCGATGTCGGGTGCGTAGGCGGTGGAGTTGGAGATCTTCAGGGAGTTCGTTCCGGAGTTGAGGGTGACGGTGGTCCCCAGTGCCCAGAAGTCGCTCCAGCTGTAGGTGTTGCGGAGGGTCAGCGTGGCCGGGGTGCCTCCGTTCACGGTCAGCTGCGCGGTGCGGGACTCGAGGTTGGTGTTGTAGTTGCCGGTGCCGGACCGGTCGTTGTTCGCGTAGTGGATCACGACGGCGTACCGGCCGGCGGCGGGGGCGCTGACGTTTGCGAAGGTCAGCGTGTTGCCGTTGCCGTTGCCGACATAGCCGACGTCCTTGCCGCCGGAGGCCCACACGTTCGACTGGACCTTGGCCGCGCCGGCGAGGGTGCCGGTCTCGGCCTCGTACTTGGTGACGCCGGTGGTGTCACCGGAGCCGCCCACCTTGAGGTCCCGCAGGGTGACCGTGGCGCCCGTGTTCGGGCTGACCGCGATCCGGTTGATGCCGGCGATCAGGTACAGGCGGTTGCTCGCGGTGGCCGAGGCCCCGCTGGTGTTGGCCAGGGTGGCCACGGTGGTGCCGTTCAGGGAGAGGGCGGCGGTCCCGCCGGATGAGGCGTAGTCGGTCTTGACGGTGTAGTAGCCGTCGGTGGGCGCGTAGGCGTCGAAGGTGGTCTTGTCCCCGGAGCCCAGGACGACGGCGCCGGTGCCCGTCTCGCCGATGTCGCTGTACGAGTACGACGGGCTGCCGGTGGTGTCGGCGAACGTGGCCTCGTAGGCGGTCTCCGGGTTGCTCTGGGCGGCCGCCAGGTCGATCTTGTCCAGGGTGGCTTCACCGGCGCCGGTGCCCAGGGTGGCGTCGGACTTGGCCAGCGAGATCGTGTGGCTGCCCGCGCTCAGCGTCACCGGCACGGTGACCGTGGAGTGGTACTCGTTGTTCAGGGTGGACGGGTAGGTCACCCACTTCGGGCCGGCGCCGTCGATCCGCAGCGCCTGCTGCGCCGGGGTGCCGGACTGGTTGCCGTAGAAGACCCGCAGGTTGTACGTGCCGGACGACGGGGCGTTCACCGAGAAGGCCACCTGGCTGGTCGCCTGGTTCAGGCCGGTGACGTCCTTGGTGCCCGAGGTGGCGTACTTCTGGGCCGCGCCGTTGCTGCCCTCGGTGCTGATCGCTCCGCTCGTGACGGCGGCGTTCTCGGCCTCGTACGAGGCGCTCCACGGCAGGGTGGGCGTGGCGGCGGTGCCGCCGCCGTTCGGGGTGACCGTGATGCGGTAGGCCGACATGGCGTTCAGGCCGGTCAGCGGGACGGTGACGGAGCCGCCGGAGGGGGTGAAGGCGGCGCGGGAGATGGTCTGCGGCGGCGCGGACGCGCCGTCGTAGCCGCTCCAGCCCAGGGCCTGGACGGTGACCTCGACCTTGCTGCCGAAGGTGGCGGAGGGAATGTTGTTGATCACCACGTTGGTGTCGGTGGCCGACCCGCCGAGGAGCACCTGGGCCTGCTTGCGGCTGGTGTCGAGGGAGGCCATGCCCTGGAGGGTGTCCTGGACGTCGACCTGCGGTGGTGTCGCCTTGACCGTCTGCCCGGTCATACCGGCGTACGAATGCCAGAACCACCACGCGCCGTTGGGGCTGTTGGTGCGGGCCGTGTTGCCGTCCATGTTGCCGGCCGCGTCCCAGTAGGGCTGCTGACCGTAGGCCTTGGTGTCCTCGAACATCGTGGCCCACTGCACCATCTGCCCGGGCACCGACATGTCGCGCCGGTTGGCGTACTCGTCGATGTTGACGGTGATCGGGCTGATGCCGCGGGCGCTCTCCAGGGCGCGGTACGCCGAGTAGTGCCCGCGGTAGGCGGAGAGGGAGCCGGGGCTCAGCTCGTGCCAGGTGAACACGTCCGGCAGCTGGTTCTTGGACTTGGCGTAGGTCAGGAAGTCGCCGAAGAACTGGGTGTAGTAGCCGGTGGTGTTGGGCCCGCCTATCTTCGCGCCCGGGAGATCGGTCCGGATCCGGTCGTAGACGGTGCTCCAGTCGGACTCGAACTTGGTCAGGGCGTTCTGGTAGGTGGTGGCGTCGCTGCTCTTGAGGCCGGTGTACCAGTTGCCGTCGGGCTCGTTGAAGGGGACGAAGACGACCTTGTCCGCGTACGAGGTCCCCTTGATCGCGTTGACCGCGGCGTCGACCTTGGTGAGGTAGTCGGCCATGCCGAGGTTCTGGTACGGCCAGGCCGAGTACTCGTCCTGGATGTTGGTGTACATCGTGCCGCCGCCGTTGCGGAAGAACGAGGGGGCCACGTCCAGGATGTCGCCGTTGGGGTGCTGGGCGCCGTTCGGGGGCTTCTGTGATCCGGTCGTCAGCTTCAGGGGCGCCAGCAGGTTGTCGCTGGGGACGCCGTCGTCGCTCTGCCCGTAGAGGGCGCCGTTCGAGCCGTGCAGGACGGTGCCGGTGGTGGTGCCGAGGTCGACGGTGAAGGTCTGAGAGGCGGCCTGGGCGGTCTGCGGGAAGGCGAGCGCCGTGCCGACCAGGGCCGTGACGGCGAGGAGCGCGCTGGTGAACTTCGCTCTGGTGTGCCTGGGCGGCACAGCGCCCGGCGTGCGGGTGTCGAGGGACATGGGGACCTGGCTTTCTCCTCCCGCGGCACTGCGGGAGGACGGATCGGGGAACGGGATGTTATCGCTCACATCCCCCGCAGATGGAGCGGTATGAAGTGGTATAAGTCACATTGGTCCGGCGGAAACCGTCAGGCGGGGCGGTGCGGCGCCGGGCCGGTGCTCTCGCGAACGATCAGGTCGGGTTCGGCCCACAGCGGTGGTGCCGGGGTGTTGTCCGGGTCGAGCAGCCGGTGCAGCATCCCGAAGGCGCCGCGCCCCAGCCCTTCGAAGTCCAGCCG
The DNA here is from genome assembly GCF_040606035.1 of Streptomyces sp. NPDC005483. Lineage (NCBI taxonomy): Bacteria > Bacillati > Actinomycetota > Actinomycetes > Kitasatosporales > Streptomycetaceae > Streptomyces > Streptomyces sp. NPDC005483. The sequence continues at coordinate 7,111 of NZ_JBEXEA010000056.1, forward strand.
TACCGTGGTCAGGGTGGGGTGGGTGTACGCGGCGTACGGAGCGTCGTCGAAACCCATGACGCTGAGGTCGCCTGGCACGTCTCGGCCCGCCTCGCGGGCCGCCCGGAGCACACCGAGTGCGAGGTCGTCGTTGCCGCACAGTACTGCCGTGACCTGCGGATCGGCGACCATGCTACGGGCGGCCAGATACCCGGATCGCGGGCTCCAGCCGCCCTCCAGCGGCTCGGGGACGGAACGGCCGGCGCCGGTGAGCGCGTCCCGCCAGCCCTCGGCGCGCTGACCGACGCGGGTCGTGGTGGACGGGATCGTCATGTAGTGGACGGTCCGGTGGCCGAGGCCGAGCAGGTAGCGGGTGGCCTGGGCCGCCGCCGCCCGGTCGTCGAGCCAGGCTTCGGGTCTGCCGGTCCGCCCGGCGTCCCGCGGCCGCTCCACCACGGCGGCCGCGGGGAAGTCGGCGGGCAGCGCCTGCCAGACCCGTTCGCCGGCTGCGTTGAAGGCGATCACCAGGACGGGTTCCCCGGGGCGGGCGAGCCGGCCGGCGATGTCGTCGGGCGTCAGCGGGGAGGCTTCGTCCAGGACACTGACCGATACGGCGAAGCCGGCTGTCCGGGCCGCCTCCTCTATGCCCCGCAGTGCAAGGGCGGCACCGTACAGGGTGGTGTCCGAGGTGAGCACCGTCACCGAGCGCACCACTCCCCCGGCCAGTGCCCGGGCGAGCCGGTTGGGCTTGTAGCCCAGCTCGTCGATGACCTGCAGCACCCGTTCCCGGGTGGCCTTGGCAACCCTCGGGCGGCGGTTGATCACGCGGGAGACGGTCTGGTGGGACACCCCGGCCGCCTTGGCGACGTCGAAGATGCTGACGGACCGCTGCCGGTCGGCGCCGTCCTTGGACGGCTCCTCGTCGTGGCGGGCCGGGGTGTGGTCCTGCATGTCCGTGGACTCCTGGTGGATCGTCGGTCGAGGCACGTGCTGCCGGCGGCGGCTACTTGATCGCCGCGTTGGACTCCTCGTTGACGGAGTCGGCCGCCGCCGTGGGGGTCTGCTGGCCCAGCCACACCTGGTTGAAGGCGTCCTGCACCTTGACGTTGTACGTCGCCGAGGACGTGGTCAGCGGATAGCCGACGGTCGTGCCCTCGGCCTCCTTGGAGAAGGCGCTGACGTCCACACCCCGCTTCTGCCAGACGGCCACGTAGTCCTTGTTGAGCGTGGGGATGCCCGGCCACACCGACCCCTCGGAGACGATGATCTTCTGGGACTCCTCCGACCCGAGCCACTTCACCAGTTCCCACGCCTCCTTGGGGTGCTTGCTGCCCGCGTACAGGGCGTTGCTGAGCCCGTTGTACACCGTGCCCTTGCCCACCGGCCCACTGGGCAGCTCCGCGACGCCGAAGTTCCCCTTCATCGAGCTCTGGTAGGCGTTGAGGTCCCAGCTGCCGTCCCACACCACGGCCGCCTGCTTGCGGGCCATGACCTGCGGCAGGGACGCCCCGTTGGGCGGGTTGGTGACGGAGGCCGGCACCGCCACGTGGTACTTCAGCCGCAGGTCCTGGACGAACTGGATGGCCTGCACGCACGACGGCTGGTTGATCGTCCACTTGCCCCACGCCTTGTCCTGGAGCTTGCAGCCGTTCTGCACCGCCGCGTCCCACCAGTCGGTCTGGCCGTTGGCCGACCCGAGGGCGAGACCGTACTGCTTGACGTGCTTGCCGTCGAAGCCCGGCTCGTTCGGGTGCTTGCCGTTCGTGTCGATGGTCAGCTTCTGCAGCGCCTTGACGAAACTGCCGCCGTCGGTGGTGTTCCAGGACAGGCCGCTGAGCTGATCCTGCGTCAGCCCCGCCTTTTCAAGCATGGCCTTGTTGTAGATCTGGGCGATGGTGTCCCAGTCCTTGGGCAGGCCGTACTGCTTGCCGTCCTGTTGCCAGCCCGTCAGCAGCTTGGAGTCGTAGACCGACGTGTTCAGCTTGTCGGCCTTGATGTACGGGGTGAGGTCGGTGAGGACGTTCTGCTGAGCGAACTGCGGGAAGTACGCCACGTGGTCCCAGAAGACATCGGGCGCGGTGCGGCCCGCCATCTGGGTCTGCAGCTTGCTCCAGTACTGCGCCCAGGCGTTGAGCTCGATCTTGACCTTGATGTTCGGGTGCTGCTTCTCGAACGCGGAGATCGACTTCTGCAGCGCCGGCTCCTGGACCGCGTCCCAGATGGCGTACCGCAGGGTGACGGTACCGCCGGACGAGGAGGTGTCAGAGCCGGACGAGCCGCAGGCGGTGGTGAGGCAGAGCAGGAGTGCGCCGGTGGCGGTGGCGGCCAGGACTCTTCTGGAGGAAGCGGACATGGTTGGGCGTCCCTTTCGGTGCGGGCGGTGCGAGGTGGTGCGGGGGGAATCGGGGGGGGGCCGATGGGCGGTGACGTCTTCGGTGGACGCGGACCGCTCGGCCGCGGCGGCGGACGGCCTACTTGAGGCCGGTCAGCGCGATGGAGCGCACGATGTGCCGCTGGAACAGAAGGAACACCGCGATCAGGGGAAGCAGGGCGAGGGCCGCTCCGGCCAGCACGATGTGCGGCAGGTCGGAGACGTGTTCGCCCTGGAGGGCGGAGATGCCCACGGTGATCACCCGGGTCCGGTCGCTGTTGGTGATGATCAGAGGCCAGATCAGGTTGTTCCAGGTGTTGACGAACGTGATGATCGCGAGGGTGGCGAGGATCGGACGGCTCAGCGGCAACATGATCCGCACCAGGATGGTCCAGGTGTTCGCCCCGTCGATGCGGGCGGCGGCCTCCAGGTCCTTGGGGATGGTGCGGAAGTGCTGGCGTACCAGGAAGACGCCGTACGGGGTGCCGAAGACGGTGGGCAGGATCAGACCCGCGTAGGTGTCCACCAGGCCGAGTTCACGCATCATCAGGAACAGCGGCACGAGCGTGATCATCTGGGGCACCATCATCGTGGCGAGGTATCCCCAGAAGAGCCAGTCGCGCCCCGGGAACTCCATCCGGGCGAGCGCGTAGGCCCCCAGCGAGCTGAACACCACCTGGCCGGCGGTGACGACGACCGCCACGATCAGGGTGTGCAGCAGGAAGGAGGACATCCCGTACTGGCCCCACACGGCACTGAAGTTGGCGAAGGTGGCCGGATGCGCGGGGGCCCAGGCGTCGGTGGACAGCAGGTCCGACGGCCGCTTGAGCGCGCCGTTCAGCGTCAGCAGGTACGGGGCGACGGACAGCAGCGCTCCGGCGGCGAGGATCCCGTACAGCGTCGTTCTGCGGACGGCGGTGGAGAGAGAAGACATGATCGTGGCCGTCCTCAGCTGAAGTCGTAGATGGTGCGCTTGCGGAAGTACAGGAGCTGGACGGCCGTCACCAGCAGGATCACGGCGAACAGCAGCATCGCCAGCGCCGAGGCGTAGCCGGTGCGGAACAGCTGGAACGCCTGCTGGTAGATGTGGTAGTTCATCGTGTCCGTCGACCCGCCGGGGCCGCCCTGGGTCATCACGTAGACGGTGTCGAACATCTGGAACGACCCGATCGTGTTGGTCACCAGCACGAAGAACATCGACGGGCGCAGCAGCGGCAACGTGATCCGGAAGAAGCGCTGCACGGTGCCGGCCCCGTCCAGGTCGGCCGCCTCGTAGAGCGATTCGGGGATGGACTGGAGGCCCGCCAGCAGGAACAGCATGGTGTAGCCCGTGTACTGCCAGATGTTGACCGACGCCAGCACCGGCATCGCCCAACCGGTGGACGACAGCCACGCCGGGCCGTCCACACCGAACAGGGCCAGGAACTGGTTGACCACGCCGTGCTGCGGGTCGAACGCCCAGCTCCAGACGATGCCGAGGGCCACCGGCATGGCCATCCACGGCAGGACGAACAGCACCCGCAACACCTTGAGGCCCTGCAGCTTCCGGTTCATCGCGAGGGCGAGCAGCAGCGCGAGCACGGTCTGCGCGGGGATGTTCAGCAGTACGTAGTACACGGTGTTGCGCATCGCGCGCCACACCTCGCTGTCGCCCATCATCTCGCGGTAGTTCGCCAGCCCTACGAAGCGCGGGGTGCCCATCAGGTTCCAGTCGAAGAAACTGATGACGACGACCCCGACGATGGGCGCCACGAGGAACATCAGGAGCCCGGCGAGACTCGGCGCGAGAAGCAGGTACGCCTCCAGGGTGGCGCGGATCCGGCCCCGCCTGCGGCGGTGCCCAGCCGTGGACGACGGCGGGGGTCCGGTCGGGTGACGGCGGCTGCCGTCACTCCCCGGAGAGGACTTGGTATCAGGAATGTTATCGATCACACTTACGCTCCGTCGGGCGGCTCGTCCGGTGCAGCTGGGACACCGGCCGGAAAAGCATGGGGAAGCAGAATCCCCTGGAGGTGGGGCTCACGACGCGGCTGCGCGATGCTGCGCTGCTGGATGTGAGTGAAGTGTTAGCGCTAACGCATCACTCGTCAAGAGGTGTCGTGAGGATTCCTCGCGACGGACTTCGAATGGGGATCCGCCAACCCCGGCATGGTCCACGAAGGAAGCCGCGCCCCACGGCCGGGAAGAACCGCGCTCATCCCGGAGCCCGGCGCCACGACTCCCGCTGCGCTCCGCTCCAACCTCATGGTCACCTGCGGGCGTAGGGACCGGGCGGTATCAGGGCGGGGTCGTCGGTGTCGATGTCGATGTCGATGTCGACCCAGCCGATGTCGGGGATCGGGGCCGCCTCGACGGTCCTGCTGAGGGCAGTGGCCCGGTCGGGCCAGCGGTGGGTGCCGATCTCCGCTTTCAGTAGCGCGAAGAAGCTCTCGGCGGCGGCATTGTCGTAGCACGAGCCGGTTCGTCCCACGCTCTGCCGCAGCCCCAGCCGGCGTACTTCACGGCGGAGTTCGTCAGCGGGGTACTTCGCTCCGCGGTCCGAGTGCACGATGCAGCCGGGCTGGAGGTCGCTGCGGCCAACGGCCACCGTCAGTGCGTCGACCACCAGGTTTTTCGAAGGCCGATGCAGTTGCTGAGGCGGCCACTGTCCTTAAAGCGGGCGGCGAGGTCACCGCATGCGGTGGCCAGTCGGGGTGGGGTGATGACTTCGATATCGGTGTCGAAGCGGCCGATGGCGGCGGCGAGTCCGGTCCATGACCAGGAGCCGAGGATGAGCCGGCAGTGACGGGAGCCGAGTTCCTCAACGATTCCGTCCCGGGTGAAGGGCGCGGCATCGGCGGCCGGGAGGCGGAGGATGACTTCGCCTTGGCAGGGCCAGTCGGTGGCGGTGCCGTCGTCGTTGCCGCGGAATCGGCTGGTGATGAAGGTGGAGACGGTGCCGCCGGGGAGGTCACGAGGGGGGAAGCGGGGGCCGGTGGGTGTGCGGGGCCGGATGCGGTCGACGCGGAAGGTACGCCAGTCCTCGCGGTGGTGGTCCCAGGCCACGAGGTACCAGCGATGACGCCAGGTGAGCCAGGTGGTGGGGTTGTACGCGGCGGACGTCATCGGCCGAGGTGCTTGGGGCGTAGTCGAAGCGCAGTTCCTGGCGGGCGTGGATGGCGCGGCTCAGGCCCATCAAGACCGGGTCTGTGTAGCGAGCGGAAGACTGCGCAGCGACAGTGCGCTCGGCGCTGGCAGCGCTCCGTGGGCCGCCTCGGCGCGGAACGACTGGAGCAAGTACGCCACCAGACGCCGGGACGCCGCGCGGTCACCTGGCAGTGCCGTGACCAGACCGCAGTGGGACAACAAGGCCACGGCAAGGTCGGAGGGGTGGAAGTCGGGCCTGAGCGCGCCCGCCGCCTGAGCCCTGCGGACCAGGATCATGAAGTCCCGCTCGGCCTGTTCCCGTAGCCGCGCGTGTTCTCGCGTACTGTCCGGAAAGGCCGCGACGAACGCGGCCGGGAAGCCCCGCTCCTCCCGTTGTAGTTCACAGACCGTCTCGACCAGTCGCTGGAAACCCTGCCACGGATCGGGGTCGGCCAGCGCCTGGGTGAGCGCCCGAGCACAGGCGTCCATCTGGTGCGCGAACGCGGCCCGCACCAGGGCGTCCCGCGTCGGGAAACGCCGGTACAGCGTCGCCACGCCGACCCCCGCCCGTCGGGCCACGGTCGCCATGGGCGCGTCGATGCCGTGCTCGGCGAAGACCACGCGGGCAGCCGAGAGGATGCGCCGCCGGTTGAGCCGGGCGTCCGCACGCAGACTGTCCTGCCCCGCGATCCGAGAGGATTCCCCCACCGCTGTCTCTCACCTCCGGTCAAATGGACGATCTCGTCCGCTTGCCAGCCTACGCTCGGCGCCACGATCCCCCCGCACGGCCACTGGTGGCGAAGGTGAGAACCCAACGATGGACGACCGCACGATGAAAGCCATACTGTTCGACCGCTTCGGCGGCCCCGAGGTGCTGTATGTGGGCCGGGTGCCACGTCCAAGACCGGCACCCGGCGAGGTCCTCGTGCGCGTGCGCGCGTTCAGCGTGAACGCCGGCGAAGTGGCGGCCCGTTCCGGTCGGGCCCGCCTCCTCACCGGCCGGAAGTTCCCGCAGCGCATCGGGCTGGACTTCACTGGCGAGATCGCCGCCCTCGGCACCCGCGCGACCGGCGTAGCGGTCGGCGATCAGGTGTGGGGCGTCCTGGGCCGCAGCTCCGGATTCGGCAGTGCTGCCGAGTACGTGACGGTACGGCCCGAGCGGCTCGGCCGGGCCCCGGACAGGCTGGACCTCGTGGCGGCCGCCGCGCTGCCGGTGGCCACCACGGCCATCACGGCCCTCCGCGACAAGGCCGCACTGCGCGCGGGCGAACGGCTGCTCGTACGGGGCGCGACGGGCGGCGTCGGCAACGCCGCCGTCCAGCTCGGACAGGCGTACGGCGCCGAGGTCACGGCCCTGGCCCGCGCTGCCAACCTCGACTTCGTCCGCATGCTCGGCGCCCACCACGCCGTCGACCACCAGGCCGTGTTCCCCGCGGAACTGGGACGGTTCGACGTGGTCCTCGACACGGCGGGCACCGACCTGCGTAGCCTACGGCGGCTGCTGAAGCCTGGCGGACGCATGGTCACCATCGCCCTCGACCTGACGCGGCCCGCCGCCTCGCTGGGCTACATCGCGGCCAGCGCCGTCCACGGCCGCGGCCGGGTGCGCTTCTTCAGCGGCAACCCCCAACGTGCGCTCTTCGACGACCTCGCCCGCCAGGTGACGGAGGGGAAGCTGCGGCCGGCGGTGGACACGGTCTTCCCGCTGGAAGAGACAGCGGCGGCACACCGGGCGTTGGAGGCGGGCGGGGTGCGGGGCAAGTACGTGGTCAGGGTCGACTAGGGCCTGTTGTGAAAATGCTGGTCACAGCCATTCGTTGATGGCTGCGATCAGCACTGTCGCTTCGTAGCGGACGGCGAGTTTTTCGATTGGCGCGTCCCTGGACGCGGACCGCACCGCGGCCACGATCGTGGCCGCCATCCAGGGCGGGGCGGTGATCCTGATGCCCACCGGCCGGATCGCCCACCTCGAAGCCGCACTCGACACCGTGATGGCCTTTCTCCGGACTACCGCCCCACAGGGGCGGCCCCGGCGGCGATGTCCCGGGCGGTTCGGGCCGCCCTGTCCGCGGTGGCGTCCAACGCCTGACCGGAGACGCCGAACAGCCCCTGCCGCAGGAAGACGGCAATGCCGTGGGCTGCGGAGGCGACGCGCAGCAGCAGGTCGTAGGCGGTCTCATCGTCCGGCGTGAGACGGGTCGCGGCGGGCAGGAGGGTGCCGAGCAGCTCCTCGCCGGCGGCGGCGAGGCCCGGGTGCTCGGTCTTGTCCAGGCCGGCGGAGAAGGTGACGTCGAACAGGGCTCGGTCGTCCGCCGCGAAGCGGACGTAGGCCGCGGCGAACGCCGCCAACTGCTCGACCGGGTCCGCGGAGCCGGCCATGGCCAGGGTGAAGCGCTCGCGCTGCTCGCGGTAGCCGCGTTCGGCCAGGACAGCGAGCAGGGCGTCGCGGTCGGCGAAGTGCTTGTACGGCGCGGCGACACTGACCCCGGCTCGGCGGCTGGCCTCGGCCAGCGTGAAGCCGTGGGGCCCGCGCTCGGCGACCAGCGCGAGCGCCGCCTCCTCCAGGGCCCGCCGCAGGTCGCCATGGTGCTGGCCGGTGCGCCGCTTGACAGGGTGGGTCACACCCGTAAGGTTAACAACATTCACCAGGTGAACGGTATTAACCTCGGAGGTGCTCGCCTTGCCGACCCCTACAGCCCGCTTTCATCACGTCAGCCTGTCCGTGGCCGACCTCGACGCCCTGGAGCGCTGGTACGGCGCCGCACTCGGCCTCGACCAGGTCGAGGAGCGCGTCGACCTGCCCGAGGCGGGCGTGCGCACCGCCGTCCTGTCGGACGGGCACAGCCTGCGTATCGAGCTGATCGAGCGCGAGGGCTCCCGGCAGGTGTCCCGTCCCGATCCCCTGTCCGCCGCGGGCGAGCGAACCTACGGCCACCTCGCCCTGCAAGTTGTGGACCTTGACGCGGTGTTCGCCCGTCTGACCGGCACCTTGGAGGCCGGAGCGGTGTCCGAACCCGGGCAGGGTGCCTCCGCCGGCATGCGCTTCGCCTACGTCCACGACCCGGAGGGCAACCTTCTCGAACTCATCGAGATCCGCGGCGGCTGAGCCGGGCCGGACCCGAAGGTTGCGGCCCGCCCCTGTTGTGAAAGTGCTGGTCACAGCCATTCGTTGATGGCTGCGATCAGCACTGTCGCTTCGTAGCGGACGGAGAGCTTGTCGTACCTCGTGGCGACGGCGCGGTGGCGCTTGAGGCGGTTGATCCCGCACTCGACCGCGTGCCGCTGCTTGTAGTCGTCCTTGTCGAACTTCGGCGGCCGACCGCCGCGTGAGCCGCGTTGTTCCCGATTGCGGACCCTGCCTGCCGGGATGGGGATCGTTGCCCTGATCCCGCGCCTGCGCAGGTAGGAACGGTTGCTGCGGGAGTCGTACGCCTTATCGGCTCTCACACGGTCCGGTCGCTTGCGCGGCCTGCCGAGGCCGAGCCGGGGCACCCGGATCGCTTCCAGGACAGCCTCGAACTGCGGCGAATCACCGCGCTGCCCGGCCGTGATCAACACCGCCAGAGGCTTCTGCCCCTGCTCGACCGCGAGGTGAATCTTGCTCGTCAGCCCGCCGCGCGAGCGTCCGAGTCCGTGGTCCGCAGGCTCGACGAAGACCCCGCCGGGCGGCTCCTTCTGGAGATCCCCCTTTTCACCGCTCCGGCCGCGTGCTGATGGGCCCGGCAGACGGTGGAATCCACGTTCACATCCCAGGTGATCAGGCCCTTGGCATCGGCCTCGGCCTGGAGCCGGGTCAAGATGCCGGCCCAGGTTCCGTCCCGCTGCCAGCGTCGGAAGAGGTCATATACCCGGTCCCACGGTCCATAGCACTCGGGCACGTCCCGCCAGGGAGCACCGGTGCGGGTCCGCCACCGTATGCCGTCTATCAGCTGCCGCCGTGTCCACACCTGCGGCCGACCCGGCTTGATACCCCGCGGCAGCAGCGGCTCAACGCGGGCCCACTGGCCGTTCGTCAGATCCCCACGTCCCATAGCACGTGATCATCAACCAACAAGATCCACTTTCGCAACAGGCCCTAGCCGTACTGCAGACGAGCCAGGCAGCAACAGCACCCGGCGGGAACGCCCGCCCGAGCGCACCTCTTCCCAAGGGGATGCCAGGCTACTTCTTCGAGCGCTTGAAGAAGGGCTGGCGCAGTGTGGTAGGGATCAGCTACAGGTCGGTGTGGCACTGGGGAAAGCGACGGCCTTCATCGTCCGGGATTGGCACAGGCGCGGGTTCATCGTCCTCGTCACCTTGCGCCCGCCAGGCCTCGTGCCTCTGTCCCAGCCGGGCTTTCGTGTCTGCTGCCGGGCGCGTTCCCGTTCCTGCTGTTCCTGACGTCGGCGTTCGGAGTCGCGGTGTGCCCAGGCGTCGTGGTGGTCCAGGTTGGCCAGGGCGTCGGTGAGGGTCGGCCCGATCCGCGGTGCCGGGGAAGGCAGGCGTGCAGCTCGCGCCGAGCGGCTACCGCGCCACCAGGACCGGAGCTCCGCCGGCACGTGTGGGGAGAAAGGCAGCCGACCCAGGACGTCGGTGATGTAGAGGATTCGCACTGACCTCTTCATTCGTCAATGTCGAGGAGACAGGCGCGCGGCCTGATGCGCGCTCACCCGACGTGACGGGAATTCCCTGTCACCTGCTCACTGCGGAGAACCAGCATGAAGATGCGCACACTCGGTCGAACCGGCATCCGTGTCAGTCCCTACTGCCTCGGCACCATGATGTTCGGTCCTGCCGGGAACCCGGATCCTGACGACTGCCGACGCATCGTGGACCGGGCCCTGGAAAGCGGGATCAACTTCATCGACACGTCGGACGTCTATGGCGGTGGCGAGACGGAGACGATCGTCGGGGAAGCCATCAGAGGCCGTCGGGACGAGGTCGTGCTGGCCACCAAGTTCACCGGTCCGATGGGCGAGGACCCGAACCGCCGGGGCGCGTCACGTCGATGGATCGTGACTGCCGTCGAGGAGTCCCTGCGCCGACTCGACGTGGATCACATCGATCTCTACCAGATCCACCACTTCGACCCCGAGACAGACCTGGACGAGACCCTCTCCGCCCTCACCGATCTGGTCACCAGCGGAAAGGTGCGGGCGATCGGCTCATCGAACTTCCCCGCATCGACGATCGTCGAGTCGCAGTGGATCTCCGAACGCCGCGGGTTCGCACGACTGCGAACCGAGCAGCCGACATACTCGATCCTCGCCCGTGGCATCGAGCGCGAGGTGCTGCCGGTGTGCGGCGAGTACGGCATGGGAGTGCTGACGTGACTCCTCCCCCGGCTGAAGCCGGGGGCTTCTCGCTATGCCTGGTTGGCGTTGCGACGGACCAGCCCGGCCCGTAGAACGTTGGTGGCACCCACGGTGTCGGCGTGGGCGGTGTGGCCGCAGGCGACGCAGTGGAACTTTCCCTGTGTGGGCCGGTTCTCCTTGGCGGTGTGCCCGCATTCGGGGCAGGTGCGGGAGGTGTTGCGGGGGTCCACGGCGATCACTTCCCGTCCGGCGCTTTCAGCCTTGGCATGCAGGATCGTCAGGAACACCCCCCAACCGGCATCGTTGATCGACGTGTTGAGCCCGGCCTTCGCGGCGGCCCCGTTGGGCAGGAACAAGCCTGCCCGGTCGGGGTCGGGTTTCGGTACGGGGGCCTTGCTCATGTTGCGGATCTTGAGGTCTTCGTGCGCGATCACATCGTGTGCGGGGACCAGGCCGAGGGCTGTTTTGTGGGCGTGGTCAAGGCGCTGGCGGCGCACCTTGCCGTGCAGTTCGGCGACTTTCTCCACAGCGCGCTGGTGGTTGGCGGTGCGGTCCTTGGCCTTGCGGCGCGGGAAGCGGGACAAGGTCTGCTGTGCGCCTTCGAGTTTCGCGGCGGCCTTGCGTCCGTGGCGCGGGTTGGGGACGAACCCGCCGTCCGAGTCGGCGAGGAAGTTCGCGATGCCCAGGTCGATGCCGACCACGCTGCCGGTCGCGGGCAGCGGTTCGGGCCGGTCCTGTTCAGCGGTCAGTACGACGAACCACTTTCGACCCTCACGCTTGACCGACACGGTCTTCACCCGGCCGGCCACCGGGCGGTGCTGGTTGACCTTCACATGCCCGACGCCCTGGAGACGGACCCGGGTTACGGGGTCGTGCGGGGTGGAGTTCCAGCGACAGCCGTCCCCGTCCTTGGGGAAGTCCACCGTGTCGAACCAGTTCACCCCGCGAAAACGCGGATAACCGGGCGTCTCACCGGACGTGACCCGGCGGAAGACGCGGCGAACGCCTTGTCGAGACGGCGCAGGGTGGCCTGCTGCGAGGAGAACGACCAGCGGCCCTGACGCTCAGGGTCGAACGCCCGGATCTCCTTGAGCTGAGCGGACTGCATCCCGTACTTGACGGATGTCTTCGAGACGTGGCGCCAGGCGTCACGGCGTTCCTGCAATGCGCCGTTGTAGAGGGAGCAGTGATCCCGCAGCATCTCTGCGAGTGCCTGGGCCTGGCGGACGGTGGGCCGCAGGAGGAACTTGTACGCACGGATCATCTCAGCCCACCCCCTCCGGTCGAGTTCGCTTGATCCGACTGACGGTCAGGCGATTCATCTGTGCGTCGGCAGACTGCCCGCGCCGGACGTTCGCGGAGCCGTTCTCCCAGCTGGCCGCCCCGTACGCCCGGTTCACCATGCGGCTCAACCGTGCTCTGGAACGGGTGGGACTCGCCCTGGCGGGGCGGGCCGGAGCTCGGCTGGCGGCCCAGCTCGGCTTCGGTGTGGGGCGGATGCCCTTGTTGCGAAGGTCATGGCATTGCCCGATCCGCAGTCCAGTACTCCATGGGTGCCGGGTGTGGACGACTTCGCGATCCGTCGTGGTCAGACCTACTCCACGGTCTTGACCAGCGTCGAAGACCATCGCGTGGTCGATGTGCTTCCGACCCGCGAGGGCGGACCGCTGGCCGCCTGGCTGATCCGCCACCCGGGCGTGGAGATCATCTGCCGGGACCGGGCGGGCGCCTACGCCGAGGGCGCCCGCCGCGGCGCCCCTGATGCCCTGCAGGTCGCTGACCGGTTCATCTGTGGCAGGGCCTCGGCCGGGCCGTGGAGACCTGCGTCGCCGCCCATCGCGACTGCCTGCGCAACCCGATGGCCAACGGCACGCCGCCGCATGACACCCCACCGGCTTCTGATCGGCCGCAGAGCGACGTGGAGCCGGCCGGTCGGCGAGCAGAGCGGAAGAAGGCCGCACATGCCCTGGTCCACGAGATGCTCGCCGAGGGGCACTCACGCCGGGCGGTCGCCCGGCACCTGGGCTGGGGCCTCAACACCGTGCTCCGATACGCGAACGCCCCACGTTGGCAGGACACCATCCGCGACAACGGCCCCGGCCCAGCAGACTGGACCCCTATAGCCCTACCTGGAGCGACGCTTCGCCGAGGGATGCACCAGCGTCACCCAACTCCACGGCGAGCTGGTCGCCGAGCAAGCTCCTGTCACTTACGGCCTGGTCCGCGCACACATCGCCACCTGGCGCGGGGGTCCGGCCGAGGCGCCGCCCCGACCGCCGACGGTGCGGCAGGTGACCGCCTGGCCCACCCCGCTCCCCACCGCCCTGACCGAGGAAGACCGGGCCGGCCTGAAGAACGTCCTGGCCCGCTGCCCCGAACTGGACACGGCCGCCGGACACGGCCGCGACTTCGGCGAGATGCTCACCGACCGCCTCGGCCGCGCCCCACACCCCCGAACCCCTCGGACAGGCTGCGATCCGCGTACCGCGGCTGCCTCACGCCCTCAGACCCGTGCCCACACGGGCCCGCCAAACCACGGGGAGGAGCGCAATCACGAAATCATCAGCTGGTGGATTCGGTGTCAGCCCGGGATCTGGTGTGTCACCACCCCGTCGAGCATGGTGAGCCTGATCGGGGCTTCGGCCAGCTCGTCGGGGGTTGCGGTCAGCGGGTCCACCATGAAGGCGGTGAGATCGGCTCGGTAACCGGGGGTGATTCGGCCGGACAGGTGGCTCTGCCCGCTGGCGTGGGCGGCGTGGCTGGTCATCCCCTCCAGGGCCATCTGCGCGGTGAGGCCCTGCGCCGGCAGCACGGGTTCGACGTCCGTCCCCGGCAGCCTGCGCAACTGAGCGGCGGCCAGCACCTGGCGCGGGTCGTAGTGGGCGATCGGCCAGTCCGAGCCGAGCACCAGGGTCGCGCCCGCGTCCCGCAGGTCCCGGCAGCACCAGGCCCGTTGGGCGCGCTCCGGGCCGACCCGGCCGGACCACTCGTCGCTGTGGTCGGCCCGGGTGTAGGCGGTGTGGCTGGGCTGCATGGACGCGGCCACGTCCAGCTCGGCGAACCGCCTGATCTGCTCCAGGGGGAGCGTCTCGATGTGCTCGATCCGGTGCCTGACCCCGCCTCTGGCCTTGGCGAGGGTGTCCAGGGCGTACCGGACGCCGGCGTCTCCGATGGCGTGGGTGACGCTCTGCATTCCGGCGCTGTCCAGGCGCAGCACGGCACGGCTGTAGTCGTCGGGGTCGCGCCAGAAGGAGTCAGTGCTCTCGCCGTGGCAGTCGGCGTGCTCCAGCCAGGCGGTGCCGCCCTCCACCGTTCCGTCGATGAAGAACTTCACGGCGTCGACGCTCCATCGGGGCCCTCGGGTGCCGCGCAGCGCGAGCAGGTGGTCGATCTGCTCATCGATGTCGCCTGGCATCGCCCAGGGGGCGATCCGCAGGCGCAGCGGCAGGTCCTCGATCCCGGCGATGAGCTCCAGTGCGTCGTCTCCGCCGTCCATCACATGGCCGCCGGTCAGCCCGACGGCAGCCATGGATTGCAGCAACTCCCTTACCCGTGCCCGGCGTTCGGCCATGCCGGCGACCGGCATGACCTGGCGGACCAGGCTGATCGCACCGTCCTCCAGCAGATGGCCGGTGGGTCGGCCGCCCGCGTCGCAGACGATTCGCGAGCGGCTGGCGAACTCGCGCGGCCCGTCGATGCCGGCGGCGCGCAGCGCGGCGCCGTTGGCCAGGGCGGAGTGGGCGTCGTAGAGGACCAGGAGGGCCGGGATGTCGCCCAGGATGTCGTCGATCAGCACATTGCTGATCGGCCCGCCCTCGAAGGCATTGTGGTCCAGGCCGAAACCGGTGATCCAGGCGCCGCGTCGGGCCGTCCGCACTTCGGCGGCGAGGGCGGCGCGGAGGTCGGCGACCGTGCGGCAGTTGGAGAGGTCCAGGCCGGTGAAGCTGTCGCAGCCCAGCACGGGATGCATATGACCGTCCGTCAGGCCGGCAGTCAGGGTCGCCCCTCGGAGGTCGTGGACGACGGTGGACGCACCGCGCCACTGCGCCGTGTCGCCGACCGCGACAATCAGCCCGTCCTTGACGGCAACGCCGTCTGCGGTGGGAAGGGCGGGATCGAGGGTGTGCACCCGGGCCCCGATCAGAATGGCGTCAGCCGTGGGCATGTGCCTGCTCCTTCGTTTTCTGTGGCTCGGCGCCGATCCGGACGTAGCTCTCCGGCCGCCTGCGGCTCAGCCACCCCGTCAGGATGAGTCCGGCCACGACCGTCGCCGGGACGAGTCCGACCAGCACGGTGTTGACGTTGCCGGAGGCCCCGGTGAGGAGCGAGATCTTGGAGATCATCAGATAGAGGGCGGTGACCATGCCGATGGCGGCCAGCATCGGGGCGACGACGGTGCGCAGCAGCCCCTCGGCGTGCTCGATCCGGCGGAAGTAGACCGGCACCGCGACGGCCACCAGCACCTGCAGCAGCACCAGGCCGATCACGCCGGGGGTGTTCACCCAGATCAGCAGGTTGAGATAGGGGTCGAGACCGGCGATCGCGAAGCCGGCCACCACGACCACCGACAGTGCCGTCTGCAGCCCGCCGGCCAGGTAGGGCGAGCCGGTCCTCGGGTGGACGGTGGCGAGTCGGGCCGGGATCATGCCCTCGTGGGCGATGGCCTTGGTGTAACGGTTGATCGCGTTGTGGAAGGCCAGCAGCGAGGCCAGGGCGCTGCTGATGATCAGCACGTGCATGACGTCGGACGCCCAGCTGCCCACGTAGGTGTCCATCTCGGTGAAGAGCAGCCCGGCCGGGTCTTTGGCGGCGGCTGCCTGGACGTCGGCCGAGCCGAAGCCCTGGATCACGGCCCAGGCGATGAAGCTGTAGAAGGCGCCGAGGAAGGCGACGGCGACATAGGTCGCCCGGGGGATGGTGCGCTGCGGGTCGCGCGCCTCGGAACGGTAGATCACGGTCGACTCGAAGCCCATGAAGGCGGCGAAGGCGAACACCAGCAGCGAGCTGGTGGAGCCGTTGAAGACCTGCTTCGGCGCGTAGGACTGCAGGTCCAGGCCGTGCGCGCCGCCCTTGAGCAGTACCGCGACGGCCAGCACCACCAGGATGGCGGACTCGGCGACCATCAGCACGCCCAGGAGCTTGGCGCCGAAGTCGATGCTGCGGTAGCCGGCGAACCAGACCAGCCCGACCCCGGCCAGCGCATACCAGGGCCACGGGATGTCCACGCCCGCGAGCGACTGGACCGTGCTCTCCGCGGCGCTGCCGAGCAGTCCGTATATGCCGATCTGCACCGCGTTGTAGGACATCAGGGCGAGCACGGCGGCGGAGACTCCGGCTGGGCGGCCCAGGCCCTTGGTGATGTAGGCGTAGAAGGCACCCGCGTTGGTGACATGCCGGGACATGGTGGTGAATCCGACTGCGAAGACCGTCAGGACGAGGCCGCCGAGCAGGTAGGCCGAGGGCGCACCGACTCCGCCGACCAGGATCGCGTAGGGGGCGACCCCGGCAAGGACCATGAGCGGCGCGGCCGCGGAGATCACGAAGAACGCGATGCCGGCCGTCCCGAGCGCCCCGCGGCGCAGTTCCGTCTCCATATGAGCAGCCTTCCATGGGGGACCACACGAGGATTAACCTAAACCGATTAGGTTTAGGTTTCCGGTAATATAGCCCCAGCAGCGGCGCAAACCAAGTGGCATTCATCACACGAGGAGACAGCGGGTGGCACGGCCCCGAAAGGCACTGCTCGACCTGGACCGGATCGCGGACACCGCGCTGGAGCTGGTCGACGAGACCGGGGACTTCACCGTCCCGGAGATCGCCCGACGACTCGGCGTGCAGACCGCGTCCGTCTACCACCACGTGGACGGGCGGCCCGGCATCGTCGAACTGCTGCGGGCCAGGGTCGGCACCGAGATCGACGCCACCCTGCTGGAGGGGCGGCCGTGGGAGTCCGCCCTGCGCGCCTTCGCCTACTCCTACCGGGCCGCGTTCGCCGCGCATCCGCACCTGATTCGGTTGCTCACCGGCGAGCCGGTCCGCGCCCCTTCGGTGGTGGCGGTGTACGAGCGGATGGTCGTGCTGATGGAGGAGGCAGGCTTCGCGCCCGAGGCGGTGATGGTGACGCTCACCGCGTTCGAGAACCTCCTCTTCGGAGCGGCGCTCGACCTGGCCGCACCCGAAGTCATGTGGACGGTGCCGGCCGAGGTATCGGCCCCTCGGCTGGCTGCCGCGCTGGCCGCGCAACCCACCGGCACCGGCCGCGCCGACCGGGCCTTCGAATTCGCGATCAACGTCCTCATCGACGGCTTCAGCCGACTGCTGAAGCAGGATTGACGGACCTGCCCTCCCGTTCCCGTGAGCCTCGCGCGGCCTGGTAGTGCGCCCCGGTGCCGCACGACCACACCGCGTACCGGGACCTCGGCGCCGACTACTTCGCCATCGCCTGACGCGACTCCGAACGAGCCGTACGTCGCATGATCAAGGAATCCGACAGCCCTGGACCGACGGTCCGCTTCGACCCGATCACAACGGGCTGACCTGCAACGGAAGTTCTCCTTTCGTGCCGGACCCCGGCGTCAGCGGGAGTGGCTGAGTTGGGTGAGGGCCAGGTCGAGCATGTCGGCGAAGAAGTCGGCTGCGGTGGTGTCGATGCACAGGGGTGGCTTGATCTTGAGGATGTTGAGGTGGTCCCCGGTGGGCTGGACGATCACGCCGAGGTCGAGCATGCGGTCGCAGAGTTCGGCGGTCTCCTCCGTGGCGGGTTCCAGGCTTGTGCGGTCCCGGACGAGTTCGAGGCCGAGGTAGAGGCCCGAGCCGTGGACGGCGCCGATGATGCCGTAGCGGTCGGCCAGCGCCTCAAGCCTGCTTTTCAGATGGCCGCCGACACGCGTCGCGTTGCCCTGGAGGTCTTCGTCGCGCAGGGTGTCCAGGACGGTGAGGCCCACGATGCTGGAGACGGGGCTGCCGCCGGTGGAGGAGAAGAAGTAGCCCTGGTCGCGATAGCGGTCCGCGACCGCCTTGGACGTGATGACGGCGCCGAGGGGGTGGCCGTTGCCCATGGCCTTGGCGACACAGACGATGTCGGGGACGACCCGCTGCTGCTCGAAGCCCCAGAACCAGTGGCCCAGCCGGCCGTATCCGACCTGGACCTCGTCGGCGACGGCCAGGCCACCGTGATTGCGTACCGCCGCGTACACCTGGGCGAGATAGCCCTCGGGAAGGGCGACTCCCCCGGCGTTGCCGTAGTAGGTCTCGCCGATGAACGCTCCCGCCGGGCGGCCGGCGGCGGCCAGTTCGTCGATCACCGCGACGGCCTCGGGTGCGTAGCGCACGGCGTCCGGCCCGCGGTGGCGGCCGCGGTAGGAGTTGGGCGAGTCCACGGTGTGCACCCAACTCGGGCGGGTGGCCGGGGCGTTCGGATTGTCCTGGAGCGAGGTGGAGACCGCGTCGGAGGCGTACGTCCAGCCGTGGTAGGCCTCGCGCAGCGCGACGACGTCGTGTCGGCCGGAGGTCCCGATGGCCAGGCGAAGGCCCAGATCCACCGCTTCCGAACCGGAGTTGACGAGGAACACCGTGTCCAGAGGGTCGGGGAGGAGGGCGGCGAGGCGCTCGGTGAACTCCACCACGGAGGTGTAGTGGAAGCGCGAGTTGGTGTTGAGCCGCCGCAACTGCCGGGAGACCGCCTGCTCGACGCGGGGGTGGGCATGGCCCAGCGGGGTGACGTTGTTGACGATGTCGAGGTAGGACCGGCCGTCTGCGGACAGCAGATGGTGGCGCCAACCGCGTTCGATACGGGGAGGGTTCGCGTAGTAGTGCCCCTGTACGGTGGCGAACGCGGCGGCACGCCGGTCCAGCAGATCCCTCTCACGCGTACGGTCGGTGTCGGCCGGCAGACCGAGAAGTGGGGCGGGGTCGGCGGTGAGCGCGAGCCAGCCGGCGGCGTACTCGGGACGCACCAGGCGCGGGGCGGCGGGGCCGTCGGCGTCGCGCAGCGCGACGTGGACCGCGGCACCGGAGCCGAGGTGGATGAGGTCTTCGCCCGCCCGCACCGTCGTACCGGTGGTCACCAGGGGCTGGACCGCGCGAGGGAAGGACAGCGACAGCGTCCGCGCGCCGTAG
Source organism: Streptomyces sp. NPDC005483 (assembly GCF_040606035.1). Lineage (NCBI taxonomy): Bacteria > Bacillati > Actinomycetota > Actinomycetes > Kitasatosporales > Streptomycetaceae > Streptomyces > Streptomyces sp. NPDC005483. The sequence continues at coordinate 25,999 of NZ_JBEXEA010000056.1, forward strand.
GTGAGTTCCACGCGGCCCGGCGCCGCGGCGAGGACCTTCCCCGCGGCGGGCGCCTGCACCACGGCATCCCGGCCGAGCCAGAGGTCGATTCCGGTGGGCACCGTGGCGGTGGACACCTCCGACAGCGCCGGTGTCCGGGTGAGTCGCGCACGGGCGTACCAGGTGGCGACGGCGGCCACTCCGTCCGCGAGCGCGGAGGTCACCAGCCGGGCCTCGGTGCCGGTGTCCATCCACGCTCCGTGGTCCAGGGAGTCGGCGTCGGTGGACAGGTCGAGGAGGGCGATGTCGTCGGCGACGAGGTCCCGCAGAAGCGGACGTGCCGAGGCATCGGCCTGCGCCGTCCGGGCAGGCACGTCGGTCGCGGCCAGGCCGGTCGCGTCCCTGATGAGGCGGGTCATCACCGGCAGGGGCAGGCAGGTGGCCTGTTCGAAGATGCGCCATTCGTGGTCGAGGTTGGCCGTGGCGTAGCCGTTGTCCTCGTCGACGGCGGCCTGGTGCCGCCCGCTGGCCACCAGGACAGCGGCGCGCAGCACCACGAGCGGCCACACCGCCTCGGCTTCCTCGGGAGAGAGCGGGCGAACGGAGTGGAAGGCCCGGACGGCCGGCAGCACGTGGTGAGGCTCGACACCGTCGTGGTGGAGCATGGAGGACAGTGACACGGCGAGTTCGCCGACCGCCCAACTCGTGGTCACGTCACCGAAGTCGATGACCCCGTCCGGCATCGGCGGACGGCTGTCGGGGCAGCGGACCAGATTGTCGTCGGTGAGGTCCAGGTGCACGGCCTGCGACGGCAGCGCGGCGGCGAGCTCGTGCACATGCGCCCAGGCCTCGGCGGTCGCGGTCCGGACGGCGGTGCGCCGGTCGGGTTCGTCGATGTGCCCGGCGAGCTTGGCGACGACGCGGTCGGCGTGCCGCGGGTCCCACTGGAGCACGCGGTCGAGGCCCGGGTGCCGGAAGTCGCGCAGGGCGGTGCTGATCTTTCCGGCAATCGTGCCCATGCTCGCCACGGTGCCAGGTGGCAGGTGCCGTGGTCCCGAGAGCGTACCGCCGGGCAGGTAGCGCAGCAGGCGCGCGACGGCCGGACCGTTCTCGGTGTCCACCGTCGTACGCCGCGGGGAGCCGTCGGGGCGGCGCAGGACCGTGGCGATGCGCAGTTCCGGGCAGGTCGAGGCGATCAGGTCGGCCGCCGCGTCCTGGGCTTCGATCTCCACCGCGCCGAAGGCTGGGTTGGCGATCTTCAGAATCGCCACGGGCGTCCCGTCGTCGGTGTGCAGCAGGAAGTTGGCGTCCTGCTGGCTGCCCAGCGACTGCGCGCGAGCGGTGAGGCCGAGGTGCTCGGCGGCGATGAGCTCGGCCTCGGTCGGCGCCACGCGGGGTGCGGGAAGGGCGTCCTCGGCGAAGAAGTCGATGGTGCGGTGCTCGTCGGGAAGCATGCGGGGGTCCTCTGTTGGTGCGGGAGATCAGGGCTCGGATGCTCGGATGCCTCAGTCGACGTGCCACATGAAGCGGTGCGTGTGAATCGCGAAGTAGGGGAAGTTCTCCACGGATGCGACACCTTCGACGGGCCGCACGACGTCGTTGATGAAGTCCAGAAGATCCGGAGGCTGAGCGCACACCACCTCCGCGAACAGGTCGAAGCCGCCGGCCGTCAGGACCGTGTACACGACTTCGTCGTGCCGGGACAGTTCATCGGCGACCGCCCGGGGATCGCCGTCGACGCGCAGGCCCAGGAGTGCCATCGTCTGCCGGCCCATGGTCATCGGGTCGGTCACTCCGACGACCTGGACCGCCTTGGCGTCGATGAGCCGCTGCAGCCGGAGCCTCGCGGCCGAGGGTGACAACCCCACCTTGGGGCCCAGATCGGCGTAGGGGATCCGGCCGTCGACCTGCAACTCTCGCAGGATGGCTCGGTCGATGTCGTCCATGCGGTATCTCCCTCCTGCGTGAACGGCAGACATTGCGCTTGCTTCAAGCACGATGTCGGAATAATGCGCTCGATTCAAGTGCAACGACGATGGAATCGAGCGAATCGCGTGACGCGTGCCCGTGAGCGCTCCCGGCCAGATGCCCGGCATATCACCCCTCAGCAGCAGCTCCGCGTTCCGGGCCGCCTTCCGGAGGAAGATGTTGTTCAGTACGGACGCGGAGTAGTAGGTCGCGGAGCTCTCGCGGGGAAAACCACAGGAAGCCGGCTGACCTCGAGTCCCGTGCGTCCGACGTGTGTGTACTTCATGATCACCTGGCACACGGCTTCGAGTGCGCCCCAGGCAAGAGCGTCGAGAAAGGTCAAGGAACACCAAGGGGCGGCAAAGGTGATTGACAGGGGCCACTGCGCGGTGATTATCTGCCGATGCAGAGTTTGAACCTTCAAGTTACTCCCCGGTTTCACACGCATGAGACATTTGGAGCGCACCATGCCCCCCAGTGGCCCCACTGCCCCCGCCCGCAAGGCCGTCGTCGCCTTCCTCGCCGCCGCCGCGGTCCTGGGCGCGACTGCTGTACCCGCCGTGGCGGCCCCGCACGGCCCGGCCGCCGGGCACGCGGTGCACGGCCAGGGCGGCTACGGCGATGCCGCCCGCCTCGGCTACCAGAAGACCGTCGCCATCACCGTCACCAAGAGGGTGTTCGAGCACGGTGACACCGCGGTCGTCGACCGCTACGTACGGCCCGACTACATCCAGCACAACCCGACCGCAGCCGACGGGGCGGCGGGCCTCAAGGCCCTGGCCACCTCGATCCACCAGCAGTTCCCCGACGCCCGCTACAACGTCAAGCGGGTCATCTCCCAGGGCGACCTCGTGATGCTCCACTCCGACGTGGTGCTGGTCCCGGGTACCAAGGGCGCGGCCGTCATCGACATCTTCCGCTTCCAGGGCGGCAAGATCGCCGAGCACTGGGACGTGATCCAGAACGTGCCGGACACCACGGCCAGCGGCAACGACATGTTCTCCACGCTGAGTTCGCCCAAGGTCTCGCAGCCCCTGGACCACCGGCTCACCCAGGCCAACGAGGCACTGGTCGTCAAGGCCTTCGACGAGCTCATCGTCCACAAGGACCTGAGCGCCCTCGACCGCTACTGGGACCCCGGCTACCTCCAGCACAACACGCAGATGCAGAGCGGCGTGCCCGCCGCGAAGGCCGGCCTCGGCGGTTACTTCGCCTCGGCACCGCAGCTGACGGTCACCCCGAAGCGGATCATCGCCGAGGGCGACCTGGTGGCCATCCACAGCGACTACGTCAACTATCCCGGAGACCGCGGTACGGCGATCCTGGACCTGTTCCGGGTGCGGAACGGCAAGATCGTCGAGCACTGGGACGTCATCCAGAACGTCCCGGAGACCTCCGCCAACGACAACGGCATGTTCTAGAAGCCGGGAACCTGACCGTCAGCCCCGTACCGGTCCGTCGATGCGCACGGCGGCGAACACCGCCCGGGGCGCGGGGGCCGTCGGCCACCTCCCAGGCGCCGCTGACGCGGCCGGCAGCCGTCTCGGGGCGGGTGTCGGGTGCGGTGGGGTCCAGGACGCTGCAAGCGCAGGACCCCGCCGTCCGCGGCGGCCAGGACAGTGCCCCGCTCGACGGGCCACGGCGGGCAAGGAAAAGCGGCTCCCGCGCAGAAACAGGTGACCACGTGGTCGGGGGTGTCGGTGAGGTTCTGGGCCTGGGCCTGGACGCGGCCCCCGACCAGCGCAAGGAGCTGGGCGCGGAGCTGCTCCGGGTCGTGACAGCACGGCATGCGCTCTCAAGGACGACTGGGCAAGCCGCTCACGCCTGAGTCGAAGTCCGGTCATCTCAAGGTGCCTCGCGTGTTCTTCCGCGACCGGGCCGCTCGAAGTACCCGTCAGTCATCCTCAACTACCCTGCAGAACAGAGGGTGTTCAAGATGTTAGCGAGGCGCTGGCCGCAGCGTTCCCGTAACGTCGTTCCGCGACGCCCGTCGCCGACGGCATGCCCGCACCCGGCAACGATCCGAGCCGTCTCGTCAGCTCCCACAACCCAGATGATCCAGCCGTACACACCTCACGGCCGGGGATCAAGACACCTACTGAGCCGACGACCGTCATGTGGAGCCAGAGGCAGGCTCCGGCGGCGTCCGGAGCCCGCGACGGTGATCCGGATCAAGTATCTCGGTGCGGCTGATGCCGTTGTTTTCCTTTCTTTTCACACGGCCGTTGTGGGCGGGCCCTGACCTTGTCGAGCGCACCCAGACATTCCTTGCACGAACGGGCAGGTCGGTCGGGTTGGCGGGCTCGGCCAGGGGTGCCATCCCGGGCCGGTCAGTTGAGGAATCCGCGGGCGTCGACCGGCCACCCCGCTGCAGCGACGTGCCCGTGCTGTCGGTGACGATCAGTTCTTCGAAATTGATGGGCATGGTCGGCCTCAACACCGGCCTCGTCTCCAACTCGGCCGCACCCTTCGGCGGCGTCAAGCAGTCCGGCCTCGGCTGGGAGGGCGGCCGCGCCGGCACCGACGAGTTCCTGGACTACCGGTACCTCGCGGTGCCCGTGAGCTGACGGCGATCATGCCCTGACCGCGCCGCACCACGCACCGCGAAGGGCCTCACCGGTGCCCGGTTTCCACACCGCCGGGCACGGGTGGGCGGCCATCGACTTCCCGAGCCCAAGGGAAAGAGAACATGTCGCTCCTGAAGACCATCGACACCCATCCCTCCTTCACGCCGCACGAGTCCGGACCGCTCCCGGAGCGCCTGATTTCCGGCGACCCCATGTTCAGAACCTGGGCCCAAGACGTCGCCTGTGCGGAGTCGATCCATACGGGAGTCTGGGAGGCGACGCCCGGCGAGATGCACTCGGTCAAGGGCGAGACGTTCGAGTTCTGCCACATCCTCGCCGGCCTCATGGAACTCACGCCGGAAGGTGGCGAGCCGGTGGTCTACAAGGCGGGCGACAGCCTTGTCATGAAGCCTGGCTTCGTCGGCGTGTGGAAGACCATCGAAACCGTGCGCAAGATCTACGTGACCGTGAAGTGATGCCAGGCGAAAAGCCCTCGTCGCACCGCGCTGGCCCGCGTGATAGACGGCCGCAAACCCGAACCGACCGCCTCGGCCATCGACACCCAGAGCGTGAAGACCGTTTGACGTCGCGAAAAAGGCGCTGGGTGGTCGAGCGACATAGGGGCGTCTACTCGCCGCACTTGGCCACCAAGCGGTGCCGCCGGGTCGCGGACTGGGCCGAAGCCAACAACGTCGAGATCACCTACACACCGGCCAACTCCTCATGGCTCAACCGGATCGAGGCCCAGTTCACCGCCCTGCGCTACTTCACCCTGGACGGCACCGACCACCCCAGCCACAAGGAGCAGGGCAGCATGATCCGCCGCTGCATCATCTGGCGGAACAAGCATGCCCAGGACGAGCGCCTACGCGAGGTCGTGAACAGAGTGAATGTCGCCTGATGTGGCAGAGGCTGCATCCCGACGGAACAACGCGGTCCACAGGAACGTCACACCGAAGAGTGCTGACTCGGGCGGCTCCTCCCGCATGCGGCGCAGTTCGACCTCCACCAGGTCAGAGAAGATGCAGCGCAGCGAGGCCGCCCTGCAACTCGCGCTCATGGTAGAGGTCCGCGTCGGCGAGTTCCGAACCCATTCCTCCCTCGCCGGCAGCGAAGCTGGTGAGGGCGAGATGACCGCCGGGTGCCAGGACGCGGTCGAGGAGACTCAGGTAGCTAACGCGGCGGTGCGGCGACAAGTGGTGGAAGCATCCTGAGTCGACGACCAGGTCGTACGGGCCACTCAACTCGGTTATGGGGAGAGCGAAAGCGTCACCACAGAGGAATCGGACATCGACGCCAACCTCGCGAGCACGGTCCTCGCCCCACGCGACGGCCACCGCGGAGAGGTCGACCGCGTCCACCTCGAAGCCGCGCGAGGCGAGGAACAGGGCATTGCGGCCCGCTCCGCAGCCCAGGTCCAGGGCCCGACCGGGAGCGATCAGGCCCCGGTCGAGATAGACGGCCAGGTTCTCGTCGGGCTTCGCCACGAAGAACGGAACCAGCCTTGACCGGTCGGCATAGAAGCGATCCCAGAAGTCCTTGCCGTCACCGGTCGCCAAGCGGCCAGCCTCGGATTCAGATGCGAAGAGCCCGTCCAAGAGCTCGAGAACATCCTCGACGGTGCGTACGGTCCGGTCCACCCGGCCCCCTCGGAGGAGACCGGGAGGCAACCCACTCCAGGCCCCGACCCCACGTCCGCCCAGCACCCCTACGTGGCCAGGAAAGGCCCATCCCCGGCCACGCCCGGCAGGCTTTTTCGACGAGTTTCCAGTGGCGCCACAGGGCGAACGTTGTCTGATGCGGCGCTAGTTCAGCACGATGCGCCAGCGGTTGTCGGCGGTTTCGTCGTCCGCGTCCTGAACCGCGAACGCGCCGACGGCGGTGGAGTTGCCCGCGATGGCGAGCACCTTGCCGCTGTTCACGTTGCGAATCTTGTAGGTCCCGTCGCCCTGGTCGAGCAGGGTCCATTTGTGGTCGGCGGTGCCGTTGTCCGACCACTGCAGGACGGTCGCGCCGTCGGTCGTGTCCATGTTCAGGACGCCGAGCACCTTGCCGCTGTTGGCGTTGCGGAAGCGGACCGCGCTTCCGTCGGTGATCATTTCCCAGTTGTGGTCGGCGGTGCCGTTGTCCGTCCATTGCAGAGCGCGGCCGCCGTTGGCCGTGGACATGTTCTGGATGCCCAGCAGGAGACCGCTTGCCGCGTTGGCGAGACGGACGGTGTTGCCGGTGGTGTTCCAGTAGACGGTGTAGTTGAAGCCATGCGCGTCGTGGAACGGGCCCAGGTTGACGGTGGAGCCGCTGGATGTGGCGGTGAAGGCGAGTGAACTGCTGCTGGTCCGTTTGATCGAGGACGTGGTCAGCGACGGGAGGGAGCTGAGCGTGGAGTCACCGTAGTTGCCGGACAGGACCACCGGGCCGTAGGTGATCGCGGCGACGTTCGCGTTGTCGTTGGCCGGTCGGATGCCGATCCGCATGGGCAGGCGGACGGTGACCGTGTCGCCGGAGGTCCATGAGCGGCTCAGGGTGGCGTAACTGCCGGGCGTGGTGGTGATGTTCTGCGCGACGCCGTTGACGCTGATGGTGGCGCCGGTGGTCCAGCTCGGTATACGGATGCGCATCGCCCAGGTTCCGCTGACGCTGCCGGTGACTTGAAGGGTCGTCGTGTCGCTGACAGGGTAGGCCGTCGACTGGGTGACGGTGATGCCGCGCTCCGTCCAGGTGAGCACCGAGGGCACGAACATGTTCACGGTCAGCGTGGTGTCGTTGTGGAAGTAGAGGGAGTCCATCAGCCTGGTGTGCATCTCCAGGCCGGTGCCCTGGCAGCACCAGAAGGTGCCGTAGTCGGTGCTCCAGGTGCCGCCGCCCAACGCCGGGCCGACACCGCGTCGCCCTCCCGGCTTGAGGGGGGTGAAGTAGGTGACATGGCCGTGGTCGTCGGCTGGGTTCTGCTGGCCGATGATCTGGTTCAGCCACGCCCGCTCGTAGTAGTCGAACAGCGCCACGCGGTTAGGGTCGAGCGTGAACAGCTCCCGGGTGAGGGTGAGCATGTTGATGGTGTTGCAGCTTTCGCACGTGTCGTTGGTCAGGTAGCCGGAGATGGCGTTCGGGGCGCGGAAGTGCTCCGCCTGGCTGTTTCCGCCGATGGCGTAGGTGTGCGCGTTGACGGTGATGTTCCAGGCGTTGGTGGCGATGTCCCGGTAGCGGTCGGTGCCGGTGGCCTTGTACTCCCGGGCGGCACCGATCCACTTGGGTACCTGGGTGTTGGCGTGAATCCCGTTGAGCTGGTCCTGGTTGGCCGCCAGCGGGTCGAACACCGCGGCGTGGTCGAACCGCTGGGCGACAGTGAGCCACCGCGCGTCACCTGTCTGCTGGTAGAGATCGGTCAGCACGGCGTTCATGCCGCCGAACTCGACGCGCAGCATGGTCTGCATCTGCTGGGTGGTCAGCCGGCCGGTGCGCCAGTCGACCCATCCGGCCAGGGCGAGGAGCACGTCCCGGGCTTGTGTGCTGCCGATGTGGCGCCATACGTCCAGCAGGCCGGTGAGGGTCTTGTGGATCGTGTAGTACAGCACCTCGCCACTGGTTCCCTGCTCGAGAGCGGTGAAGTTGGACTCGGGGTAGCCGGAGAGGTACCCGGGGTTGAAACCGGCGGCGCTGTTGTTGGCCTGGCACTTGGCCAGTTCCGCGACCATGTAAGTGGCCTTGTCCCGGCAGGTGGTGTCCCCGGTCACGGCATACGACTGTGCCCATGCCGTGAGGAAGTGCCCCTGGATGTGGGTGCGGAAGCCGAAGTTCGGCGCGTCCCAGCCGCCGTTGGCGGCCGCGCCGTTGGTGGACAGCTTGTGGGTGGCGCGGAAGTTGTACAGCAGCCGGTCGACATCGATGAACCGCAGGTAGTTCTGGGTGCGGTTCTGGTTGTCCAGCCACCGGCTCGCGGTGAGTCGGACCTGGCCGAGTTCGAAGGGGTGCGCCAAGACCCCGATGTCGGTCCTCGCGGGGGCGATGGCCGCCTGGGCGGAAGACGCGCCGAGGAAGGATCCGGTGGCAGAAGCGGCCACGGTGGCCCCGGCCAGCTGCAGGAGACGACGCCTGTTGACGAAGGAAGACATCTTGAGCCTTTCAATACGGCAGAGCGACTGCTTGGACTTTGATGTGCCGGCTCACACGTCCGACGGTCGGGCGTGGCGCGTCACGGGCTCGTGTGCTGCCGACGCGGCGTCCTACAGCGACAGGCCGACGACAACTTCCTCACCAGGTTCGATGTTTCAAACGTCGTCCGAAATATGGAACGAAGATCCTCGCTGACACATGGGATGAATTAACGGACATGGACGTTGGTCGTGTCTAGCCCGTGAACACGAAATTCTTACCGGGCTGTCGGGTCATCCCGTAGTTCTGCGGCCACGTACTGCAGGAGCGCGGTTCCACGCTCCCGTGCACGATGGCCTGCGGACGGTCGGTGCAGCCCCTCTGCGCATACGGGTTGGCGGTCAGCTTCGCGCACCCGGCGGTGCAGGGCGCGGCGCGGACCTTCGCCTCGGCGGCCATGCGGGCGAGGTCGGTGCCGGTATGGAGAAGGCCGGGGTGCGCGAAGGCTCCGCCCGCCGCCACCGAGGGGGTGGCGACGCCACCGAGACCGACGGCTGTGGCGCCCGTCGCCTTGAGCATGGCGCGCCGACTGATCTGTCGTCTCGCGTGCATGTACAGGAGACGGGGGGGCGACCGGGCAATAACAGAAACTGGGCGGACGTTGGGCAGGTGATCGTCCGGCGGGGTTGAGCGCTGCGGCGCCCATGGCCTCCTTTAGCCACCGTGGCCTGCCCGACCCTGCTCTCGGCGGCGTTTCCGGTAGGCGCGCCGGGCGTCGAACAGGGGGGCCTTGTTCGCGCCGCCGGCCATGGTCGGTCAGGGGAACTGGACCCCGTCCTCCTCCCGGAAGCGGACGGGGCATACCTCGTATGAGCCGGACCGGGGGCGGGTGAGTGCCGGATCGCTCCTTTGCACGTTCGGTAAATCGGATGTGTCGGATGTATTGACGCGCCGTCTTTTCGGGATCTAACCTCTGCCCGATTTCCCGAACAGTGTTCGATATATCGTTCAACTGAGAGGCACAGACGCCCGGCCCGAGTCGCGACCGCCCCACCTCGGCGGACGCACGTGTCGGAGCGCCCTGACCCGCCGTCACCACGGAGTCATGGGCGAAGCAGTGAAACGCCGTCGTTCGGATCCGTCCCTCCGGCTCGCGCGGCAGCCGGGTCCCGTCCCGCCCACTTCGAGACCAAGTTCCCCCGCCACCCCGCTCCCCCTTCGCCCGGCGGTGGCACCCGCACACGACAGGAGATCCCATGTCTGCGCTCCGCGCCCGGCTGACGGTGATATTGCTCGCCGTCTGTCTCCTCTTCACGGGGCAAGCCCTCACCACACCCCAACGGGCGGCCGCCGCCGACCCCGGTTACCTGATGGTGCACTTCACCGGCGACTCCGCGACCGGACAGATGTTGTACCTCGCGCACAGCGCGGACGGCCTGCACTGGAACGACCTCAACGGCGGAGCGCCGGTCCTGAACTCCACGATCGGCACGAAGGGGGTGCGCGACCCCGCACTGGTGCGCTCTCCTGACGGGAGCAAGTACTGGATCATCGCGACCGACCTGTGCATCCGCTGCGGCTCGACGTACACCAACGGCAGCCCCAACTTCGTGGTGTGGGAGTCGACCGACCTGGTGACCTGGTCGAAGCCGTGGCTGCTCGGCGCCGCCGGACTGATCCCCGGCGGAAAGAACGCGTGGGCACCGGAGGCGATCTGGAACCCCGAGACCAACGACTACGTCCTGTACTGGGCGACGAACGCCACGGTGAACGGCATCTTCAAGTACCGCATCTACTCCGCCCGCACCAAGGACTTCCGCACCATCACCACCCCGCAGATCTGGATCGATCCCCCCGGCAGCACGCCGGTCGTCGACACCCAGATGACGGAGATGCCCGCCGGTACCGGCCCCTACCGCTACCTGCGGGTCTCCGGCGACGGCCAGAACAACGTCGAGGGCAGCAACTCGATCCTGGGGACGTGGACCAACCTCGGCAACCTCTCCAGCATCGGCCTCACCGGCAACGTGGTCGAAGGCCCGGTCTGGATGAAGTTCGGGGACCGCGACGAGTGGGCCCTCTACATCGACTACAACAACCCGCAGGGCGTCCGCGAATACCGGCCGATCCTGACGACCAACCCGTTCGACGTCAGCACCTACCGGCTTCAGGATGCGACCGGCTACGACATGGGCGGCACCCCGAAGCGCCACGGCGCGATCATGACCCTCACGGCCGCCGAGGAGAGCCGCGTGCTCGCCCGCTGGCCCAACAGCCCGGCCCAGCGGCTCCAGTCGTACAACTTCCAGGACCGGTATGTGCGCCAGATCAACTTCGACGTGCGCATCGACCCCACCGTCACCCCTGTCGAGGACTCGCAGTTCCGGCTCAGGCCCGGTCTGGCGGGCACCGGCACCGTCTCCTTCGAGTCGGTGAACTACCCGGGCTACTTCCTCCGCCACGCCAACTACGACTTCCAGCTCGCCCTCTACGACGGCAGCAGCCAGTTCGCCGCGGACGCCACCTTCCGAAAGGTCGCCGGGCTCGCCGACTCCACCTGGTCGTCGTTCCAGTCGTACAACTACCCGGACCGCTACATCCGCCACTACGCCTACTACCTGAAGCTCGACCCGATCACCACCACGACGGGGCGCGGCGACGCCACCTTCCGCGTGACGAGCTGACCCGACCGTCTCACGGTGAGGCCTCACCGTGAGCGCTCTGCGGAGTCCTCCGTTCCGGCGGCGGACCCAGCGAACTCCGGCGAAGGCGCCCGCCGCCTTGGCCGGCCCCCGGAGCCACCGCCGGGCCGGGCTGCCGCCGCGATGGCGGCACCCGGGAGTTCCACTCACCTCCCACTCCACTCTGCGTAGGAGTACTTCATGATCAAGAAACAGTGGATGCGCCGCGCCAGACGCGCGCTGCTGGCGGCAGGGGCCACCGCCACCCTCGCCGCCGGCCTGCTCACCGCCACGGCCGCCCCCTCGCAGGCCGCCACCCAGGGGCCGTGCGACATCTACGCCGCGGGCAACAGTCCCTGCGTCGCCGCGCACAGCACCACCCGCGCCCTGTACGGGGCGTACAACGGCCCTCTCTACCAGGTCAAGCGCGCCTCCGACAACGCGACCAAGGACATCGGCCTGCTGAGCGCGGGCGGATACGCCGACGCCACGCAGCAGGACTCCTTCTGCGCGAACACCAGCTGTGTCATCACCGTCATCTACGACCAGTCCCCCAAGCACAACAACCTCACCCAGGCACTCAAGGGCTACTGGCCCGGACCGGCCGAGAACGGGAACGACAACCTGGCCAACGCCTTCGAGGCGCCGGTCACCGTCGGCGGTCACAAGGCCTACGGCGTCTACGTCGCCCCCGGCACCGGCTACCGCAACAACAACACCAACGGCATCGCCACCGGCGACCAGCCCGAGGGCATGTACGCCATCTTCGACGGCACGCACGTCAACGGCGGCTGCTGCTTCGACTACGGCAACGCCGAGACGACCGGCAACGACGACGGCAACGGCACCATGGAGGCCATCTACTTCGGCACCAGCACGGGCTGGGGCTCCGGCAGCGGCACTGGCCCCTGGGTCATGGCCGACCTGGAGAACGGTCTGTTCTCCGGGGTCAACCGCGGCGTCAACGCGGGCGACCCGACCATCAACCACCGGTTCACTTCCGCCATCGTCAAGGGCGGCCCGAACCACTGGGCCATCCGCGGCGGCAACGCCCAGTCGGGCAGCCTGTCCACCTTCTACGACGGCATACGCCCGACCGTCGGCGGCTACAACCCGATGAAGAAGCAGGGCGCGATCATCCTCGGCATCGGCGGTGACAACAGCAACACCGGCCAAGGCACCTTCTACGAAGGCGTCATGACCTCCGGCTACCCCTCCGACGCCACCGAGAACGCCGTCCAGGCCAACATCACCGCCGCCGGCTACAACAGCGGCTCGACCAGCACCGGAACCCTCACCCCCGGCTCCCGGATCTCCCTGCAGGCCACCACCTCGCCCTGCTGCACCTCCCACTACCTGCGCCACAACAGCGCCGACACCAAGGTCGTCATCTCCAGCATCAACTCCGCCAGCCCGGCCACCGACAAGGCCAACGCCACCTGGATCGTCCGCGCCGGACTGGCCAACACCTCCTGCCTGTCCTTCGAGTCCGCCGACAAGCCCGGCCAGTTCCTGCGCCACTCCAACTACCAGCTCTACCTGAACACCGACACCGGCGGCAGCTCGTTCGCGAAGGACGCCACCTTCTGCCCCACCGCGGGCAACAGCGGGACCGGCACCTCCTTCCAGTCCTCCAACTTCCCGACCAAGTACCTCCGCCACTACAACTACACGGCCTACATCGCCGGCAACGGCGGCACCAACACCTGGGACAACACGAAGTCGTGGGCCCAGGACACCAGCTGGCTCACCGCGACTCCCTGGAACTGACGAGGGACCGAACCCGTGGGCGGCCCCGGCCGGGGCCGCCCACGGGTTCCCCATCCGCCCGCACCATCCAACGCCCCGGAGGTACCAGATGAGCGC
>NZ_JBEXEA010000057.1:0-9590 GCF_040606035.1 Streptomyces sp. NPDC005483
TTCCGCCACGGCGAGCGAAGTTCACGCCTTCGGGTGTAGATGAGCCAGGAGACATGCTCGACCAGCTCGTGCGGGACGTCGAGCGTGGAAGGATAGAACCAACGAAGCCCCCCGGCCGTCGGCGTGTTGAGTGAGATCACCACACCAACGACGAGGGGCTTCGCCACGTCACCCCACCTGACCAGCCTGTTTCACTCCTCAGACCCCAGGATGAAAGAGGTTCAGTGACCGGGGCGCGCCGCCTGCGGGCCCGGCCGATCGGCCGGGCCCGCAAGTGATCAGGCGTCCATGGGAACGAAGTCGGCATCGAGATCGGAATCGGGGCAGAGGTTCACGTCGAAGCCGGAGAACATCACGCGCACCGAGTGACGCGCCATATCGGGCACCTTGCTGAAGACGTGGGTGAGCCAGTCACTCTCCTTGCCCGGGAAGCTGGACAGGTCGACGTAGATGTCGCGGGACTGCGGGTCGACGCCGGCCGTGGCCAGGGTGCGCCCGATGTGATCCACGACCGCCTGGGCCACGCGGCTCGCATCAGCCTCGGCCGGCGTCCCCTCCTGGGGCTTCCACACCGTCCCGACCAGCTCGGCGATGTTCGGGGCGGCGGCTTCCGAGTACCTGATGGGGTTGCTCCTGGTGGCTACGTCCGGGTCCGTGACCGGCGCGCGGTCCGTGTCGGGAACCCGGGGGGCGCCGACAGCCTGGTCCGGCTCGTCCGCAGCCGCCGGGGCGGTCTCCCCCTCCGATGGGGTGTCCGGACGGTCCTCGGCCGCAGGCATCGCGCCGACGGTCGCGAGCTGCTGTGCCGGTGCGGTGCCGTCCTCTGTTTCCGGGCTCTCCACTCCGCTCGGTGCGGCGCGGCGACGGAGAAGCTTCGGGTCCACGCCGAGAGAGACAAGGACCGCCGCGGTGCGCGTCACTTCCTCTTCGGCTGCGCGCACGATGTTCACAGAAACGTCCGCAGTCGGGACAGTCGCTGCGAGCAAGAGGTCATTGGCCCAGTAATGGTCATCCAGCGCCGCCTGGAGGGTGTCGCCCGTGAGGTCTTGTTCCTGTCGGCCCTCCCATCTGCGGATGGCCAGCAGCAGCTGGGCGATGAGCCTGGTGTCCCGGGCCGGCCCGTCAATGGCGTCCCGCAGCCTTGATCGCAGGCCATGAGCGGTGACGTCGGTGTCACGTGCCTGCCAGACCTGCACCGGCGCATCAGCCGACGGGGCACTGCCGTCCCAGGCGGGGCGAGCGCTGTCGAACGCGACGGCCATCTGCTGGGCGACGCCGGTGGCGTAGTGCAGCGCGTTCGGCGAGCCCCTGTACTGGAAGAGCGTGGAGACGACGACGTCGACCACCCTGTTGTGCAGCCAGCGGTAGGCGCCCGCCTCCACCGAGTCGTCCTCTCCCGGTGCGAGGGGAGAGACGTGGTGCTCCTGGACGATCTGCCGGGCCGTCGTCCACACGTCGTCCGCCGCAGGCAGGTAAGGCAGCAGGTCGCGTGCGAAGTCGAAGAGGTCGGTCCAATGGCGCAGGTCGGCGACCGACGGTTGGGCCCGAGAACCCAGCTCCGCGTCCGTGCTCGCCGCGGTGGACAGGCCACCGTCGGTGCGTGTGGCAACGGTCAACGCGTGCAGCGCCCAGCGCTCCAGGTCCCCGACGGCCGAGGGGTGGTTCTCGCCCACCGCTTCGCCGAACTCCTCGGCCTGGGCCAGCACGTCCCGCAGGGCCAGGGTGTCTTCCGGCGCCAAGGTCACGCGTGCCACGGCGTCACGGAGGTCATGGTGGCTGGACGTGGCGATGGTCTCCAGCACGCCGGCCGACGGCGGCCAGAAACCCGGCTCGGCGACGAGCGTCTCACGGAGCCACGAGAGGTCCGCCATGACCTGGTCCCACGGCCCTCGGGTCTCGTTCCACGCGACGTGGTTGAGTGGAACGTTGACCTGGACAGCGAATTCCCTGATCCGTGTCTCCACCACGCTCAGCACCTCGGCGGCGACTGCGCGTTCCCCTTCGTCCTGAAGATACGGCGGGATCTGCCCGCCGACCGCATTGCCATCGGAAGCGAGCCGGAGCACACGGCGCAGCATGCCGGCGATCTCCTCGCCCCAGAGCGGTTCGCCGAAGCCGGCGCGGCGGCGGACACCGTCGAGGAAGTCGATCCTGCGCACCAGCATGTGCACGGTTTTGGCGAGATCGGTGTCGGCCGACACCCACCGGTAGAGGGAGACCGCAGGGGAAGCGGAGCCCGTCAGGTTTCGGCGAGCGGCGATCTCGAAGCGGTGGTGGGCGTGCTTCTTGAGGGTCAGGTACATGTCGCGGGCTTCGCCGACTCCCCTCACCTCCGGCAGATCCCGCAGTTCGACGAGCACCTTGCCACCGTCCAGTTCGTCGAAGGTGGTCTCGATGGTCAAGGCGTGCTGGTCCACGTGGACCGGAGGACGGCGGAGCAGGAAGTTCTCGAGGTACTGGCGGACGCTGGCACCGGCCAACTGATCGGCGAGCGGATCAAAGTGGCGGGCGTCGCGGGTCTGGATCCTGTGGGCGTACTCCGCGAACTTGGCCAGCACCTGTTCCGCGTGCACTTCGAGATAGTCACGCACCGCCGGGCTGAGTGCCCCCGCCAGGGTGGCGGGGCTGTGCCGTGACGCGACTGTCAGATAGCTCTTGACCCACCTTCTCGTCTTGTTTCCGGCCGCAACGTCATTGCCGCCTCGCACGGCCGCAATCGCCTGGAGAAAGATCAGCATGCTCATGCCCGCCAGGGACCGGACGTCGTTGTCGTCCAGCAGGTGGTACGCGATGGCTGTGTTGGGGACGAGAACGCCGTGTGCGTGGGCGAAGTAGTTCGCCGCCAGATCCTTGGCGAAGGCGGCACCGACGGCCAGGTCGACCTGGTCCGGGTCGTCCGGGCTGCTCGCGTGGTAGAGCGACCGGATGTCGTCCAGAAGGAAGTCGAGCAGTTCGGTGGGGTGCATGCCGACGGTCCACTGCGGATCGAGTGTCAGCTCGCGTCCCTCGTCCGTGGAGAGCACGGCGTCCGCGTGGTGTACGACGAAGCCGCTGTGCGGGCCGAACAGATCGTGGAGTCTGCCGCCGCCCGTGCGGTTCAAGGTTTCGAGGGTGTCCCCGAGCGAACGCCAGAACTGCTCCTCCGGGATGCCGCCCGGTTCCCCCCGGTACGCGATCGGCATGCTCACGATTTCCAGGAACGGTGCCGCGCCGGGGCGCACCCGCTCCACGGTGAGCTTCAGCCGCCCGTCGTCCGCCAGAATCCTGCCGTGGTGATAGTTGTCGGGAACCTCCAAGTCCCAGTCGGTCTCGAACTCCGCGCCGATCTTGCCGTAGTCGATGTGCGGGAGTTCCTGACCGGGCTCCGCCGACCGGATCCCTGTGGGCGCCTCCGCCATCGGTTTGGCAGGCTCGCTCGCGGGGGCGTCGTCCCCAAGGTTGAGTGCGGCGCTCAGCGCGGCCGCGTCCTCCCGGCTGAGCTGCCCCCCCCTACGCCGCTCCCGGCCGGCGAGGCTCGGGGCAGACATGTCGACGGCTGGCGCGGCGGTCTGCTCCACGTTCGCTTCGGAGCTTCGCGCCCGGTCCGGCCTCGGGCGCGGACCCTGCACCCTGGTTCCCGTCGCCGCAGGCCTCGAAAGCGACCGGGCACCGGTCGCGGTGTCACCAGTGGCCTGGCCGACCGGCGCCGCGGGAGTCTCCGAGGGGCTTGCCGTCCGGTGAGTGCGCGGGCCGTGCGGGCGGCGCGGCGGGGCGACGGTCCTCGCGCCGTTCCGGTCGGCCTGTGCCGCGCCGACAGGGGTGCTGAGCCTGCGGAAGGTGGCCCGCTGTTGCGGAGTCATCTCCGGGACCAGAGCTTCGAGTTGCTCCTGCAGACTCCTCACAGCTGTGGGGGAAAGGGTGCCGTTGATTCCCTGTTCGAGAAGACGAAGCATGCCCCTGTTCCGCTGCTGCCACCTGCTCGAGATGCGGGCCAGTCCGGCCGAGGTGGACACGGCAGCCCGGCCGGTGCCGGACACCGTGACCGTGTTCGACGGCCGCTGACTCACGATGTCCGTACCACCGAACGCCTCGGCAGCGCCCTGGGCGACACCACGCGCACGCCGGTCCGGATGGGCCAGATGCCGACTCTGTCCCAGCGCGAAGGCGACCACGTCGACGACCTTGCCGTAGTGTTCACGCTCGCTCCCGGCGTCGGACGCGTGCGACCCATCCGTGGCAGGGAGCTCAATGAGGTACTCCGCCAGCAGTACCGCGGCGGCGGCCCGGAGTTCGTCAACGTCCTCCGCCTCGTCGAGGTACTCGCGTGCGTACGCGAACTTGTCGGCCCACTGATTCAGCACCCCGACGGAGGGTCGGAAGGCACGGGGGCCGGTCCTGGCCCGGTCCTGGCCCGCGGCGGCTTCCTCCACCCTCATGCTGTCACCCAGCATGTAGAGGACGTCCCGTTCCAGCATCTCGACGACCGAGTCGATCGTTCCCTGCACGCCAGCGTTCCGACCGCGCCAGATGCTCGTCTGGTGCAGGACCTCCCGCAGATTCGTCAGGTCCGGGCGGTGCAGTACCTGGCGCACAGCCTCGTCGATCCCGCTCGTGTCACGGCTCGGCCTGCTTGACCCGACGTAGCTGCTCCCCCACAGGTCGATGACACTGCGCGGTGGCCAGTCCGCCCGTTCACCGGCCAGGTACTCACGCAGCCGGGCCACGTCGCGCATGGCCTGGGCCCAGTGCGGCCCGACCGTCTCCCAACCGCCGCGGCCCTGGTCGGCGCCGTGGAACGCAAAGGCGAACGACGTCAGATCAGCGCCCAACTTCAGCAGGACATCGGACACCTGCGCTCGCTGGCGGGTACTCGTCACCAGAGCAATGTTGTCCGGCAGCGCAACGTCCACACCGTTCAGATCCAGCACACGGTGCATCAGAATCCGTACGTCCGTCTGGTCGAGCGGCCTGAATCCGTGGGCCGACTGATGGTCGACGGTGTTCAGCGCGTCGATACTGCGTACCAGGCGCCCCAGCATATGTACCAGGGCATTCTGACCGAGCGCCTCCAGCAATCGCTGCTTCTCCTCGTGGTGCCCGGAGCCCAGTACGCCTCGGCGCGCCGCCGCCTCGTGCCGGGAGTAGGCAAGCCGCTTGAGAGTTTCGTAGCTTTGGCGGGCATCGGAAACGTTCCGCACATCCGGCAGGTACCGCAGTTCGACCAGCAGCTTACGGCCGTCGAATTCGTCGAAGACGGTCATCATGCCCAGTGCCTTCTGCGATGTCGACCGGTCGGGGTCACGCAGCAGGAAGCTGTCCAGGTAGTTCCGCACACTGACCAGTCCAAGGGTGACGCTCGCGTAGAGCGGGTCCTGAACCCGTCGGGTATTGAGGAGGCGCTCGGCGTACCGCACGAAGGCCTGGCGAATCTGATCGGCATGCACGTTCAGGTAGTCACGCGCCTGGGCCGAAAGCGCCTCCGCCAACTTGTGAGGGTCGTGCCGGGACGCGACGAGCGTGTAGCTCTTGGGCCAGCGTCGGGCTTGGCCGACCGCTTCGTCGTCCTGGGTGTGCGCGATGGTGATCGCCTGGGTGAACACCAGCAGGAGCACGCCTGCCAGGGAGCGGTACTCGGCGTCATCCAGGGTATGCCACGCCAGAGTCGGGTCGACTGCGGACAGCCCGTGGGCATCGGCGTAGAAGTGCGCCGCGATTTCCTTGGCGAAGGCCGCGCCGGCCTGGGCGTCCACGCGAGCGGTCAGCGGGCTCTGGACGGTGGACAGCGGCAGGACGTCTTCCATGATGAAGTCGAAGAGCTCCGAGGCATGCATCCCGACAGTCCACTGGGGGGACAGCCAGTTACGCGTTCCCGGGTCCTCGGATACGAAAACGGCGTGGCCGTACTCCATGCTCTCGAATCCGTTGTGTGCTCCGAACAGCCGGTCGGCGGGTTTTCCCGATTGCAGGGTGCGAAGAACCTCCTCCAGTGACTCCCAGAACGGTTCTTCGCCGATACCGTTCTGCTCGCCATGGCGGGCGATCGGCGCGCCGACGATCTCCAGGAACGGTGTCTCGTCGGTGCCCAGGCGCTCGACCGTCAAGGTGAGCAGGGAGTTACCGGCGAGGCGGTGGCCATGGTCCAAGGTCTCAGCCGCCGAGAGCTGCCACTGGGTCTCGAACTCGCCGCCGATTCTGCCGTAGTCAACCCGGCCGCGCTGCGCGAGCGGCTGTTCCGGGACGTCGGTCACTGGTGCGGCATCCAGTACTTGGTTGAGCCCGGTGACCGGCGACTGGTTGAACAACTGTCGTCGGCGCCGCTCCCGCTTGACGGAAGCCGGCTCGGGCCGATCGTTGTGCTGGCTCGCCTGCCTGCCGGGCTGGTGCTCGTCCGCGTGTGCGGGCGACGGCTCCTGGGCCTGCGGTGGCGCCGCCGGCGCGGGGATCAGTCGCGGGCGCGGACCCATGAGGTTGCGTGAACGACTGCTCGGCGGGAGCGCCTCTCTGGCGGCAGCCTCCGTCGCAGTCCTGGTTCCGTCGACGTGAGTGGGTGCCGCAGGCGAGGGGTTGCTCAGCTGACTGAAAGTTGCTCGCTGCTGAGGGGTCATCTCGCCCTGATACTTGCCGAGCTGTGTCATCACCCCGGACAGCGCTTGAGGTGAAAGTGAGCCACGGATGCCCTGTTCCACGAGGCGGAACAGACCTGCGATGTGCGACTGATTCGTGTTGGCGGACCAGACCTGGACGACCTGTCCGGACGCGTGGCTGCCGGCCGCGATGGGCTGCTCCGCCTCGTCGCCCTGAGAGACGAGGCCCGATATGGCATCCGCAGGGGTCCCAGTGCTGTGCGCGGGGCCGGTGTCACCTTCCATGTCCGCAAGGTGTGCCTGACGGCTGTCGGTCTGCGGAGACACGACGGATTCCGTCGCGGTGGGCAGCGGTACGGGATCTGGCCGCTGCGCAGCAGTGGACGGCGCCGTGGCAACGTCGTCACGTCGGGCATCCGCCAGATTCCGGAACCGCGTCTCCGCCACCGGCAGCACCACCGGCTCCGCAAGCTGCACCCGCACCAGCTCATCCATCGACTCATGGACCACCGCGAGCACTGCCTGCTGCTCCTGGGACATGGTCTCGGACTGCCCGACCAGCCAGTCCCGCACCGCCAGCATCCGCGGAGTGACCACCTCACCACCACTCACTCGCCGCTGAAGCGACCCAAGCCACCGCTCCACCAGCACCGGCACATCACCCTCGGCAACCTCCGCCACCGGCAAAGCCGACCGCGCCACCGACACCACCGGACCACCCCGCGCCGCAGACTCAGCCACAGCCCGCACCACCAACACCTCATCCCCAGGCACCGCAGCACGATCCGCACCAGCAGCCCACGCATCACCGAGAGCAAACCCCACCTCCTTCAGGGTCTTGACCGCCCACGCCACCGAACCATTGGACAGACCCTCAATGACAGGATCCAACTCATCCGACAGATGCTCCGCCAGATTCCGGAACGGCGTCTCCGCCACCGGCAGCACCACCGGCTCCGCAAGCTGCACCCGCACCAGCTCATCCATCGACTCATGGACCACCGCGAGCACTGCCTGCTGCTCCTGGGACATGGTCTCGGACTGCCCGACCAGCCAGTCCCGCACCGCCAGCATCCGCGGAGTGACCACCTCACCACCACTCACTCGCCGCTGAAGCGACCCAAGCCACCGCTCCACCAGCACCGGCACATCACCCTCGGCAACCTCCGCCACCGGCAAAGCCGACCGCGCCACCGACACCACCGGACCACCCCGCGCCGCAGACTCAGCCACAGCCCGCACCACCAACACCTCATCCCCAGGCACCGCAGCACGATCCGCACCAGCAGCCCACGCATCACCGAGAGCAAACCCCACCTCCTTCAGGGTCTTGACCGCCCACGCCACCGAACCATTGGACAGACCCTCAATGACAGGATCCAACTCATCCGACAGATGCGGCTCCGGCTCCGCCGGGCGGCCACCCTGCCCTTGGGCAGCAGGAACGGTCGCGGCATCCGTGTCGCGCGGCTGTGTGCCGGGTTCGACCTCCGTCACCGAGCCCGTTGCGACCGTTTCGGTTCGTTCCACCGGCGCGGCGGGCGCCGTGGTCCACCGGTGTTCCGATGCCGTGGACAGTGGATGCGAGGTCGCTGCCACGTCCGTTCCGGTACGCGTGCTGGTGATGGATTCGGGCTGCGTGGCCGTGCCTGCCGGGGAGCGGGTGTCGGGAGCGGTCATCCCACCCGTCCGAGGTCCGGTGTCCGTACGGGGTGTGGTGCCGGGCGCCGGCACCGGCTCGGTCGCCCGCACAGGTGCAGAATCCGCGTCCGCGCGTCCGGGTGACAGAAGGCCGTCCGCGGGCGCGGTGGTCAGCGAAGGATCTGCCTCGAGATGAGCGCCGCCTGGGGCCGCCGGTGCCGATCCCGGCTCCGAGGCGCGGGTTGCCGAGTGGGAGTTCGGCGCCGTCGGTCGCTCGGTCGTTCCCTGAGCGCGGACATCCCCGGTGTTCCGCCGCGCCGGTCCCTGAGCCGCAGTGGATGCGGGGACGGAGGTGTCGCCGTGCTCGGTGCGAGCGGACACGACCGACGGCTGCGTGCCGGCGGGACTCTGGGCGTTCCCCCCGCCGGGCTGTCCTTGCTGTTCACGGGCCAGGTCCTGGAGCGTACGGACGTCGGTGTCTCCCCGGTATGAGGAATTGGTCACCGACTTGGCGGCGGGTTCGGCACCGGTGGCCGACGACGTGTGCTCGGTCGCCGCTTGCGTCGGCGTGGCGCCGCGAACCGGCTGGGCCTGGGCGGTGTCGACGGCGGCCGGGCTCTCCCGAGGAACGACCGAGTCGTTCGGCTGGGTCACGGTGTCGACGGGACGTGTCTGGGTGGCCTCCGCGTCGCGGGTCACCGTATGCGACGCCGTGGAGCCATCCGGGCTTGCCGTGGCCGTCTGCTCCTCCTGGACCGGAGGCAGACTCTGCTCCGCCGCAGCGTCCTCGGTCCTCTCGCCGTTGAGGTGTATGTCCTCCCGCCCTGCCGAGGCCGCGCCATTCTTGACGGCGGACTCTCCGTCCGCCGCGGCCGAGCTTCGGCCGATGGCACCGCCTCCCCCGGCCAGACCCTGGCTCGGACCGTGGTTCGCCACTTGCGTGGCCGACCGCTTGTTGTTGTTCAACGTGCTGGACGGCCCGTTCTCTCCCCGGGGGCCGTTGACACCATCAGCACCCTGCCCGTGGGTCTCCTCACCGAACGTGTCCCTGAACGAGTGAATGTTGGCGTTTCCTCGAGGCCCGGAGCCCTTGGGCGGCTTCGGGCCTGCGCTTCCCCCACCGCCTGACGACACGTACTCGGCGGTGCCGTGTGCCGGCCGGGCTTCTTGCGACTCCGCACCTCGGATGGAGTCGAAGCCGACGATGTTCCCTCGGGGACCGGTTCCCTCTCGCCTCACTCCCTTGTTGATCACGCCCTGTCCTGCGGAGCCGTTGCCGTGCCCCGTTCCACTGCTCACGGCACTGCCGCGTGTCCCTCCCGTGGAGCCGGGGTTCTCGGCTCCTCCTCGGGACGGTGCGGACGGCCCGCCGGCAGCGCTCGGCTC
>NZ_JBEXEA010000057.1:9688-38956 GCF_040606035.1 Streptomyces sp. NPDC005483
TCCGACGACCCCGAAGCCTTGAAACCCTCCGGCTCAGTACCAGGAGCACCCGGCTCCCGCCCGTCAAGCCGACGCCCCCCACCGGAGAACACACCCGCCGACCCGCCGCCAGCGCTCGGCTCCGACGACCCCGAAGCCTTGAAACCCTCCGGCTCAGTACCAGGAGCACCCGGCTCCCGCCCGTCAAGCCGACGCCCCCCACCGGAGAACACACCCGGCTCAGACGACATCGGAGCCTTGGGACCTGCGGCGTCCGCAGCCGTACTCGTCGGCGGCCGTCCCGCCGGCGTCTCTCCTCCGTCCAGCCGCTGGCCCTTCCCGAAGAAGGGACCGACTTCCTGGCCATTGTCGGTGACCGTGAACTTCGAGGTGTCAGCGGGCTTGGCGGACTGAGGGGAACTCACGTCGCCGCCCTTGCTGATGGCCTCCTGCCGTCGGATGTGAGCGGTCTTCAGAACCTCGTTCATCTCCTTGTACTGCGAGGCCTGAGACGGGTCTGACTTGCCACCCGGGCGAGCGGCATTCGTGGGGGCGGCCTGGGCGTCCCCGTGCCCGGATTTCGAGGTACCCGTCGACGGGGAGGAGCCGGTGGTCGCGCCCGGCTGCCGAACCTCGTCCGCGCCACCCTGCCGCGCCGCACCGCGCGTCTGTCCACCGGAACCCGCCTCGGGGCCGGTGTTCGAGACGTGCTGGGCCGCCTCGGAGCTCCTGCCGGCACCGTGGATCGCCGAGCCGCTCCCGATGGGACCGGCTCCGGCGGCACTCACCACGGCGTCCGGGTCGTGCGGCCTCTCCGTGCCCGTTGCCGACAGGCCACCACCGGCCGCGTCGGTGGCTTCGGAACCGGGTACAGCAGCGCCCTTGGCTCCGTCGGACCCACCACCGGGGCCGCGTACGTCACCGGCGCCCGAGGGCGACAGCTGTTCGCGGACAGTCTTGGCACCGCCCGTGTCCCCACCGACGCTCCGCGTGCCGCCCCCGCCGCCGACCGGCGCCGGACCCGCCTCGGCGCGGGCCGCGTCAGACCCGCCACCCATACCCTTCCCGCCGGAACCGGTACTCGGCAGCGGCGCCGACTTGTCCGGGTCACCGATCCGGGCGGGCGCCTCCTTGCCACCGGACGGGCGGTCCGTACCGCCGGCTCCCCGGACGGCAGCCGTTCCCCCGTCGGGCCCGGCGACGGCGGAAGAGGTCTCCTGACGTACCGTCGTCGCGGCGCCGGACGTCCCGCCGCCCCGCACGGGCTCCGCGCTGCCAGCCGACGCACGGGTGGGCGCGGGCGGCGCCACGGCACCGGATGCCGTGTTCCGCCCAGGCTCCGACCCGCCAGCCGACGCACGGGTCGGCGCGGGCGGCACCACGGCGTCCGTCGTTTTGCCCCCGGAGCCGGACGACGAACGCGTGGGTCCGGCCGTGAGCGGCTGCGGGGCGGACAGTTCGGTCGCACCGGCCGCAGGGCGGACATCGGGTCCGGCGGTTGTCGCCGCGCCGTAGGCGGGGGGCGCATCGTAGGCCGGCGGTGCTTCGCTGAAGCCGTACCCCTTGCCGGTGTTTACATTAGGCAGTCCCTTGGTGGGGGTGGGCACATGCACGCCGGCGCTCTCGATGCCCTGTGTCACCGAGGTCACCGACTGCGGACCGCCGCGCTCGGGCTTGGGTATCCAGCGCTCTCCCAGGCCCGCGACCGGCTTTCCCGTCGGGCCCGTCGCGCCCAGGCCGAGAGCCCATGCCTCGTTCTTCCAGTCGACGTGGTACTTGGCGCCCGCGGCGGAATGGGCCAGCTGTTGATTGAGAAGGTCGAAGCCCAGACCCAGCCCTGCCGAGAGGGCCACCTCGAAGGAGAACGCCGTTGCCGCGCCCACCATGCCGGGTTGCAGCTCCAACGCGCTGATGAACATCTGCGCCGCGAAGGAGGCGTAGATCTGGAGGTACGGCGCGAGCAGGACACCCAGCCCGATGGTGATGCCCATCAGGGCGAGACCGAAGATGTTGGCCAACGCGGCGATCAGGCGCTGCTTGTTGATCTCCTTGACTGCCTTGTCGACCTCCTCGGCATAGATGTTGAGCGCCTCGCCCGTCTTCCACGCCATGTCCGCCGACGCGAGCATCGTGGCGCGCACGCTGTGATCACCTGAACTGAACGCGTCCCGAGCCGCCGTCGCCGCCTTGCTCGTCCAGTGCATCCCCTCGATCTGGCCCTGCATCGACTGGGCAAGTTCGTACATGCCGTCGCCGTACTGGATCCACTCACGCGCGAGATCCCTGATCGGACCCGTGTCGAACTGTGCCATGGGGGACCGGACCTTTCAACGACTGCTTTTACGCGTCTATGGGGTGAGGTATCTGGATGTCTGAGACGAACGTGGCGGGAGCGGCGGCCGGGCCCGGGTCAGAGCGCCGGTTCGGGTTCCGGCGCGTCGAGGACCGCCTGGATGACGGCTCCCCCCTTGCGGGAGACGAGGGTGCCACGGCCCGGTGCTCGGCGGGCCGCCCGGTGGTCGCCCAGCAAAGCTCCCTCGCGCGGGTCTCCGGAGAGCAGCAGGCCGCCGGTGCCGAGTTCGCGAAGCCGTCCGACGAGCGGGTCGGCCATCAGCGACCGCCCGGCGCCGCCGATACGGCGGGCGAGCACCAGGTGGAACCCGATGTCCGCGGCGTGCGCGAGGAACTCAGTCACCTGGGCCAGCGGTCCCCGTGCTCCCACTCCGCCACCGACCAGGTCATAGTCGTCAACCACGAGGTACAGCTCCGGGCCAGTCCACCAGTTGCGTTCACGCAGTTCACGGGCGCTGATCCCGGGCGGGGGCGTCCGCTCGCGCAGTTTCGCCACCAGTTGTTCCACATAGACCTCGGCGGACGCGGACTCGCCGGCTTGCGCCCCGACGTAGTCCTCCGGCACCGTTTCGAGCAGGCCGCGTCGGTAGTCGACGATGATGAAGCGGATGTCCCACGACGAGTTGCCCGTGGCCATCCGGCGCATCCAGGAACGCAGGAACTGCGTCTTGCCCGAACCGGACTCGCCGAGCACCAGGAAGTGCGGACCGTCCTGTTCCAGGTCGATCACGGCAGGCGCGAGGTCGGATTCGCGCAGCCCCACCGCGACGGATGTGGCGGACAGGCCGGCGCCTTCCGGATGGGCCAGCCCGACGGCCATGTCCAGTTCTTCCGAAGTGACCAGGTCACCGAGGGCCCGGAGGGGTTCGGCGTCCCGGCCGCCCCAGGAGGTCAACAGATCACCGACGAGCTGCTGCTGGGCCTTGGCGAGCCCGTCGCTGGCGGATATGCCGTCGGCGCGTGGCAGAGCGGTGTGGAAGATGTTGCCCGGTGCGACGATGCCTCGGCCGGCCACAATCGCCCGCAGGCCTCGCGCGGCAGGCCGGGAGATCTCCGACTCACCTGGGTCGTTGAGTCGCAGTTCGAGCCGGCCGGTGATGCTGTCGCGCAGGTTGGCGCGGATCTCGTTCCAGCGGTTGGCGCTCAGCATCAGGTGGATGCCCACGCCCAGTCCGCGGCTGGCGATCTCCAGGACGATGCCATCCGCCTCCTCGACAGCCCCGCGCAGGGCGGCCCAGTTGTCGATGACCAGGACGAGGTCGGCCGAGTCGGTGCCGCCAGGAAGGCTGCCCTCCTCCCGCAGGCGACGGAAGTCCTCGGCGGAGTCGATCTTCAGGTCGCGGAACAGCTGCTCACGCTCCTCGACGCGCTGCTGCATCACCGTCAGCGCCCTGCGGACCCGGGCCTCGTCCTGCCGGGTGGCCACTCCCGAGATGTGCGGGGCGTCCTCCAGCCCGGCGAGACTGCCGCCGCCGAAGTCGACACAGACGAACTGCAGCTCGTCGGGGGTGTGCAGCAGCATCGCGCTGACCAGCGCGGTGCGCAGCAGGGTGCTCTTGCCGCTCTGCGGGGCTCCGACGACGGCTACGTGACCGTGGGCTCCGGCCAGTTCGAGCAGCAGCGCGCGCTGCTCCTGGCGTGCGGGCAGGTCGACGACACCGATCGGGAAGGCAAGCCGACCGCCCGCGGGCCACATTTCGGAGCACAGGCCGCGCCGCTCGTCGACGCCGACCGGGCCCAGCAGGGAGTCCAGTTCCACAGCGGGCGGCAGCGGGGGTAGCCACACCTGGTGCACGGGGGTGCCGTACGGCATCATCTGATCCACGGCCACCTGCATCTCGGTGCGCCGTCCCACCTCGGGCAGCGGCAGGGGGGCGGCGGGCGCCTTGGCTGTCTCGGTGTCCTCCTGTCGGGCGTGCTCCACGGTGCGGTACCCGAAGGGCTCGGGGGGCGCGGAAGCCGGTCGGGCCACGGGCGCCTCGGCTGTGCCGCGGTGCGAGCCAGAGACATGGGCCACCCGGAACCGTTCGTACACCGACTCGTCGACCTTGAGGTAGGCGGAGCCGGGGATCGCGGGAAGCTTGTAGGCGTCAGTGGTGCCGATCACCGCGCGGCTCTCGGCGGCGCTGAAGGTGCGCAGGCAGATCCGGTAGGACAGGTGCGACTCCAGGCCGCGCAGGCGTCCCTCGTCCAGCCGCTGGGTGGCGAGCAGCAGATGCATGCCGAGGCTTCGGCCCACACGGCCGATCTGGACGAACAGTTCGATGAAGTCCGGTCGCTGGGACAGGAGTTCACCGAACTCGTCGACCATGATCATGAGGTAGGGCATCGGCTCCAGGGGCCGGCCGTGCACATCGGTGGCGCCCTGCGCCTGCAAGATCTGGTACTCGCGGACCGAGTCCACGTTGCCGGCGTCGCGCAGCATGCGCTGACGGCGTTGCTGTTCTCCCTGGAGAGCCGCGCGCACCCGTTCGACGAGGGCCAGGTCGTCGGCGAGATTGGTGATCAGGCCGGCGACGTGCGGCAGTTCGGTGACACCGGCGAAGGTGGCGCCGCCCTTGAAGTCGACAAGGACGAAGCCCAGCTGGTCCGGCGAGTGGACGAGCGTGAGGCCGGTGACCAGGGTGCGCAGCAGCTCGCTCTTGCCGGAGCCGGTGGCGCCGACGACGAGGCCGTGGGGGCCGACGCCGCCCTGCGCTGACTCCTTCAGGTCGAGGATGAGCTGTTCGCCGTCGCCGGTGACGCCGACCGGCAGGCGCAGCAGGTCTTCGGCGTCCGGAGCCTTCCACAGGGACGGCGGGTCCAGCGCGTCCAGCTGTTTCAGACCGAGCATCTCCGGGAGGGAGACGGTACGGGCGAGTACTTGTTCACGCTCTCCCGCCAGGCGCAGGGGGGCGAGTGCCCGTGCGGTCTGCTCGCCCAGGGCGGGCGGGCAGCGGTCGGTCACGGCGTCCTCGACCGTGCCGATCAGTTGGGGGTAGGGGCTCTCCAGAGTGAGGGCGCCGTCGGTGTCGATCCGGGCGCGGGCGTCCACCCGGCCGGGTTCCTCGCCGTCCTTGGTGACGGTGCACACCACGTGCAGGCCGGTGGCCGGACCGGCTTCGGCCAGCAGGTCGGTCACCAGCTGGGAGCCCGCCCAGGCGGCGGTGGGGCGGTATCCGTCCAGGACGACGACGAGGTGCCGTTCGGCCCTGGTCTCCCGGCGCAGGATGTTCGCGGCGTTCTCGGCCCGTTCGGCGCGCACCCGCTCCAGATGGGTCTCCAGTACGTCGGCGAGTCCCTCCAGGTCCTGGGCGAGGGCGGGGGCGGTGGAGCCCTTCGCGGCCTCCCGGACGTGCGGCAGCCATTTCACCCAGGCCCACGGGACATCACCGTCTGCCAGAGCCACCACCTGTACGTCGTCGGGGGCGTGCAGGACGGAGAGCTGGAGCAGCAGGGCGCCCACCGCCTCGGCGGTCCGCTCCTTGGGGCCGGCGAGGCTGAGCACCCCGGTGTTGGCGAGGTCGATCCAGGCGGGTTGGCGGCCGACCCTGGCATAGTCGCGGACCAGTCGCTCCGCGGCGCGCTGCGACTGTGTCTCGAACTCCGCGGTGGGGTCGCCTCGTCGGCCCGACGACAACTGCATGGCCGGGGCCCCGGCTCCCTGTCCGAGCCTGAGCCGCAGGAAGTCCTCGTCGGTGGGGCGGCGTTCCCACACCCGGCGGCGGCCGGTGGCCAGGGCCCACAGCCGGTGCGGGCTCGGCTGGAGGAAGGCGGCGACCGCGCGTTGCGCCTGGGCGGAGTCCCGCGCCTGGGCGCGGATGTCGGCGAGGAACTCGACATAGCGGTCGCGCTGGCGCAGCCGGGTGGTGCGGTTGGCATTGCGCGACTGGTTGCGTACGTACACGGTGACACCGACCGAGATGACCACGAAGCCGATGCCCAGCATGGTCATCCACAGTCGGCCGAAGGTGACCATGTAGGCGGCCATGCTGACGCTGCTGAGCAGCGGCAGCAGCAGGTACAGCCAGGTGGACGCCTGGTTCTCCACGGTCTTCTGGGGCGGCGCGGGCAGTGCGACCTGCTGCTCGGGGACCGAGGGCGGCAGGGTGCGCGCAGGGCGGTGGAAAGCTATCTGGCTCATCAGTTGGGGAAGTCTTCCAGGATGGCGGAGTCCTCGGGGTCGAGGTTGGCCGGGGCGTCCGGGGGAGCGGAGGTCGGCACGCTGGAGTCGCCGGAGCCGAGGGCCGAGCTGAAGTCGCGGAAAGACTGTTCCAGCTTGACCTCCGTCTGACTGAAGGTGACGGCGACCATTTCGACGACGCCCGCCATGACGTTGAGGACGCCCTTCTCGGGCTCCTCCTTCGAGCCGAACAGCTCCCTCATGACGGTGTTCCAGCGGTCGCCGAAGGACTCGGCCTCCGCGGCGGTGCGGCCCGCCCACCCCAGTTGCAGCTGGAAAGAGGCGTCAGCGATGGCTTCGATCGCGTCGCCGACCTCGCCGGAGAGTTGCGCCAGCCGTTTGGCAACGCTCTCCACCTGTTGCGGATCGATCGACACGGTCGCTGTGTCGTAGTCGGGTGTGCTCGGCATCGATTCCCTCCCTGCTGGGCTCGACGGGTCTGGTGGAAGACCCGCTCAGGTGACGTTGTTGTAGCTTTTCGTCTCGGCGTCGAGATAGTTGTCGTAGCTGACCTGCATCCGCCGGACCATGTCTTCCAGCAGTTCGTGCAGATCCTGCGAGGCGCGCCGGAACCACTCGGTGACAGGCTCGCTGGTGGCGGAAGCGGGGCTGCGCCAGGCTTCACCGAGCTTGTCGAACTCGGTGCCTATCTGGCTCAGACAGCTCTGGATCTCACCCGAATACCCCTTGACCTTGCCGATCGCGGAGTGCAACTCGCCCAGTGCGACGGCCCACTCCGCGGCTGATGTGGGCGCCTGAGAACTGTCAGCCATGTCCATCCCCTGTTGCGTTCGGCTGTCGGCACGGTCGGCCTCCGGCCTGAGGCGAGTATGCCTTTACAAGATACGTGTGTTTCGTGTTCCGATGACCACGGGATACGTGGGAATATGACGGACACGACGTCCGGTCGCGCCACCCCTGTGCATCTGCCCGGTGGGGGCGCCCACGAAGAGGAGCAGGCCGATGGCCGAACCCTACGCGTCCAAATACGACACCAGTCCGCTGGCGCACAACGAATCCCAGGGCGACAGCACTCCCGACCCGGATGCCGGCAAGGACTTCGGCTACCTCGTTCCGCAGGTCAGCGTCGCCTGGGAGACGCCTCCCTCCTTCAACAAGCCGCCCAAGGACGCCGGCGGCGGTTCGGGCGGCCAGTCCAGCGACGTGACGGACAGCGGCCCGATCCTCATGGACGGGCCGAGTGTGCGCGCCGCCGAGTCGGCCGCACTGGGCGGCCTGCGCACCGCGTCCTCGGGCTACTCCAACCTGCGCGGCAAGGTGTCGTCGCTGAACGCCGACTTCTTCGGTCCGAAGGAGAAGAAGCAGCCGGTGGCCTCGGTGAACACCGGTACCGCCAATCCGACCGGCACCTCCTCGGGCACCATGTCCGACGGAGACACCGACCCAGAGGGCAACGAGGCGCTGCACCAGATGGCGGATCAGTTCTACGAGTCCATCAAACCCGCCATGCAGA
This sequence comes from Streptomyces sp. NPDC005483, assembly GCF_040606035.1. Classification (NCBI taxonomy): domain Bacteria; kingdom Bacillati; phylum Actinomycetota; class Actinomycetes; order Kitasatosporales; family Streptomycetaceae; genus Streptomyces; species Streptomyces sp. NPDC005483. The sequence goes on from NZ_JBEXEA010000057.1 coordinate 17,656, forward strand.
AGGCCCTGTGGCAGATAGCCAACTCGCTGGAGGTGTCCGGTCAGTACTTGGCGATGGTGAACAAGGCCGGTCAGACCTACGCGCAGATGGACCGCGCGTGTGTGTTCCCCGACCCGCCGTCCTCGTCCGTCGTGCAGTGACCGCTGCCCCGGCCCGGCCGCCTCGGTCCTCATGAGTGTGCCACCACCCGCGGCAGGTCCTCGGGGAGCACAAGGGTGAGGTCGTCGGGCCCGGGGTCGGCCAGGTCCGCGACCCGCTCGGCGTGCAGTTCCGTCATCCGCTGGAAGACCTGCCGGGCGGTGCGGCCGTTGCCGAACCGCTCGGTGCGCTCCACGGTGTCGAAATAGGTGCGCAGCCCGGCGAGTGTCTCCTCGTGCAGCCGGTACTCGTGGCTGCGGGCCTGGTGTTCGACGATCCGGACCAGGTCCCCGGACGAGTAGTCGTCGAAGCTCAGGGTCCGGGTGAAGCGTGAGGCGAGGCCGGGGTTGGAGTCCAGGAACCGGTCCATGTCTCCGGGGTAGCCAGCCACGATCACGATGACGTCGTCCCGATGGTCCTCCATCAGCTTGACCAGGGTGGCCACGGCCTCATGCCCGAAGTCGGAGGACTGGCCCTGCGGAACGAGGGCGTACGCCTCGTCCACGAAGAGGACGCCGCCCAGGGCCCGCCGGAACACGGCGGTCGTCTTGGGCGCGGTGTGCCCGACATACTCGCCGACGAGGGCGCCGCGGTCGGCCTCGACGAGATGACCGTGGGCGAGCATGCCCAGGGCGGCCAGGATGCGCCCGTAGAGCCGGGCCACGGTCGTCTTGCCGGTGCCGGGGTTGCCCGCGAACACCAGGTGGCGGCTGAGCGGCGGCGGCTGGAGACCGGCCTCCTGTCGCTGCTTGACCAGGCGCATCACCTTGGTGAGCGAGGAGACTTCGGCCTTGACGCGTTCCAGGCCGACCAACCGGTCGAGTTCGTTCATGAGGGCGGGCAACGGGTCCTCTTCGCCGTCCTGGCCGGATGCGCCGGTACGGGCCGGGCCGGGCGCACCGATGGCCGCTTTGGGGTCCGCGGCGGACAGCGAACGGGTGCTGCCTTCCGGCAGCGAGGTGATCTCCACACCGGTGCTGCGGCACTCCACGAAGACCGGCTCGGCACTGTCATCGGCGGCCAGGTCCTCGCGGGTGTCGTGTACCAGACAGCGTCGGAACACCGGGGATGCCGCGGCGCCCACGTACAGCGCCGGGTAGCCGGTGATGGTGACGTCGCAGTCCTCGAACAGTCCCGCCGCCCCGTCATGAAGGTAGATGCCGTTCTTGCCCGCGTCCGCGACGCGCAGTTCCCGGACCCGGGGCCGGGCGCCGGTCCACACCACGAGGCCGCTCCCCCGCGCGCCGTCGACGGAGCAGGTGTCGATCCACGCCTCACTGTCCGCGTCCAGTCGGATGCCGGCCAGGGCCGCTCCCTCGATGGTGCAGCCGGTGAGGACCGCGCCGCCGGCCTCGGCGATCTCCACCGCGTTGTGCTGGCTGGCGCGTACCGCGCACTTGTCCAGCAGCGGACGGTGCCGGGTGTCCAGGCGTACGCCGGTGCCGCACTCGGTGACCGTGCAGCGGCGCAGTACCGCATCGCCGTCCGCGACATCGACACCGGACAGCGCGGCCCGTTCCACGGTGGTGTCGTACGCCGTCAGCTCGGCGCCCGCCTCGACCCGTACGCCGTGCCGGGCGCCGTCGCTGATCGCGCAGGCCCGCAATTCGGCGCGGGTGCCGGCGGCCAGATACAGGGTGTCCAGGGCGGTCCGGGACAGCTCACACTCGATGAGCACGGCGGACGAACGGCCGGTGAGGAAGACCCCATTGGCCTCGGTACGGGAGAAGACACAGCCGGCGGCACGCAGCCGGGCCCGGTCGCCGACTGCGACCGCGGTCTCGGTCAGGTCGACCGCGCGGACCCGGTCCAGGACGAGGCGGGCGTCGCCGACGGCGTGCAGTCCGGCCGAGCCGGTTTCCCCGACCTGGCAGTCACTGAGCCGGGCGTCGGACTTCCCGGCCAGCAGGACCCCCTCCCACCCGGTGCGCAGGATCTCGCACCGGTCCAGCCGGACCCGGTGCTCCGCCCGCCCCCCGTCCACCCGGTCGGTGCCCTCGGCCCGCCGCGCCACCTCACTGGCGCTGGTGCCCCGCGCACCGCTGGCGTCGGCCGGGACGGGCCTCGTCCCGTCCTCGGTCTCGGTGTGCGGGGCCGCCTCGTCGTGCTCGCCGCGCAGCCCGTGGGTGCCCGCGTCGTGCAGGCGGCAGTCGCGCAGCACGACCAGGCCCGCACCGGCCACGTGCGTCGCGGCGTCCGCGCAGGAGCCCAGCGTGCTGTGGGCCGCGGTCACCGAGGCGGTACCGGTCACCGTCAGGGCGCAGCCGGCGGCGCCGACGACGCGGCAGCCGTTCAATTCGACGCGGGCGGCGTCGGCGACGTTCACCCCGTGGCGGCCCGAGGTCTCGACGGTGGTTTTTTCCAGCAGCGCCGTGGCGGTGCCCCCGACCCGGACGCCGTCGCCGTGGGTGTCGCGTACCACGCATCCCCCGAGCACGACCGCCGCGTCGTGCCCGGCCTCCACCGCGCCCTTGGACACCGTGCAGTCGCGCAGTTCGGCCCGGCCGCCCCGCACCAGCACCGCCGGACCGGTGCCGTTGCCCTCCACGTCGAGACCACGCAGGACCGGTGCCCCGTCGGCGACGCTCACCGCGGGTCCCTGTGCCGCCACCAGCCGCACCGTGCCGGGTCCTTTGGCAGCGGCCACGGTCACGTCGCGGTCCAGTACCAGCGACTCGCGGTAGACGCCGGGCTGCAACATCACCACCGTGTCGTCCTCGGCGGCCCGAACTGCGGCCGTGATGCTTCGGTACGTCCCCCAGCCGCGCTCGGCGACCCGCAGCACCCGGCTCATCGCGCGCCGCTCCGCTCAGCACCGGTCAAAACGACTCTCCCATGCTCCGCATCATGCCGAAGACGCCGAAGACGCCCACGGCGAGCGGTACGGCGGCCACGGCAAGGAACAGTCCGAGGGTGCTCATCCAGACGGGCCGTTCGTCGGCCTCGTCGGGTTCGCCGAAGATCCGGACGGTGCCCCGGGCCAGTACGGCGACCGCGACGATGATGAGTACGACGGGTCCGATCCAGTCGGGAGCGCCAAAGGAGCCCGGCACCAGTGCCAGGCAGGCGGCAATGCCCACCGCGCCCGCGGCCAGTTGCGGCAGCACCGCGCCCAGTGCGTTGAGCAGCCCGGCGCGCAGCAGCAGCGAGCAGCTGGCGACGGCGCAGAGCGCGACCGCCCACACCTGGTCGGCGGCGGCCAGCAGGACCAGTGCCGGTGTCAGCAGCACGGCGCACAGTACGACGACGGCCACCAGCAGCCGACGCGCTCCTGTCACGAGACCGGCCACCTCGCCCTGGCCCTCGCCGGTCCCCGGGTCGCCGTCGCGGCCGGACGCTCCGTTGAGGGCGACGAGGTGTCCCGTGGCGGTGGGCGCGACCGCGATCACTCCCAGCAGCAGGACGACGACGACCGCCGCGGTCTCCAGCAAATTCGCGCCGAAGAACGCCAGCCCGGCGGCGACCGGCAGGTAGAGGGTGGCGCAGGCCAGGACGACGGTGCTGCACAGGTGCGGCACCGCCAGCCTGGCGGCGACCGCGCCGAGCAGCGCTCCGGCGCCCGCCCCGGCCAGGGCCGGGCCGACTCCGCCGCGGACCGCCGGCAGGGCCAGTGCGGCGGTGACGAACAGGGGTACCGCGGCCAGTGCCACGGTGAGCCGGATGCCGGTGGGAAGGCCCCAGCCACGCCGGGTGGCGTGCGCCGCCAGCAGGACGAGACAGGCCCCGGCCACCAGGGCGCCGAACCCGGCCGTCGGCCGGGCCGGTCCGACGGCGTCGAAGGTGACGAAGGCGGCCACCAGGGCGGCGATACCGGCGACGACCGCAGTGCGGGCGCGGGCCACGGGGTCGTAGGCCAGGGCATCGCGGTTGGCCGCGCTGATCTCCTCCTCCAGGTCGGTGACCTCGATCTCCTCGAACTCGCCCGCCGCGAAGTCCCTCAGGTAGAGGGTCGCTCCGTCCACCACACCGGACTCGGCCAGCGTCGCCTCGGGCGGGAACGGCCTGGCCCCGGGCAGCGCCAGCGACCAGGCCGGCGGAAACGTGTCGTCGGCGGTGACCTCACCGCACTCGCGCAGCAGTATGGGTGTGTACTCGGCGATGGCCGCGTGCACGGGTACCGACAGGTCGACTCTGCGTCGCTGTCCCACGATCGTCACGTGGCAGCGCTCGTCTTCCACCGCTGGCTTCCTTCCGGTCGGCTTGTGAGGAGTCCGGCACGGCATTATGTGTGCGCCTGGCGCGGCCGGACAGACTGCGGAGGGAACCGGTCGGTCGCGGCGAACCCCGGCGGTCACATGTCAGGTTCCCGCAGCAGGCATTCTCACGCTGCCGGGTGGCCGACACACATATGCCTGGTGTCCGTACGGTGTTCACAAGTTCGCGTGCTGTGCTTCCGGCCCGGCGCCCGGGAGTGGGCGCGGGTGGGCACCTCGGCCACATCCGCCCGGTTACCGGACGTGGACTCGCGTGGCCGGAGCACGGTCAATCTAGCGCACCACGGGAGCCCTTGACACACTCGGAGGGCAACTTGACAGGAACCGCCGGACAGAGGTCCGTATCCGCTTCGACAAGCGCGGACACGTGTCCGTCCGGCGGCGTGGACTCAGCACCCGGAGTCCGGTCCGTCACACGTCACGGAATGTCGACGAGTCCCTCGAATCGCTTCCGATAGCGGGCCACGACCGCCTTCTGGGCACCCTGTACTGCCGCAACGACCGTGTCGGCCAGCGTCTCGGGGTCGCTGGGGTCCGCGAGCAACGGGGAGATCCGCAGATCCTGAAGCGCTCCGGTGGCACTCACCGTGGCTCTGACCAGTCCTCCGCCGGCCGTCTCCGTCACGCTCTCGGTGGAGCGGCCCGCGTGGGCGGCGGCAAGGCCCCGCTGCAGTTCGTTGATCCGTCCGATCAGGCGGTTCACGCCGTCGTCGTTCTGTGTCACGTCAGCCCAGACCCCACTTCTGGTTGGCAGTGCCCGAGCAGTCCCAGAGCTGCAGCCGGGCACCGTTGCCGGTCTTCTTGTCCTTTACATCCACGCACTTGCTGGTGTTGCCCAGGTTGACCAGGTCGTTGGACGAGTTCAGGTTGAACCGCTGAGCCTTACTGCCGTTGCAGGTGGCGATCTGCACAGCCGCCCCGTTGGCGTTCGACCCTCCCGCGATCTGCATGCACTTACCCATCGACCGAACCGTCCGGTCGCTGTAGAAAGTCCACTTCTGCCAGGAGTCGTCGGAGCAGTCCCAGATCTGCAGGGGGGTCCCCGAGGCGGTGTTGCCGTCCAGGATGTCTATGCACTTGTGCGACTGGAAGCCGACCACCCGGCCGGCCTTCACCGCCGTCGGGCCCTGGATCTTGGCCGTCGTGCCGGAAGACGACGAACCGGAGGACGAGGTCGAGCCGGAGCCGGAGCCGGAGGCACTCGAACCCGAACCCGAATCACTCGCCGGTTTCTCGTCGGCCTTCGAGCCGGACGCCGGACTGGGTCCGGCCGAACTCGCCGAGTCCGAGCCGCTCCCGCCCTTCGTGGTGGAGTCGCCTACGGAACCGGCTTTGTCTCCCGTGGCCCCAGACCCGCCCCGGCCCTTCCCGCCGTCTTCGGACGCGCCGTCGGAGGGCGAGGGCCGCTTGTCGTCGGCCCGCTCGGAGGGTGTCGCGGTGACCTGCGTGGAAGCCTCGGCCTTGTCGGAGCCGCCCATCGTGGACAGGACTCCATAGCCCACCGAGACCGCCGCAACCAGTGCGACGACTCCGGCTACGACCACCAACCGAGACGCCACGTGTGGCCGGTCCCGCTCCCCGGCCCGGCGCGAACTGGCTGCGAAACTGCCCGCGAAACCCGGCAGACCGGGTCCACGCGGCTTGGCGAGATCTTGTTCCCCCATGAGGGTGCCTCCTAGGGTTTGTAGGTGTTTCTTCGAATCGAGATGTCAGTCGAGATGTCAAGCACATCTCAGCGGCCCGGCCGCTGGGCAGACAGGTATCTGTGGAGGGGCAGGTCCGCCTCCGATGTGGTCAGCGAGAACCGACCGCGTTACGGTACATGTGCGATAGTGTCACGCGACAGCCCAGGGATGTATCTACGGGGTGCCGGGGAGCGAGCCTGGGTGCTCCCGCGAAACCCGATCGACGGCAGGCCCAACAGACGCCGGGTGCGTTCAAACGGCGCGCCCTCGAAGGAAGGTTGCCTCTGTGGCACAGGCAATGGGCGGGATCGTCTACGACGTAACCCCGACATACGTGAGCGACGCGGCCACGGACACCGCGAACACCGCGGATCAGGTGGCTGTCCAGTTGGCGGATCTGCGGACCTATGTCGTGTCGCTGGAGACGGCATGGGGCGGCGTCGCGGCCGACCAGTTCCAGATCCTGATGCAGGAGTACGACAAGAATGCCAAGCTGCTGCACGAGGCACTGACCGCCATCTCGTTGGGCCTGCGCACGACCGCAGCCAACTACCGTGACGCTGAAGAGGTCGCGGTAGCCAACGTAGGCGCGGTCAACATCCCTCCGGCACGGCTCGGCTGATCGCGGACTGCGCGGCGACGAACCACCTTGCCCAAGCGCACTGCTGCTCTTCCCTCTCTCGTAAGGAGACCATCGTCCGATGCCGGATATCGGAAGTTCGCACATGTATGTCGGCGAGAGCCTTGAATCCGCCGGCGCCTATATGAACGCCAAGGCCGCCGAGATCGACGCTGATCTGGAGCGACTGCGCGCAAAGCTCGCCCCGCTCATCGAAACCTGGAAGGCCCAGTCCGCGGACCAGTACCTGGTGCACATGCACGAGTGGGACGTCGCCGCGATCGGACTTTACGGCGACGAGGCACAGGGCGGCGTGCTGGGCACGATCGCCGCGGTGATGCGCGTCAACTGGGGCAACTACGTCAACGCCGAGGAAGCGAACGTCAAGACCTGGACGCACGGCTGACGCCAGTCCGGGTTCACTGCACCTCGTCCTCCCCCGTAATCCGGTTCCCGGCATCCGCGGGGGAGGACGTGCGAGATATCGGAGAATTGGATACGTATGCGCCGCCGACGGGTCGGTGTCGTCTACTGGACGATGGCCTCTATCGCACGCCCACTCGTACGGCTGCTGTTCACACGCGACTGGGCGGGTGCACACCATCTTCCCGCCGCCGGCGGGTTTGTCGCCGCGGTCAATCACAATTCGAACATCGACCCCGTGGCCTACGGGTACTTCCAGTACGCAGCGGGCCGCCCGCCGCGCTTCTTCGCCAAGGCAACCCTGCTCGAGGGGATGTTCGGGCGGCTGATGCGGGCCATGCGGCACATCCCTGTCGCCCGGGGCGGGGCCGGTGCGCTGGAGGCGCTCGACGCGGCGGCGGAGGCGGTCCGGTCCGGCGAGGGCGTTGTCTTCTATCCGGAAGGCACCCTCACCCGTGACCCCGACATGTGGCCCATGGCGGGCCGGACCGGGATCGCGCGCGTCGCACTGGAGACCGGGTGCCCGGTGATACCGGTGGCCCAGTGGGGCGCCAACCATCTCCTTCCGCCCTACGGGAGGATGGGCCGTATCTTCCCCCGCCACACCCACCACGTGCTGGCCGGACCGGCCGTGGACCTGCCAGGTTCCGGGGCAGGGAACCCGGGCCGCAGGTGTGGCGCGAGGCCACGGAGGAGATCATGGCGGCGGTCACCGCGCTGCTCGCCGAGGTGCGGGGCCTGCCCGCGCCGTCGGCCGCAACCGCTCGGCGGCCGTCGCCCGCCGAGCAGGAGACCTCCGGCGCACAGGCGCCCTGAAGAGCGGGTTCACCTCCGGACGGCCTGTGCCAGGTCCCGGCCGGATCGGCGTGTGTACCAGCGGCGCACGATCGGCCGGGCCGCCTGACACAGGTCACAGATGTATGACACTCCAGTTGAGACGCTGTGCACGGCGATCAAGTCCGTGTCGGCGAAGGGCTGCTCCTGGTGCACTCCGCCGCCGTGCCTCGCCGCCGTCTCGAAGTGCACCGCGCACCGCCGGTTCCGGATCTGGTCCGGGGCCCTCGACAGCACGCTCGTCGTCCCGTCCGCGGCGGGCAGGGTATGCGGGGACCCCGGCCGGCTGCCCTCTTCATCGGGATCAGGTCGGCAGCGTCCACGACCCGGCCCGGACAGGGCGGCCCCGCATCACGTAGGTGTGCAGCCACTGCGCCTTGCAGCACCGGCCGGTCAGGCCCGGACGGCCGCGGCCTCCCGCCCATCTTCCAGCCGGGGCGGGTGACGCCGGCGGTCAGACCGGAGCCACCTTGCGCATCCCTCTCCGAGGAGAACGGAGGAGAAGTGAACCATTACGTGCAACCGGTCCGTTGAGCCTCCAGGAGAGCCGTCCACACACTCCGGCCAACCCGGACAGGTACTGAAGAGGACGCATGCACCCGGCCCAGAACCAACTCGGTCAAGCCCGCGCCGTGTATGAGGAGCACATCCGCGCTTGCCGTTCCTGCACAGGCCAGGGAGGCGTGTGCCAGGCAGCCAAGTTGCTCAGACGGACCTGGAACGATCTGGTCCGGTCGGCGGCGCTTCGGGAGTCCGGTTCGGGTTCCGCGGTCCCGGACACTCCCAGCGAGCCGGCTGATGCCCCTCGCTGAGCGGGAACCGACCGCTGCCCGGGAAGCACGGCGTTCCTCCCTCCCTCTGCGGGTGCGGAGGGAGGGAGGAACGCTTCGAGAGAAGTGCCGCCGGTCAGCCTGCCGGCTCGGTCAGCCGTACGTCGTGGACGACCGGTGTCTCGGCCACCTCGATGGTGGAGGTCCGCGACCCGTAACCATCGGCGGACACGACCAGGACGTACCGGCCGCTGCCGGGCGCGTCCAGGCGCCACGAACCGTCGTCGCCGACCTCGGCGCGGCCCAGTTCGCGTCCCTCCTCGGAGGTCAGAGCGACGGCCCCGCCCCGCAGGACGGGCGCGTTCCCGGCCACCCGTATCCGGCCCCGGACCTCGATGGCCGCGGCCCGCACGGCCTCGTCCACGGCCCCGGCCGCCACCGGTACCCCGGCGACCGCCTCGGCGTCCTCCACGACTACCTGGGCCACCTGCGCGGCGGCCTGGTCGAGGCCGCTGGAAGCGCGCAGCGGGACTTCCTTGATGAAGACGGTCACCAGGAAGGCGATCAGGGCGACCGGCGCGACGTAGAGGAAGATGTCGCCGATGGCGTGCCCGTAGGCACCCTCCAGCCAGTTGCGCACCGGGGCGGGCAGCGACGCGAGGTCGGGCAGACCGCCGCCGGACGCCTTGGCGGCCGCCGCCTGGTCCTGCGGGGTGAGCTGGGTGATGGTCTCCGCGGCGTAGTGGCCGATTTGGGTGGTGAGGACCGAGCCGAGCACCGAGACGCCCACCGCGCCGCCGAGCGAGCGGAAGAACGTCACCGTCGAGGAGGCGGCGCCCAGGTCGGCGGGCGACACCTGGTTCTGCGTGCACAGCACGAGGTTCTGCAGCGTCATGCCGACACCGAGGCCCATCAGCGCCATGCAGCAGGCGATGTACGGGTACGAGGTGTCGTGGCGGAGCATGCCCAGCAGGGCCAGGCCCGCCGTCAGCAGGACACCGCCGGTCAGCAGCCAGCCCTTCCACTTGCCGGTCCGGGTGATGATCCGCCCGGAGACGGTGGAGGAGACGAACAGGCCGGCGATGAACGGGATGGTCATCACACCGGACTTGGTCGGGGAGTCGCCGCGGGCCAACTGGAAGTACTGGCTGAAGAAGACGGTGCCCGCGAACAGCGCGACGCCGACGAACAGGGAGGAGACCGAAGCGAGGGTGATGGTGGGGTTGCGGAACAGCCGCAGCGGGATGATCGGCTCGGCAGCCTTCGTCTCCGCCCACAGGAAGGCCAGCGCCAGCACGAGCGCCGCGGCGACCAGAGTGTACGTCTGCCAGGACAGCCAGGCGTACTTGTCGTCGGCGAAGGTGACCCAGATCAGCAGGGTGCACACGGACGCGGTGACGAAGAAGGCGCCGGCCCAGTCGACCTTGACCTCGCATCGGTTCACCGGCAGGTTCAGCGTGCGCTGGAGCACGACCAGGGCGACGAGCGCGAAGGGGATGCCGACGAACAGGCACCAGCGCCAGCCGAGCCAGGAGGTGTCGGTAATGACCCCGCCGAGCAGCGGGCCGCCGACGGTGGCGACGGCGAACACGGCGCCGAGGTAGCCGGAGTAGCGGCCGCGCTCGCGCGGGGAGATCATCGCGGCGAGCACGACCTGGGCCAGCGCGGACAGTCCGCCGCCGCCCAGGCCCTGGATGACGCGGGCGGTGATCAGCGTCGCCGGGTTCGGCGCGAGGCCCGCCACCAGGGAGCCGATGACGTAGACGACCAGCGCCGACTGGACCAGGACCTTCTTGCTGAACTGGTCGGCGAGCTTGCCCCACAGGGGGGTCGACGCGGTGACCGCGAGCAGGGAGGCGGTGACGACCCAGGTGTAGGCGGACTGGCCGCCGCCGAGGTCGCCGATGATCCTCGGCAGCGCGTTGGTGACGACGGTCGAGGACAGGATGGCGCAGAACAGGCCGAGGAGGAGGCCGGACAGCGCGCGCATGATCTGCGGATGGGTCATGGGCGCGTGGGCGGAGCCTCCCGCGCCCGGTGCGGAGGCCCGCACGCCGGTCTGCGGGGTGGTTGTCATGAGGTGTCTCTTCCTTACGTGGTGACAGCGGGTGTGAGGGACCGGGTGTCCGTCGGCGGTCCGGCGGCCGGGACGGTCTCGCCGCGCCCGTCGTCGAAGCTCGTCCGGAGCCGGGCCATGAGCCGGGTGAGCCGGCGGACGTCCTCGTCGCTCCAGTCGCTCAGCCGCGCGGCGAGCAACTGGGCCGTGCGGTCGGACAGTTCGTCCAGCCGGGCCCGGCCCTCCTGGGTCAGGCGCAGGATGCGCGACCGCCGGTCGGCGGGGTCGGGGCTGCGGTCGATCCAACCCAGCGCGGTCAGGTGGGTGACGTGGCGGCTGGTGACCGACATGTCGACGGCGAGCAGTTCGGCGAGCCTGCCGATGCGCATGTCGCCGTCGCGGCCGAGCAGCGCCAGTACGGTGGCGGAGCCGCTGGAGCAGCCGTCCGGAAGGATGCGGCCCAGTTCGCGCTTCACGCACCCGATGGCGCTCAGCTGCCGCATCAGCTCCTCGTACTGAGCCTTCTCGGCCACATGTCCTCCAGATATATTGCTTTAGGCAACTATGAGGTTTGTTGGTTGACTCAGGCAAGTTTTCTTGACATGTGTGCTCAAGCGCACATGTTTCTTCAGCGCAGGATGCGGCGGGCCACGTTGGTGGAGACCAGGTCGAGGAGTTCGCCGCCCCGGCCGTCCAGGACGGTGCGGATGGCGTAGAGGGTGAAGCCCTTGGCCTGCTCCAACGTGATCGCCGGGGGCACTGACAGTTCCTGACGGGCTGTCATCACCTCCACCAGGGCCGGGCCCTCGTGGGCGAAGGCTCCCTTCAGGGCGTCCTCCAGGTCGCCGGGCCGCTCCACCCGGCGGGAGAACAGCCCGATCGCGGCGGCCACCTCGGCGAGCCGCGGATTGTCCAGCTCAGTGGCGTAGTTGACGAAGCCGGCCGCCTTCATCTCCAGCTCGACGAAATTGAGCGAGCCGTTGTTGAAGACGACGATCTTGGCGGGCAGCCGGTTCTGGCGAAGCGTGAACAGTTCCCCGAGCAGCATGGTGAGCCCGCCGTCGCCGGACAGTGACACCACCTGCCGGCCCGGGTACGCCGCCTGCGCGCCCACCGCCTGCGGCAGGGCGCAGGCCATGGTGCCGTGGTTGAAGGAACCCAGCAGCCGCCGGGACCCGTTGAAGGTCAGATAGCGGGCCGCCCACACCACGGGGGAGCCGACGTCGACGGTGAAGACGGCGTCCCGGTCGGCGAGCCGGTCCAGAGTGCTCGCCACGAACTGCGGGTGGATCGGTGTGCGGCCCCGGTCGTTGACGGCGAGCGCGTCGAGCGACTCGCGGGTACGGGCGTAGTGGGCGAGGGCGTCGTCGAGGTGGCGCCGTTCGCGCTTCACGGCCAGCAGCGGCAGCAGCGCGGGCAGGGTGTCGCGCACACTGCCGACCAGCGGCAGGTCGACGCGGGTGCGGCGGCCGATCTGCTCGCCCCGGATGTCGAGCTGGATCACCTTGGCGTGCTGCGGATAGAACTGCCGGTAGGGGAAGTCGGTGCCCAGCATCAGCAGGGTGTCGGCTTCCTCGATCGCCTTGTAGCCGGAGGCGAAGCCGAGCAGCCCGGTGAGGCCGACGTCGTAGGGGTTGTCGTACTCGACGTACTCCTTGCCGCGCAGGGCGTGCACGACGGGCGCCTTGAGGATCTCGGCGAGCCGGACCAGGTCGTCGTGGGCGCCGGCCGCGCCCGCGCCGGCCAGGATCGTTACCCGCCGGGCGTCGTCGAGGAGGGCGGCGGCGGCGCGCAGGGCGCGGTCGTCGGGGCGGACGACGCTGTGGGCGGGGCGCACGGCCGCGGGCGGCACCTCGCGGCCGGTCTTCTGCAGGAAGACCTCGCCGGGGACGACGACGACCGCGACGCCCCGGCGCTCGACGGCCGCCCGCATCGCCGTCTCCAGGACGCGGGGGCCGTACTCGGCGGCGGTGACGGTCTCCGCGTAGACACTGCAGTCGGCGAACAGTCCTGCGGGCGGGTCTCCTGGAAGTAGCCGGAGCCGATCTCGGCGCCCGGAATCTGTGCGGCGATCGCGAGCACCGGGACACGGCTGCGCTGGGCGTCGAAGAGCCCGTTGATCAGGTGCAGGTTGCCGGGCCCGCAACTGCCGACACAGACGGTCAGTTCGCCGGTGAGTCCGGCCTCGGCGGCCGCCGCGAGGGCGGCGCTCTCCTCGTGCCGTACGTGCACCCAGTCCACGTCGTCGGTGCGGCGGATGGCGTCGGTCAGTCCATTGAGGGAGTCACCGGGCAGGCCGTAGAGACGGCGCACGCCGGAGGCCTTGAGCGAGGCAATGACGTGGTCAGCGAAGGTGGGCATGGGGGTCGCCTTTCGTGGGTCGTTCGGGCACCCGGCCAGTTTCCGAGAACGGACATCCCGCCCACATCCGTCGAATGACTGCGGCACCGGCAGCCGGGCCGAGCCCGGTTCCTGAGTCGGACGACTGCCGGACGCCGGTGCCCCGTCCCACGTGGGCGACACCGTACCCGTGAGTCTCCGTCCCGGTCGGGCCGGCACTCATGGCTGACGACAAGGCCGCCCGGGTCTGGATACCTGCGTTTCGAGACCGGACCGTCACGGAGAAACATGTTTACGTCATGCGTGGAAGAGTGTCGTGTCGGACGCCGACGCCCACGCAGCCGGACACCACCTGCCCGTAACGCCAGGCGGCCGGTGACTCGGTCACAGGAAGGCACTCAGGTAGGCAGCGGCTGCGAGCCGCTGGGTGCGCAAGGCGTAGTCCGTCACCTCGCGGTCGTCCCTCTCCCTCCGGTCGTTGCAGTTCACTCGGCGGAGCAACGACTACTGATCTTTTCGTAAGTTCGGTGGGTGTGCTGGGTGGATGGTCAGGCCGGTGTGGGCGAGAAAGGACCATGGCAGTTGTGGGTTGTGGTTGATGCGGTGAATGCCTTGTTCGGCGGCGTCGGCGACATCTGCGAGGTGGTCACCGGCAAGGTTGGCGAGTTCACGCTTCTTGAGCGAGGACCACAGCAGTTCCACCGGGTTCAGCTCGGGAGCATAGGCGGGTAATCGCTCCAGAGTGAGCCAGTCCTGCTCGGCGACCCAGGCACGCATCGCCCGGCTCCAATGGGCCGACAGGCCGTCCCAGACCAGCACCACTTGCTCGCCGCGGTAGAACGCCTTCATCTGCTCGAGGACTTCGATAAGGGCGGTGGTGTCGTAGCTTCCGGGCTTGAGGTGGAAGCACAGACGGGCCCCGCGTTCGGGATCGGTGGAGTGGTAGCCCAGGACCCCGGCCATCGACGCTCGCTTCCAGTTCAGGCGGTGCCGCAGCAACGGGGTCCGGCCACGGGGTGCGTAGGTGCGGCGGATCTGAGGCAGCAGGGAGACACCTGATTCGTCGAGGAACACGATCCAGGCACGTGTGTTCACGGCCCCTTTTTGATGCGCGGCCACTCGTGCGCGATCCAGCGGGCGATCTCGGACTCGTCCCGCTCGACCGCCCGGCGCTCGGGACGTTGCAGACTCCATCCGAGTCGGCCGGTCAGCAGTCGCCACACCGACGCCCTCGACAACGCCACCCCCGTTGTCTGCTCCACGACGGCGCCGACTCGCTCCAAGGTCCACAGGTCGGCCTCGAAACCATGAGCCTGGGCTCCTCGCGTCAACGCGGCCCGGATGGTCTCGACCTGGGCGTCGTCCAGCTTGGGCGGCCGCCCAGTGGCCGCGCGCCGCCGCAGGGCCGAAACGCCGCCTTTCTCCCACACCCGACGCCAACGCCGCACACTCTCGGCACACACACCCACCGCCCGCGCGATCTCCGCATTCGAGGCGCCCTCCTCGAACAACTCGACCGGTCGATAGGCCACCCCGAAAGCCTCCCACTCGCAAGGCCAGCGCACCCACCGAACTTACGAAAAGATCAGTAAGGGGTGCTTTCAGAAAGCGGGGTGTTTGCGGGCGAGGGTCATGCAGTGGGCGAGTTGTAGGAAGGCGTCGTGCATGTCGTCGCGTGCTTCCCACCGGATTCGCAGGCGGCGAGGGCCGTGGAGCCAGGCGATGGCGGACTCGGCGACCCACCGGACCTTTCCCAGGCCCGAGCCGTGCGGCTCGCCCCGTCGGGCGATCTTCGGTGTGATGCCACGCTCGCGCAGGCGGCGGCGGTAGATGTTCTAGTCGTAGCCGCGGTCGGCGTACAGCGTGCGGGGCTTGCGCCGGGGCCGGCCCCGCTTGCCCCGCACCGGCCCCAGGCTGTCGACCAGCGGCAGAAGTTGGGTGACATCGTGACGGTGACCGCCGGTCAGCGACACCCGCAGCGGAGTGCCACGGGCGTCGGTCAGGACGTGGTGCTTCGAGCCCGGCCGCGCGCGGTCAACCGGGCTCGGGCCCACTTTTGGGCTGCTTCGCCCCCGCTTGGCCTGCACGTGTGAGGCGTCGATCGTGGCCCGGGAGAAGTCGAGGCGGTCGGCCGCCCGTAACCGGTCCAGCAGCACCCGCTGGAGTTCCTCCCACACCCCCGCCTGCTGCCACTCGGCCAGCCGACGCCAGCAGGTAGGACCCGAACCGAACCCCAACTCCTGCGGCAGGAACTCCCACTGGACACCTGTGTAGAGGACGAACAGCACACCCTGGAGCGTCTTGCGGTCATCGATCCGCTTGCGCCCCGGATGCCGGAACCGCCGCTCATGCTTCGGCAACAGCGGCTCGATCACCGCCCACAACTCGTCGCTGACCTCCCACGGCTTGCGCCGCGCCATGGTCACACCCCACAAAACACGGGAACACATACACCTCCACCGTGCCACAGCGAGATCATTCTGCAAGGACCCCTAAAGCCCCTGGGTCGCCAGAGCACTCCGCGCGCTTCAGGTGTGCGTCAAGCGTCTCCGCCCTGGCCCATCCCTAGGCCGGTCTGCCAGGAGCAGACGAGCACTCCGCCCTTGCAGATCTCGGTTGTGCCCGGGAAGAGGAAGCTCGTCGCGCGGCTGCTGCCGTCGGGCATGGCGAGCGTCAGACCGTTGACCCGTGGCGTGTTCTCCGAGAGATCCGGGATCGAGTAGGCGACAGCCGCGTCCAGTGGGGAGTCCGGCCGTAGCACGAGTGTGCCGCCGCGACCGCTGACCGTCAGCGGGACCTTCCCGGTCTCACCGCCTGGCCCGCATCCTCGAGGAACGCCCTGATCAAAGATCACCTCAACAAGAGGGTGAAGGCGCCCTGCGGCCTGCCGCTGCCGGCGCGTGGGTCGCCCGAGGAACGACGTCAGATTCGGACGCCGAACTGGAACGGCATGTTGTTGATCGACTCGTAGCGGACAACCGTACCGGTGCGCGGAGCATGCAGTACTTGATCGTTACCGGCGTAGAAGCCAACGTGGTGCCTATCGCCGTAGAAGATGACCAGGTCGCCGACTTTGAGGTCGGACCGGCTGTAGATCTGTGTGCCGTAGCTGGCCTGAGCCTGCGAGGTGCGCGGTATGCTGACGCCGGCCTGGGCGAAGGCCCAGGAGGTCAGGCCCGAGCAGTCGAAGGACGAGGGGCCGGAGGCGCCGTAGACGTACGGCGAGCCGATTTTGCTCTGGGCGGCCTGGAAGGCGGCGAGCGCATGGCCGGTGGCGGGGGCGGTGCTGCCGAGGTCCACCCGCTCGCTGGCGGAGCGGCTGGCGCGGTTCTCCTCGGCGGCGATGGCGGCCTTCTCGGCGGCCGTCAGGCTGTTGAGAAGCTTCTGCGCTTCGGCGAGCTTGCCCTGGACTTCGTTCTTCTTCTTGGCCAGCTCGGTGCGGGTGCTGGAGAGGTCCTTGACTTTCTCCGAGGCCTCGGAACGCTCCTGGGCGAGCTCGCGCTGCTTCTCTTGGATCTTCTTCAGCGCCTCGACTTGTCGGGCGCTGAGCTTGTCGGCAGTTGCGGCCTTGTCCAGGTAGTCGTCCGGGTTCGAGGAGAGAAAGAGCTGAAGGGATGAGTCGATGCTGCCTGTGCGGTACTGGGCGGCGGCCGCCAGGCCCATGGAGTCGCGCAGCTCGTTGAGTTCCTCCTGGCCGCGGGCGACGTCGTCCTGGATCGTGGAGATCTCTTTCTGGAGCTTCTCCTGCTTCTCCTGGGCGCCGTTGAGCTTCTCGGTGGCCTGCTCGGCCTCTTCGTAGAGTTTGTCGACCTTGGACTTGACCTCGTCCTTGCTGGGCTTCTCGCTTGGCGCTGCGTTGGCGGCGCTGGCGCTCAGAGCGACGGCAGCGGCAGCAGCGGTGGTGAGCACATACATACGCGTGTGGCTCGGCTGCTTGGGACGACGGTGGGACGCCACGGAGGCGAACTCCTTCTGGTCTTAGCCGCCTGTTGGCACCTGACGGGCGCTCAGTGGCGTCCGGTATACGGCGACTTCGTACACGAATTGGGTGGCAGAGCTTCGTGGTGACTGTAGCCGTTCACACTCGGCGGCGACAACGTTCGTGTTCTGTGTGGGTCCACCGCTTCCGTGTGTCTGCTGTGTCGCTGTCTTCCCAGGTGTTGTTGAAACCTATCCTTCTCGCCGATGGGCCAGGTTTTGACGTGAGCTACGGGTATCGCAGGGTCCGCGTCGGCAAGGCATCACCACTCATCATGTTCGTGAGTGGCCCGCGGGCTCGTCAGCCCGAAGCACAAAAACCGTTTGGCCAGGAACCGTGCCCGCCACCGTCCCACGGTGTGCTCGGCCAGGCCGTTCGCCCGTGCGATCTCCCGGTTGGTGAGACCGGAGGCGCTCGCCAGGAGGACCTCGCTGAGTAGGGCTGCGCTGGGAGGGCCCAGCTTCTTGATCTGCTCCAAGCGAAGGCGTTCGTCCTCGCTCAGAGAGAGCTCTGGCTTGGGACGGCCGCCGCGGTTGGGGGGTGATGGCCCATACAGTCCGGCGATTCCCTTCTGGACGAACTGAGCACGCCACTTGCCCACGGTTGTCTCATTGACCCCGATCTGGCGTGCCACCTCGCGATTTGTGACACCTTGGGCACATGTCAGGACGATCCTGCACCGCAGCGCGACGTTGCGAGGTGCGTGCCTGTCCTCGGCCAGTTTGACAAGCATGCGATGTTCGCTGTCCGTGAGGTGTAGGACCGCCTTGGGCCGGCCGGAGGTGAACATGTGAGGCTTTCCTCCCGGTCGGGATAGGGGATGTGACGTTGCCGAGGCACGTACGTTGGCCGGAGTATCACTGAGCCGTTCTGTACACGGGTGTGCCGGGGCTGCGGGTTCACGCGAACATGTCCCACACCCCTGGTGTGGGCGTTGCATTCCGTGTGAGGGCGATGTTTCAGGGGGGCTCATCTGACGTCAGTGTGACCGGAAACCGTTTGGCGGGTTCGGGCGTCTACGGCCAGCGCGGCT
The DNA here is from genome assembly GCF_040606035.1 of Streptomyces sp. NPDC005483. Lineage (NCBI taxonomy): Bacteria > Bacillati > Actinomycetota > Actinomycetes > Kitasatosporales > Streptomycetaceae > Streptomyces > Streptomyces sp. NPDC005483. The sequence continues at coordinate 35,747 of NZ_JBEXEA010000057.1, forward strand.
TTTCAGCGCGACCGCCCATCGAGGGGCGGCGTAGGCGTCCGCAACGCACAAGGCTCCGGTGCCTTTGAGGGAGGTGTTCGACGTCTCATGTCGCTGGCGCAGGAGCCCTGTTCCAGGAACATCTCGAGGTGTTGCACGGCGATGTCGTCGAGCCACGAGTCGTGGTTGTTCGCGGCGTAGGCCAAGGTCGCTTTTGTCTTGGGATGGCCGTACTGCAAGGCGGCGGCGATCGGGCCGCAGGACCGTCACCGCCCGCCTTACTCCGTATCTGGCTCCGCTCATGGCCAAGAGACGCTGTTGCACGATGTCGTCGCGCGTCCGAGTGATCTTGCTGATCAGGAGGCGAGCCTTTTCATCCGGCACGTCGATGCCCGATGCGCCGTGAGCTGCAGCCTCGCTGCCCGAAGAGAACAGCGGTACAGGCGACACGTACTCGACCAAAGCCCAGTAAGTGTCGTTGTCGATAAGGCCGTTGAGTAGCCACATGCGCAGGGCGAGCAGTTCGTTTCCCTCATGGCATCCAGCCCAGCCGCCACAGATGCGCCGGACATCACTGTCGGCATCGGTCTGATGGCACTGGAATAGGCCCCGTGGGTTGCTTGGGAGTGTCGGCCTCGTAGCGCTGGAGCTTGGTGCACTCCTCACTGGACCAGATCCCCGCAGGCACATCGCGTCTTTACGGGCAACTTTCGCACGGGCGCGGGGCGGGAGGCCGCAGTGATGAGGACATACGGCCAGTGTGACCGAGAGCCGTGAACGGAGAGACAGTCTTTAGCGCCGCATTACGGCCGTCGAGGAGTTCTCGAGCTGGTCGTCGTATCTGACGCCTGGCGCCGCAACGGGCAGCAAGCTCGTCGACGGCCTGGAACAGCGGGGCCCTCCTACTCGCCCGGACGTTGAGGGAGGGCAAGGTGGGCGGACGGGCGGCCGGGGGGAGGCTTGACATGGGAGTGCGGCCCGTAGGAAATCTTTTCGGGCCGCAGCTCGGAATCTGTATACGCTTTCGCAGCCGGCCTGCGCGCCGGCCTTCAGCCGGGCCTGGCCCGGGACGATTCAGGGGGACGAGATGACCACCGTGAAGACTTCAAGCCCGGCAGTATCAGTGGCTGGCCGTACGCCGGGCGCCTCCGTCGCCCTCTTCAGCGACGAGGCGTCCGCAGTAACGCGAGCGGTGCCCGGCGCGGCCCGGAACCTGCCGCGGCCCCTGGACACTCTGACCTGGCAGGAGCCCCCTGCCCTGGAGGACGCGGACGACGACTCGTGGTGACCGCGTGGTCTAGGCCACGTCGACTCTCGTCTCTTGCCGCTCGGCTGATCCGCGCAGGCGCCCCACCGCGGTCAGCGGCTGTGGCAAGCAGAGTGGTCCTCGTTCCACAGCTCCCGGGCCCGGGCCCGCTCCGCCTCGGCGTCCAGACGCTCGATGTGCGTTCCGTCCTCGATGTGGACATCGGCGTGTGACGAACCAGCGTGATACCGGTGACGCCGGCTGACCAGGACCACGGTCTGGGCGATACCTGCCTGGTTCGGCATCGCCATCGCCGTCGACACGAAGGGCCCCACCGGGCCGCCCGGCACCGAGATCCAGTCGCCCTTGCCGGCCTGCCAGGGGAAGATCAGGTCTGCTCCCTGGGCGCCGGTGTCGGAGGGAAGACCTGCAGGTGCCAGTTCATCGCCGGCGGTCAGCCTGGCGAACGCCTCCTGCCGGAGAGGTACGGCAACTGGCGAGGCGTCTACAACCGGCTGCGGATGTGGGCCGTCGATGGCACTTGGGAGCGGGTGTTCACCGTGCTGATGGCACAGGCCGACGCCGATGAGGACCTTGACTGGGCCTGTCCGTCGACTCCACGATCGTGCGAGCTCACCAGCACGCGGCCGGGGCCCGCAAAAAGGGGCCCCGGCCGGCGAGCCGGCCGACCACGCCATCGGCCGGTCCCGCGGTGGGCTGACGACTAAGATCCACCTCGCAGCCGACGCGCGCTGCCGACCTCTCGCATTCGTTCTCACCGCCGGCCAGGCCGGCGATGCACCGGCCTTCGAAGCCGTCATGGCCCAACTGCGCGTTCCCCGGCGGCGCGGACGCCCTCGCACCAGGCCGGACGTTGTCCTGGCGGACAAGGCCTATTCATCCCGTGCGATCCGCAGTCACCTGCGCAAACGCGGCATCCGGGCGGTGATCCCGGTCCCGGCAGATCAGCGTGGCCACCGGCTGCGTCGAGGCAGCCAGGGCGGCAGGCCACCGGCCTTCGACCGCGAGGCCTACAAGCAGCGCAACACCGTCGAGCGGTGCATCGCCCGCCTCAAGCAGTGGCGAGGCATCGCCACCCGCTACGAGAAGACAGCAACGATCTACCTTGCCGGACTCCACATCGCCGGTATCTTCCTGTGGTCCGCCCGCTGATCCAAACGAAAGCTCCTAGGTCCGCCCGTCGGACCGGGGTCGTCTGGTCGGCGACGACGGAGCAGCCGGCCCACTGTCCGCCGCAGTCCTCGACCATCGACCGCACGGCCGACGCCTGGCTGCCCGTCTCCATCCAGTCGTCGAACCTGCAGCACCCGGTCCGCGGACCCCACCGCCGCCCGCTGTAAACGCAGTTCCTGCCGAGTGCCCTGGTAGTCGGGATCGCTGCGCTGGGTGGCTTTGTCCCCGCGTACGGCGATGAGGCCAACGCCGAGTTCGACGGCCACCGCCGCGCCGAGCAGGAATCCCCGCGACTCGATGCCACAGACGGCCGTGACTCCGTCGTCCCGGAATGGCCCGGCCAGGGCGCGGATCACCGCGGCGAGCGCCTCGCAGTCGCGGAAGATCTGCCAGGCGTCGGCGTGGCCGCCGATCCACCGTAAGCGTTCGAGGGCCAGCGCCCGTGCGCGAGGCATCATGATCGCGAGTCTGCGGACGGACTGGCAGTCCAGGCAACCGGCTTCTCGTTCGGGGAACGCAGGCTGGTGGTACCGCCTTCGTCGCGATCCTGATCTGGACGCGAAGCTGACCAAAGAGACAGGCCCTGGCTGGCGACGCCGATGGCGACGCCTGTCCTGATCCCGCAGCGGTGCTGCGCCGGCAGAAGCGGGCGGGTCCGGCGGCTGGCCGGTCCCGCCCGCGGAGTGGTGGCGCTGGAGGTCAGTGTCGGCGGTACGACTGGACGTAGCCGTTCGCGGGTGTGCCCACGCCGGTGACGTCGTCGTATCCCTTCACGGCCTTGAGGGAGGTGT
>NZ_JBEXEA010000058.1:0-38216 GCF_040606035.1 Streptomyces sp. NPDC005483
AACAAGGACCTCAGCAATCCTCATTCTCGCTGGTCAGAGGCACTTTCTGCTTCCCTGACCGCCTGCCGGACAGCCCGCTTCATGAAAGCGCGAGGCTAACCTCGACCGACACCCGGGCCGGAATACCGTCGATCACCTGCTGGCGACCGCGACCCCGCCACCGCCCACGACGCCGGTGCGTATCTCGTGCTGCTGCATCCTCCTCCCGGAGAGCGTGCCGCCCCGAGGCCCCGAGTCGCTGGTCGGCGACGGCGCCATGGGCTTGGGGCGGGCAGGCGCCGAGGTGTTCCCCGTCGATCGTGTGCCACCGGAAGGCGTCGAACGTGTCGCCACCGTCGGCCACACGTTCAGCCGGTACGACGGCGAGGTGAACGCCGTGGAGAAACTGAGTCCAGTGCCCGCACAAGCAGTGGAGAAACCAGGGAAATCGACCGTGTGTTCTCGCATTCGCCGGGCACGAGGAGCTACGGAGGTTGATAACTATGGTTCCCCTGCTTGTCGTTCTTCTGCTGGCTCTGATCCTCTTCGGCGCGGGTTTTGCGCTGAAGGCCCTGTGGTGGCTCGCCGTCATCGTGCTGGTCGTCTGGCTGCTGGGCTTCGTCATGCGTTCCGCCGACACGGGCGGCCGCAAGGGCCGCTGGTATCGCTGGTAACCCGCCAAGCAGCAACATGCCTGTGGCTCCGGATGCGTCCGGAGCCACAGGCATGTCCCGGATCGGACATCTCTTCAGCAAAACGGTCCAACTACCGAGTTTCCTGAGAACCGGGCTCCGCAGCTGGGGCCCAGTGGGCAGTGGAACCGGCACCCCCAAACCGCCGGGCCCCAGCAACGGATGGCCAGGGCGGGGCGGAGTCAACGGTGCGACCACTGCCGTGGTGGAGGTGGCCGCCCCAGGAGGCGTCGCCGACGAAGCGGTCGTGGTCGTTGCGCAGGGAGCGGTGTCGGCGTAGCTGCGCCACACGCAGTCGCGGCGCTCCATGTACTGGTCGCTGACCATGTCGCGGTCCTCCCCTGTGTGGACGCGGACCGTGGCACGCCCGTCCAGGCGGTGGCTGTGGAAAGTGGAGGTGTGGCCGTCCTCGTCCGTCAAGGTCCAGCCGTCGGGATTGACCGTGCGGCGCGTGGTGTTGGTGAGTTCCACCCACTCCTTGTTCAGCGAACGCCACGATAGGTCGTCGCGGCCGGGCGAGCCGCACTGGACCGCGCTGATCTCCACCTTCGCCCGCACAGACCGGACCCGGCGGCGCCTAGGGCCTGTTGTGAGCGGGCTGGTCACAGCCCCTCGTTGAGGGCTGTGACCAGCACTGTCGCTTCGTAGCGGACGGCGACGAGTGGGCTGGCTTGTGACCGTTGGGACGGTGGGCGCATGATGACCGCGTGAATGACTGGATGCGTGCCCGTAACGGTTGGACGATCCTTCTGATGATCTGGGGAGGCACGCTGACCGGCGGGCTGCTCGGGGAAGCAATGTCGCGGATGGTCTTCGAGCATCACCCCGCGGCATCTGTCACGTCGAACCTGCCTTGGGTGGTGGGCGGCTCTCTGTTTGTGGCTCTCAGCGGCACCTTTGGTGTTCTGCGGCGGCGTCGGCAGCAAGGCTGACGAGCACCGGCAATGCCGGTTCCAGCGGTCGGGGTGTGGAGAAGCCCGCGAGTTGGTGTTGTTGTGACGCACTGCCTGGCCCGCGCGGCCTTGTCCCATCGTGTCTTCACTGGTCTCCAGCGCCGTCGACTTGGCGCGTTGATCTGCGAGTTGGCCGACCCGTGGGCCGTCTCGGAAGAGAGGCGACGCCATGAAGGCCCGCCGGGCCACGACTGCATGCGCACGGCTGGAGCAGGACCTCATCACCCGTTGGTGTTCACCGACCGCGTCATCGCTGCTTTGGTCATCCTGCGCTTCCAACTCCCACACGCGGCGCTGGCCGTGCTCTACGGCATGGACCTCTGCACGATCACCCGGGCTCTTCACGAGATCCGCCCGCTCCTGGCCGCCCGTGGCTTCGCCGTGCCAGGCGGTCCAGACCTGCGGCTTCGCACGTTGGCGGATGTCTTCGCCTACGCCGCGCCTGAGGGCGCCGAGCTGCGGTGGGACGGTACGGAGGTCCGGGTGCGCCGTCCACGGGTGAGCAAGCCCGGCTGACGCGCGTTCGTCTCGGGGAAGACGCGGCAGAACACCACGAAGACCACCCTCCTCACCGACGAGAAGGGCCGCACCTTGTGGGCCGGGGCGTTCCGGCTCGGTCGCACGCACGACCAGACGGCTGCGAGGCAAAGGTCGATGCGGGCTACCGGGGACTGGCCAAGCACTTCCCCGATCAGGCCCAGGTCCCGCCGCTGAAGCCGATGAAGGACTCGCCGGCAGAGGACGTCGCAGCGTGGAAAGCGGCGCGCAGCAGGCCTCGGAGCGGATCCGCGTCGAGCACGCCACCGCCGAACACAAGCAGTGGCGGTCTCTCCAGCGGTATATCGGACGCCCGGAGTACTTCGAGACCAACTCCGCCGTGGCCAGGGTTTGGTCTCCGACAGCGCCGCCGAGAGATGATCATCACCAGCCAACCCGCAAGGTAGTAACCGCATGGGGGCACCGAGCACGAGGCACGGTTCCTGGACCGCTCGCGGACGCGGTCGTGGACGACGGAAGAACGCGTCACCTGGCCCGAAGACCGACCGCCAGCGTCAGTTCAAGGACCCGGTGTGGCGAGGCGAGATCCGGAAACAGCTCCCGCAGCTGAGACATCCGGTACCGGACCGTCTGGGGATGGACGAACAACGCCGCCGCCACCTCATCCCGCCTGCCCTGGTGCAGCAACCACGCCCGCAACGTCTCCTCCAGCCGCCGCGCGGTCGCGACAGGCAGGGTCCGCAACGGTGCGAGCGCCCGGGCACGCAGGTCTGCGAACGCGTCCACGTCGGCGCTCAGCACCAGCTCGGGCAGGTGGTCCTCGGTGTCGCGGATGTCAGAGGAGAGAGAACGCGCGCGTAGGGCCCGTGTGTACGAGGCGGACGCCCGAGTCCATGGCCGGGCGGGGCCGACCACGGCGGAGCGGTCGGTCAGCTGCCGCAAGAGGTGGGATCGATCGGCATCGGGGACGAGCAGCACGCCGAAGGCGTCCGGCAGATCGTCGAGGACGAGGGTGCTCGGATCGAGCGTGCGGTGGGCAGGCCGCGCCTGGGCGGCGGGCAACAGGACCGCGGTCAGGGATACCGGAGGCTGCCACCCGGCCCGTTGGGCAGAGGCCAGCAGCACGTCCGGGCTCGCGCCGGCGAGGAGGTCGCGGGCCAGGTGTTCCAGGTGGCGTTCGTGGGCCCGGCCCCGGGCGGCGAGTTCGTCGGCGTGGCCCGCGGCGCTCGCGGCGGAGAGCTCGTCGATGTAGGCGAAGGTCAGCTCGGCGAACTTGGCGACCTCGGCGGCGGGCAGACCTGCGGGTACGGCGCCCGCTGCCAGGCATCGCCAGGCCACGCGGGCGCCGACGCGGTAGGCGCTGAGCAGGGCGTCCATCGTACGGCCGTCGCGCACTTCGCCGCGGCCCAGCTCGTAGGCCGCGTCACCGGCGTCGCCGCCTGTGGCGTTCCCGCTCGCGAGGTCCAGGTAGTGCCCCAGGGCAGTGCGGACGGCTCGGCGGATGGTGGCGCCCATGTGGCCCGAAAGGGCGTTGGCGTAGGGAGGGACCTCGTCGATGATCGCCTGCACGACCTCGTCGGCGGTGCTCTTCAGCGCGGCCCGGAGTGCGGTGACCGTCGTCTCGTCCAGGGCCAATTCGCTGGCCCTCTGGATTGCATGGCTCATGTTTTTGTTCCCTGCGAACAATTCGGCGGACCAGATTCACGTCCTGCGGTCAGGACTTTACGCCCTGAGGCACAGCAAGCTGGAGTCATGACGAGTACAGCCCTCCGCAGCAGGGCGTGGAAACTGCTCGAGATGGTCACGACGCCGCTCCTGCCGTCGGACTACCTCGATCTGGTCAGCCCGCTGCGTGCGGGCGCCGACCTGCGGGGGCGCATCGAGGCCGTGCACCCCGAGACGGGTGACGCCGCAACCATCGTGATCAGGCCGGGACGGGGCTGGCGTGGTCACACGGCCGGTCAGTACGTGCGGATCGGGGTGGACGTCGACGGGGTGCGCCTGTGGCGTGCCTACTCCATCACTTCACCGACCAACCGCCAGGACGGCCGTGTCACGATCACCGTGAAGGCGATCCCGGACGGCAAGGTCAGCAACCACCTGGTCCGCAGGGCGAAACCGGGCACCCTGATCCAACTCGACCAGGCGACAGGTGACTTCGTGTTGCCGCAGGCCAAGCCCGCCAAGGTGCTCTACCTGACGGCCGGCAGCGGCATCACACCCGTGATGGGCATGCTGCGCGACACCGAGTTCGACGACGTCGTCATGGTCCACTCCGCGCCACAGCCGCACGACGTGATCTTCCGCAACGATCTGCACGACCTGGTCGCGAACAAGAAGCTGCGTCTGACCGAGGTGCACACCGACACGGACGGCCTGCTCGATATCACCCGTCTCGACGAACTGGTGCCCGACTGGGCCGAGCGCGAGACCTGGGCCTGCGGGCCCGCGGGCCTGCTCGACGCCGCCGAAAAGCACTGGAGCGAGCACGGCGTCCCAGAGCGCCTGCACACCGAACGCTTCCGCCCCAGCATCGTCGCCGCCGGTGACGGCGGCGAGGTCACGTTCAGCGCCACCGGCAAGACCGCCGACGCGGACGGCGCCACGCCGTTGCTGGACGTCGGCGAGGAGGCCGGCGTACTCATGCCCTCCGGGTGCCGCATGGGCATCTGCTTCGGCTGCGTCACGCCACTCAAGGCGGGCGCCGTCCGCGACCTGCGCACCGGCGAGATCACCGAGGCGGAGCCGGGCGTCCTCATCCAGACCTGCGTGTCCGCCGCGGCGGGCCCCTGCGACATCGAACGGTAGGAGTACTTTGACCGCCATCGACCCCACCGCCCACCTGACCGCGGAACAGATCGAGGAGCTCGGCCGCGAGCTGGACGCGATCCGCGACGAGGTGATCGCCGGCCGCGGCGAGAACGACGCCGCCTACATCCGTAAGGTCATCTCGGCGCAGCGCAAGCTCGAGCTGGTCAGCAGGGGCGTACTCCTGTTCTCGATCTTCCCGCCCGCGTGGCTGCTCGGCACCGCCGGTCTGTCCGTGGCGAAGATCATGGACAACATGGAGATCGGCCACAACATCCTGCACGGCCAGTGGGACTGGATGCGGGACCCGAAGATCCACTCCACCACCTGGGAATGGGATCACGTCTCGCCGGCCGACCAGTGGAAGCACTCGCACAACGAGCTGCACCACACGTACACCAACGTGATCGGCAAGGACAACGACCTCGGCTACGGCATCATGCGCGTCGACGAGGACCAGAAGTGGCACCCGTTCCACCTCGGTCAGCCGCTGTGGAACTTCATCAACGCCTGCTTCTTCGAGTACGGCATCGCAGCGTACGACCTGGAGCTCGGCAAGAACCTGAACAAGCGCCGCCGCAAGAACCCGGAGTTCCGCGCGCAGGCCAGGGCCGTCGGCCGCAAGATCCGCAAGCAGGTGCTCAAGGACTACGTGATCCACCCGCTGCTGTCGGGCCCGTCGTTCCTCCCCACCCTCGCCGCCACGTTCACCGCGAACCTGGTCCGCAACATCTGGTCCCACTCGGTGATCATGTGCGGGCACTTCCCCGAGGGCGTGCAGGTCTTCGAGCGCCGGTCGATCAAGGGCGAGACGCGCGGCCAGTGGTACCTGCGCCAGATGATGGGCTCGGCGAACATCAGCGGCAGCAAGGCCATGCACTTCATGACCGGCAACCTGTCGCACCAGATCGAGCACCACCTGTTCCCGGACCTGCCGAGCAACCGGTACGCCGAGGTCGCGGTGAAGGTGCGCGCGTTGTTCGAGAAGTACGAGCTGGAGTACGTCACCGGGTCGCTGCCCAAGCAGGTGTTCTCCGCGTGGCACAAGGTCTTCCGGCTCTCGCTGCCGAACAAGAAGTCCGAGGTCAAAACGCTGGCCCCTGAGAAGGAGCTCGTCGCGGCCTGATCCCGGCAGGGGTTCAGACCTTTCGGCCGGACCGGCGGCACCGCCGGTTTCGGTGAGATCCGTTGCGGATGGTGGGCGACCGGGGCATCAGACCGTACGACACGGGATCCGGGGCGGCCGGGCGTCCGGCCGCACTGCACCTGTTCCGGTAGGGCGGCGTATCGGGGTCTGGCAGCGTCTGGTAGTCCCAGAGTTCAGGATCCGGTGGTGTAACGGCTGAGCATGAGGGCGACGGCTTCGTCCACGATCGCGGCGTCGGTGGGGTTGGGCGGGACGAAGTCGGTCCGTACGAGTTGAGGCCACAGGAACTGGCTGCAGATCATGCCGAGGAACTGTTCGGCGACTTCGGATGCCGACTGCGGCTGTCCGTCGGCCGAACGGAAGTCGAGTGTTCCAGCCTGTGCTTCGGCGTCCAGGTAGTCGCGGAGCCGGTCGAAGAAGGGGCCGCGGTCGATGGCGAAGCCGGTGCCGACGATGTCGGCGAGTTCCGGCATCTGAGGCAGTTCGGTGATGATGAGGCGGCACAGCGCCGCCGTGCCGGGCCGCGCGACCAGGCAGGCGTAGTCGCGGCCGATGTGGTCCAGACCGTACCGAGGATCACCGGGCGGGGGCGGGGCGGCGTAACACACATCCAGCTGCCACTGTTCGGCGGTGACGGCCGCGAACAGCGCAGCCTTGGAGGGGTACCGCTTGAAGAGGGTGCCGGTGGAGACGCGGGCCTCCTTGGCGATCTGGGCCAGGGAGGTCTTGTCGTATCCCCGGGCGAGGAAGAGATCGCGGGCGGCGCGGATGATGCGCGCGCGGTTCTCCTCTTTGATCTGCGCGTGATACCCGGCCTGGCATGTATCGCCACCGGTGTCCGCCCGGCCCGCCACCGACATGCCCACGCCCCTCGCCCGTCTCCCGGCCGCGTCCTCGCTGTCAGAGGACTGTCTGGCCGCCGTCCAGGATAAGGTCCTGGCCCACCGCGAAGGCGGAGGCATCGGAGGCCAGGTACACGACGGCTTCCGCGACCTCCTCGGGCATACCCATACGACCCAGCGGGATGGTGGAGCTGATCCCCTCCACGACCGCCGCCTGCACAGCGGGGTCCTCGATCCCGAGCTTCGAGGCGGAGTACAGCGGGGTGTCCACCGGGCCGGGGCTGACCGCGTTGAACCGGATGCCGTGCGAGGTGAGCAGATCCGCGTTCCACGACCGCATCAGGGAGGAGACAGCCGCCTTCGTCGCGGCGTAGGCGTTCGACTGCCCGTAGCCGCCGTGTGCGCTGTTGGACGCGTTGAGGATGACCGAGGACGGGTTGGCCAGCACGGGCACCAGGGCCTGGGTGAGGAAGAAGACGCTCTTGACATTGATGTCGAAGAGCCGGTCGAAACTGTCCTCCGTGTGGTCCTCGAAGGGCCGCCAGTCCGAGACGCCTGCGTTCAGGAACGCCACGTCCAGCTCCCCGAAGTGCTCACGCACCTGCTTGGCCAGAGCGCGCTGCGCGTCGAGATCGCGTGCGTCGGCCTGCACCACCGGCACCTTGTCCCCGAGGATCTGCCGCGCCTTGTCGATGCTGGCCGGGGTGACACCGGTGACCAGCACGTCGGCGCCCTCCGCGATGAAACGCTGGGCGGTCTCCAGACCGATCCCGCTCGTGCCGCCGGTGACGAGGGCGCGCTTGCCCGCAAGACGAGTCATGTTGATTGTTCCTTGCCGAGTCGTAAGGTAAGTCGACGAACTCACCACACCTGAAGGTAACTGCCGCACCAGCCGCAAGGCAAGTCGATCCACTTACCATCGGCGGCCTGACCCGGTTCGGCCCCGCCGGAGAGGGTGGCCGGCACCGGCTCGGAGGCCATGGCGCTGCCGTCGGCCAGGAGCCGGGCGCCTGCGGGCCCAGCGTGCGTGTCCAGGAGGTGGTCCCGGCCCACGACGTCCTGCTGTGGGGCGCAGGCCGTCGGCGGCTGGCCGGAAGTGCTCCTCGTCGAAGAGCAGCCGGAACACCACGGTCGGTTCCATCGGTGTCTCGGGTCGCCGACGGGCGTGTCCCGGACGGGCCGAGCCCTTGCACGGGACGCATACAAGCGAGGGCTCAGCCGTTCGCGGGGAAGCTCGCGGCGCTCATCGGGCACCGGGGCGGCCGCGTCGCGGCAACCGCTCGGCGACCAGGTCGTAGGAATCCTCGACCGCGTCGGTGATCAGCCGCTCCGTGATGCCGGGGCCCGGTCCCAGGGAGATCCAGTGGCGTTTGTCGAGGTAGCGGCCCGGGGTGATCGCGGCGTGGCCGCGTTCCAGTGCCCGCGCGCGCTCGGGTTCGCACTTGACCGTGATGATCTGTTCGTCCGGGTCGTCGGTGACGATCAGGAACACCTTGCCGGCGACCTTGTACACGTCGAGTCCGGGGGTGAAGGGGTAGCCGTGGCTGACGTCGGGGAGGGCCAGGGCCGTCTGGCGGGCGGTGTCCTGGAGGCGGTCACCGGCCGCGCTCACCGGGCCGCCCGCGGGCTGGTGCCGTAGGTGTGCGGGTCGACAGGCCGCTCGGCCCTGGGCAGGTGGGCGACGACGAGCCGGTAGGAGTCGGTGACGAGCTCCCTGACAAGCTCCTTGTCGACACCTTCTCCGCCCTCCACGGTGATCCAGTGCTTCTTGTTCATGTGATAGCCCGGGGTGATCTGGCTGTACTGCTCCCGCAGGGCGTGGGCCTCGCCCGGGTCCGCCTTGAGGATCACGACGGGCCGCCCCGGCACTTCGGTCATCAGCATGAACACCTTGCCGCGCACCTTGAAGACCTCCCAGTCGGGGCCGAAGGGGTGCTCCAGCCGGGCTCCGGGGAGTTCCTCCGCGCAGTTGGCGGCGGTCTTGTGCAGGGCCGATCCGTTCATGGGGCGTTGCCTTCCTCAGGTGGTGACGGACTGTGGCATCGAAAGACGCGGAGAGCGCGCCGCGCGGGCGCGGTGGCACGTCCATCCTTCCGCCGCAGCCGCCCGGAAGGGCGGTAGGCTGCGGACACGTGATGGTCGACAAGCGACACCCCGGCCCGAGCGGAAGCGCGGCCGGTCCGGCTGCGGTACCGCTGTTCGGTTTCCAGCCCCCGGTCGGCACCCCGTACGGCCTTGAGGTCGGTACCGTCGAGGACTTCTTCGTCCAGCACGACGACTGGCCGTGGAACCCTCCACGTCCGGGCCGCGCCACCTTCCACTACCTCATCGCCGTCACCGAGGGCGAGCTGCGGCACGACGTCGACCACGTCACGCGGATCGTCTCCCCCGGCCAGTGGCTGTGGGTGCGTCCCGGACACGCGCAGTGCTGGCATCCGCCCGGCGCGGTGCGCGGCCCGTTCATCCTGTTCGAACGGGACGTACTGCGGCCCGACCTGGCCCGACTCCTGGCCCCGCTCACCGCGCACGCGGCCCCTGCCGTGCTCACCCCGCACCCCGACGACGCCGCCTGGCTCCAACAGACGGCACTCCAACTCCTGGACGAACACCGCGCACTGGGGCGCCGCCCCCTCGACATCCACCACGCCCTGCGCCGCAGCCTGCTCGAATCGCTGCTGCTGCGCCTGGCCAACTCCCCCGGCATCACCCCCATCGGCACGGCCACGGCCCACGCGGGCCGCGCCGACCGGTACGGACGCTTCCTGGACGCCTTGGAGTTGCACTTCCGTGAGCTGCACCAGGCCGCGGACTACGCCGAGTTGCTCGGCTGCTCGGTCCGCACCCTGAGCCGTGCCGCCCGGGACGCCACCGGCAAGGGTGTGCGCGAACTCATCGACGAGCGACGCCTGTTGGAAGCCCGGCGCCTGCTGGGAGGTGCCCGGTGGGATGCCCGGTCTGTGGCCGTCCACCTCGGCTTCACCGATCCCGCGAACTTCGGCCGCTTCTTCCGCGACCGCACCGGCCTCACCCCGGCCGCCTTCGCGACTGAGTCTCAGTCGATGGCCTAGCTGGCCTCGATGGTGACGTCGACCGTGCCGTCGTACTTCTTGAAGGCATCGGTCCCCGAGTGGATTTGGCCGAGGATGACGATGCCGGGGTCGGGGATGGCGGCGTTTTCGATATGCACGAGAAATGACAGCGGCCGCGAGGTGGCTGGCCCTCAGGCGCATCCAACGGTCGAGAACTGGGCTCGATCACCGCCCGGTGGCCAGCCAGATGGTCACGGTCGCGGTGGCGATGAGCCCGACGTTGAGTGTGATCCGGCGGTCTTCGCCGGTCAGGTGGACGACGACAGCACAGATCTGCAGGAGCAGGAAGCCCATGGCCGCAGCCGGCGCCAGCGAGGGAGCGATACCGGTCAGCGGCGGCAGGATCAGTCCGGTCGCGCCGAGTATTTCGACCGCCCCCAGCGCCCTTACGACGGGCATTGGTACGCGGTCGACCCAGGCCATCATCGGTCGGAGTCGATCGCCGCTGCGGAACACCTTCATCGCGCCCGCGTAGAAGTAGAAGAGGGCGAGAAGTCCCGCGACGATCCAATAGGCGATGTTCATAATTCCCGTTCATGGGCCCCCGGTTTGCGGGGCCCCATCGGTTGCGTCGATTGTCAGAAGAGCTCTGGAGTAGGCCCGGTCCTTCGTCTGAGGGGCCCGCTCGGCGAAAGACGGGAGCGGCACGGCCCTGCCGGTCGGTAGGAGGGCGGCCGGGCCGTGCTGCCCAGTCGGCTTCAGGCGAGGTCGATGGCGGGCTCGGTCGCGTAGCGGCTCATCACGTCGATATTGGCCTGTGGCGTCAGCGGCCGACCGTCGGCGAGTACGTCCTGGAGGTCTCGGAAGTACTGCACGTACAGATCCGGGGTGAATGTGCTGAGCATGACCGCGGGCTGGTCGGCCAGGTTGGCGAAGGTGTGCGGGGTACCGGGCGGAACCATCACGAGCGTGCCCTCGGTGGCGTCGTAGTCCTCGTCCCCGACGGTGAACCGTACGGTGCCGGAGACGATGTAGAAGCCCTCGTCGTGTCGGGCGTGGCGGTGCTGCGGTGGCCCCTGGGTGTGCGGGGCGAGCACGGACTCGGCGATCGCGAGGCGGTGCCCGGTGTGGCTGCCGTCCTCCAGAACGCGCATGCGCGTGGTGCCCAGAACGATCGTCTCGCCGTCGGCGGGACCCACCACCGATACGGCGGGGCCAGCCTGCCGTTGGCTGGTCTTGGCTTCTTCGGTCATGCTCACGAGTGCACAACCGGCGCCCTCCCCGTGTCCAAGACTCATCCCGCAGTGCCGATACCTCCTCGGTATCGTTGCAGCGTGGAGCTACGAACCCTGCGTTACTTCGTGGCGGTCGCCGAGGAACTCCACTTCGGCCGGGCCGCCACCCGACTGCACATGAGTCAGCCGCCGCTGAGCCGGGCGATCAAGCAGTTGGAGGCCGACGTCGGGGCCCTGCTGTTCACCCGCTCGCCTGTCGGCGTCACGCTCACACCGGTGGGCACGGTGCTGCTAGACGAGGCGCGGGCCCTACTCGACCATGCCGACAGCGTCCGTGCACGCGTGAGCGCGGCGGCCGGCGTCGCGACCATCACCGTCGGCATCCTGGGTGACGGGACCGACCCGGGAATGACCAGGCTGGCCGCCGCCTACCGTCGACGCCACCCGGGCATCGACATCCGTATCCGTGACACCGATCTGACCGACCCGACGTGCGGGCTGCGCGCCGGCTTGGTCGACGTCGCCTTGACCCGAGCTCCGTTCGACGAGACCGCCCTGACGGTGCGTGCGCTGCGGACCGATCCAGTCGGCGCGGTCCTGCGCGCCGATGACCCGCTGGCCCGCCGCGACCGGCTGCGCCTGGTCGACCTGAGCGACCGCCGCTGGTTTCAGTTCCCTGCGGGAACCGACCCCATCTGGCAGTCATACTGGAACGGCGGCAGGCCGCGCGCGGGCCCAGCAGTGCGCGCAGTCCAGGAATGCCTGCAGGCCGTGCTGTGGAGCGGCACGGTCGGCCTTGCCCCCCTCGGACACGACCTACCCGCGGAGTTGGTCGCGGTACCGCTGATCGACATGGCACCGAGCCGAGTGGTGGCGGCGTGGAACGAGAGTGACACCAATCCCTTGATCCGATCCTTCATCGAGCTCGCGATAGCCGCGTACCGCCACTGAGCTTCGGCAACGGTGCTGCTGCAGCCCGTGAACAATTCGAACGCCGCGGGCCTCGGGCCTCGGGTCCGACCGACAGCAGTCACCCGATGGTCAACAGGTGACGCTTCTCTGTCCAGGCCAGGGAAAGCCCGCCCTGCAGGCACACAGCACTGCACCACCGGAGAAGGGGATCACTGCGGCCCTGGGCCGGAGCTTCGACCGGCGTTCCCGGCGTCGCCGACGCACTGTCGGCGGCACGGCACGGAGGCCCCGCCGACGCGCAACACGAGCGAGCGTGCCCCCGATCCCGGCCTTGTCCGCTCCGTCCATCCCGGCCTCCCACTCCTCAACTCCAGCCAGGGCCCCAGGGCCATGGGCTGAAGGCGGCCACAACGGGGATGGCAACCCCGACCACGCTCGTACGGCCGTGAGGACCTGGGCGAACTCCAGGACGCTGCAAAGGCACGCGCAACGTGTACCGCAACACTCAGCGCAAGACATGCCCCACCCCTGGGGCCCTCCTAGGTCGGGTGAAGCCTGTCGCATCGCAGAACCTTCGGGCGTGCTGACGCGCATGTGGCGCGGCCGGATCTGGCCGTGGTGGAGGTTGCGGCCGCGGATGAGTTGCACACCGCCCGCTGGGGAATGGCGTGGGCGGACCGTATGACCCCCGAGCCCGGTGAACCCGGCGTACTGACCTACGCCAGGAACCCGCCGCAGAGCAACAGGCGGAGGGCGAGCTCGACCGGGTGACCCGCCATGGACGCCACGAGACCTGGCATAGTCGACGGCCCCTCTCGCGCCCGACCACGGGTCCGACCGAGACCGGTCCAGCCATGGCGGTCTCCCGGACGGCCGATGGCCTGGGTTGTCCGCGGTGTCGCGAGCTGGCGCGCAGCGCCACCGCAGCGGTCTCGCGTGGACAGCTGCGCCGTTCCTGGTCTCGATGTACCCGTGGCGGAGTCTGCCGCTACTCCACAAGAGCTCCCGTAGATCGACTGGCGTGGCTCGACGGTCAGTCGGGGGTGGCACCCGTGTCAGCGGGCTGGGAGCCGTTGGCCGGCGCGGACCGCTCGACGTCGTCGTTGGTCGCGGCCCAGCTGGCCAGCAGGTTCAGGGCGCCCTGCGAGGGCGAGTGGGGCTCGGCGGTGTACGTGAGGAGGAACTGGCTGGGGCCGCCGGGGAGGGGGAAGGTTTCGAAGGGCAGGTCGAGGTCGCCGACGACCGGGTGGTGGAGGAGCTTCACGCCGGTGGTGTGCATGCGGACGTTGTGGGCTGCCCAGCGGCGACGGAATTCGTCGCTGCGGGTGGACAGCTCCCCGATCAGGTCCGTCAGCCGGCGGTCGTAGAGGGCGCGGCCGGCTTCGGCGCGCAGCATGGCGACCGTGTCATTGGCGACTTCGTCCCAGTGGCGGAAGAACTCGGTCGCGTGCGGGCTGAGGAAGACGAACCGGGCGTTGTTCGGCGGTCGTACGGGGTCGGCGTAGACGGGGGAGAACAGGGCGCGCCCGAGGTGGTTGGCGGCCAGGATGTCCCCGCGTCCGCTGAGGATGAACGCGGGTGTGCCGGCCATCGAGTCGAGGACGCGCTGCACCGCGGGCCGTACACGCTGCTGGGTCGGGCGGCGGCGTGGCGGGCGGGTCGTGCCGGCGCCGCGCAGGAGGTCGAGCAGGTGGATTCGTTCGGCCTCGTCGAGCTGCAGCGCTTGCGCGATGCCTTCGATGACGCTCTCGGAGACGCCCGTGGCGTTGCCGCGCTCCAGCCGGGTGTAGTACTCGCTGGAGATGCCCGCGAGGAGGGCGACTTCCTCCCGGCGCAGCCCGGTGACCCGTCGTCGCTCTCCGCCGTACAGGGGCAGTCCGGCCTGCTCGGGGGTGACCTTGGCCCGTCGTGTGCCGAGGAATTCCCGGATCTCCGCGCGGAAATCATCGCGGATGTCGCGGTGGGTGCCGTGGGGGTCGCTTCTGCCTGCCATGCGCTTCACTCTACGAGCGCGTCCGCCGGGTTGGGGGTCCCTGTCAGTGACCCCCTCATCAGGGACTCCCACCCCCGCGTGACAACCGGTTTTGTTGGTGGTGCACCGCCCACGGCGGTGTGAACCGTCCAGACGTACGACGCTCGTGCCGCCGGTCCCAGCCCCTCTGCGGCGCTGTCCGCGCTGCAGGCATCAGCCCCGCATACAGCGGGTGCCGGATCACGGCGCCTGAAAGGAATCCCCCATGAGCAAGGTCATTCTCGTCACCGGTGCCGGACGCGGTCTGGGCACCGACATCGCTCGCGAGGCCCTCGCCGCCGGCGACCAGGTCGTCGCCACCGGCCGCCGCCCCGACGAGGTCGAGAAGACCCTCGGCGGACCGCACGACAACCTGCTGGTCACCAAGCTCGACGTCACCAGCCTGGAGGACGCCGAGGCCGCCGCGCAGGCAGCCGTCGACCGCTTCGGCCGCATCGACGTCCTGATCAACAACGCCGGCAACCTGTTCACCGGCTACTTCGAGGAGATCTCGCCCGCACAGATGCACCGGCAGTTCGAGACCAACGTCTTCGGCCCGATGAACGTCACCCGCGCCGTCCTGCCCATCCTGCGCAAGCAGCGCGCGGGCCACGTCATCACCATCACTTCGACCGCCGGACTGGTGGGCATGGAGTTCACCTCGGCCTATGCCGCCTCCAAGTTCGCGGAAGAGGGCTGGATGGAGTCCCTGCGCTACGACGTGGAGCCGTACAACATCCACACCACGATCGTGGAGCCCGGCTACTTCCGCACCGAACTCCTCGTGGACGGCTCCACCACCTGGCCCGAGCTGTCCATCGACGACTACGCCCCGCGCACCGCCCCGAGGATCGAGGGCATGAAGAGCATGAACGGCCGGCAGCCCGGCGATCCCGCCAAGCTCGCCCGCGCCCTGCTGACCATCGCCCAGCAGGAGAAGCCGCTGCTGCGATTCGTCGCCGGCGCGGACGCCATCGAGGCCGCCGAGGCCAAGGCGAAGGAACTCCTCGCCCAGGCCGAGGCCTCCCGCGAACTGGGCGGCCGCCTGGCCTACGACGACGCCCACGCCTGACCATCACGCTCCGCCCGGGACGGAGGACCGCTCGGGTGCGTTTCGACAGCACGGAGAAAGTCAACATGCCCCTCAAAGGCGAGTACGAGCCGAGCAAGGCGCAGTTTGTACGTGACCAGGTGGAGCTGTACGAAAGCTCCGGCGGTACGCAGGGAACGACGCTGAGTGTCCTGGTCGCGCGGGAAGAGGACGAGAGGCTCCGGGACCTGCCCGTTGTCATCCTGACCACCCTGGGCGCGAAGAGCGGCAAGATCCGCAAGACGCCGGTCATGCGGGTGGAGCACGACGGCTCCTACGCCGTCATCGCCTCCATGGCGGGAGCCCCCAAACACCCGGTCTGGTACCACAACGCCGTGGCCGACCCCCGGGTGGAGCTACAGGACGGCCCGGTGCGCCGGGACATGCTGGCACGCGAGGCGACCGGGGACGAGAAGGCCCTGTGGTGAGCCCGAGCCGTCGAGGCGTTCCCGGACTATGCCGAGTACCAGAAGAACACGGACCGTGAGATCCCGGTCCTCGTGCTGGAGCCGGCGGCCCACGAGCACTGACGCGGCGCTACCGGTTCAGCCCGCGGCTCCCCCGCCACCTGGCATCGGTGTCCTTGGAAGCCTGAGCTACGACGACACCCACGCCTGAGCGCCACGCCCCGGCCGAGGCCGGAGGCCGCCGGGTGCGCCTACGGCTCTGACCCCTCCCCGGGCAACGGCACCCGCGTCGACAGCACGCGGATCACCCCAGCACGGTCCGCCAACTGGTGGCGCACCCCACTGCACACACGACCACCAACCGGCCTGACAGCCGTCACAACAAGGAGTACCTGATGAAGCACGTATCACTGGGCGGGCTCGATGTCTCCCGCATCGGCCTGGGCGCCATGACCATGGCCGGCACCTACACCACGGGCGGGGGCCTCGATGACGCCGAATCGATCCGCACCATCCACCGGGCGCTGGACCTCGGAGTCACCCACATCGACACCGCCGAGATCTACGGCCCCTTCCACAGCGAGGAAATCGTCGGCAAGGCCATCAAGGGCCGCCGCGACGACGTCGTCGTGGCGACGAAGTTCGGTCTCGTCTCCCACGCCGGCGACGGCCCCGGCGTCATCGACAGCAGCGCCCGCAACGTGAAGACCGCGGTCGAGGGCTCGCTCCTGCGGCTCGGCACCGACCACATCGACCTCTACTACCAGCACCGCGTCGACCCGAACACCCCCGTCGAGGAGACCGTCGGCGCGCTGTCCGAGCTGGTCGCCGAGGGCAAGGTGCGCCACATCGGTCTCTCCGAGGCCGGCCCCGAGACGATCCGCCGGGCGCACGCCGTGCATCCGGTGTCCGCGCTGCAGACCGAATACTCCCTGTGGACCCGCGACGTCGAGGCCGAAATCCTCCCGCTGCTGCGGGAGTTGGGCATCGGATTCGTGCCCTACTCACCGCTCGGCCACGGCCTGCTGACCGGGCAGATCCGCACCGTCGACGACTTCGCCGACGACGACTGGCGCAAGACCAACCCGCGCTTCACCGGCGAGAACTTCCAGCGCAACCTGCGCATCGTCGACGAAGTACAGGCCATCGGCGCCGAGATCGGCGCCACCCCGGCCCAGACCGCGCTGGCGTGGCTGCTGACCCGCGGCGACGACATCGCCCCCATCCCCGGAACCCGGCGGGTCGCGCGCGTCGAGGAGAACACCGCCGCCGACGGCATCGAACTCAGCGCCGCTCAGCTCGACCGACTGAACAACCTCACACTGGCCGCGGGCGAACGCCACGACGAGACGAACATGGCCACCATCGACCGGTGATCTGACGCCCCGGAGACTTTCTGATCCATCGCACCGGGCCGACCCGCATCCGTTCACACATCGCGGTGTACATCCAGCTCCGCGAAACCGTCCAGGATGTGTCGCGCTGACCTCCGTCGCCCGCCCAGCCCTTCAGCCCGGACAGCACTGCCCGTACTCCGTCACGTGCGACGTCATAGAGTCCGCGTACACGCCGGGCTGCTGTCCGGGCGCAGCCGCCCCGCAGGGCCGCGGCGAACCAAGTCGCCAGGAGAGCTGCGCTGACGCTTCGAGGACAGCGGTGCGCCCGTGCATGGGCGAATCCGTGCGCGGCCCATCAGGCTGCGAGTACCCGCCCCGTGTGCGGCTGCTGCGGCGCGGGCTCTTCGTCTGCTTCGGCGAGCTGCTGCGGTATGGGCAGACGGAGTGTGTGGAGGGTGCGGGTTTCCAGTCCTACGGCGGTCTCGCAGCTACGGCCGTGTTCGCCATCAACTTCCAGCTCCTGGGCGGCATCTGGATCCTCCAGACCTTCCCGGCCCTGGTCGGCGGCCTGTTCACCCGCTGGTTCCACCGCTGGGCGCTGCTCGCCGGCTAGGGCGGTCGGCATGATCTACGGCACGGTCGCCGCGTACGGCGTCGCCTCCCCGACCCAGAAGCACTTCGGCGGCTCGTCCAAGGAGATCCCGGACATCGGCGAGATCGGCCTCACCGCGTTCGTGCTCAACGTGGCGGTGACGGTGGTCCTGACCTTCGTCCTGAAGGCGGTGAAGGCCCCCGAGGGCATCGACGTCACATCGCCTGGCGACTACACGGCGGATGCGGCACAAGCGGAAGCGACGGCACCCCCCACCCTGCGTCCGGGCACGTCACCTGTACCCAACCCCAGTTGAGAGGCAGATCCACGCACGTCTATGCCGCCGCCCGGACTCCGATCGAGTCCAGGGCGGCGGTCACCGTCTTGCGCAGTGTCCCGGCGTCCGCACCGGCACGGGACCGCAAGTTGACGCCGTAGGCGAGCAGCGCCAGCAGATCCGCGGAAGCGCCCGGATCAGCGCCGGGGGAAAGCTGCCCCTGACGGTCGGCGGTGACGAGGGCGGCGTACAAGGCATCACGCAGCTCCTGGTGGTGCTGGTCCAGGACGGCGCGCACCCCCGGGCTGCTGTTCTCAGCCCCGGCGTGTGCGTTGGAGACCATGCAGCCCCAGCGGGCGTACTCGCCCGAGCAACGGGCCTCGATCAGGCCGACGAAAAACTCGGAGACAGCGGGCAGTCCCCGCTCGTCCTTCGCCAGGCGCCGGAACATCGGCTGGGACCGCTGCTCCAGATAGCGGCGCAGCGCGGCAAGGTAAAGCTCCTGCTTGCCGCCGAACGTGGCGTACAGGCTGGAGCGGTTGAGCCCGGTCGCGGTCACCACGTCCTGGATTCCGGTCGAGGCCACGCCCTGCCGCCAGAACAGCCGCACCACGGTCTCCAGGGTGGCGTCCGGATCGAAATGCTTGATGTCCGGCATGCTGCACCCCGCCATCCTGAAATGAGGATTCCAAGATACTCCCGGTTCAGCACGACGCAAAGGTGCCGACAGCACAGAGCGGGACAGGTCCCCCACCAGCACGAAAGCGTCCATGTGCGTCCACGATCCACCCCAGGAGCGCCTGGCGACGCGACCATCCCGCCATGAATCGCATACCAGCCCTCTGGGAGGCCGCGTACGGGTCACAGGCCCCCCGCCTCCGCCGCCACCTCGCCCGCCGCGCCGTCCACCTCGCCGCATTCATCAAGGCCCTCGCCCTGACCGACCGCCGTCCGTTCACCAGCCTCTGACATCCCGACACCTCCGCACGACTGGCGCGGGACCACGCACCCACTTATCTTGGAACGGTCATTTCAAGATTGTTGGTCCCGTCCCAGTCGCCGACCAGAAGGAACAGGCACCATGACCACCCTCAACGCCGAACTGCGCACCTTCTACGAAGCCCGACAGCAGCAGATCCCTGCCGACATCCGACAGATCATGCAGCGGGCCGGCCAGGAACTCGCCGACTCCGGCCAGGCCGACCGCGCCCTGGCCGTCGGAGCCAAGGCCCCGCGTTTCAGCCTCCCCTCGGCGACCGGGCAGACCCTGGCCCTGGACGACCTGCTCACCGACGGCCCGGTCGTGCTGACCTTCTACCGCGGCGCCTGGTGCCCGTACTGCAACATCGCCCTGCGCTCCCTCCAACAGCACCACGAGGCGATCAGCGCCCGCGGGGCCCGTCTGGTGGCCGTCTCCCCGCAGATCCCCGACGAATCCCTCACCCTGGCCGAGAAGCACGAGCTGGCCTTCGACATCCTCAGCGACATCGGCTCCGAAACCGCCAAGCAGTACGGCCTCGCCTTCGACCTCCCCGACGACCTCGCGACGGTCTACGACAAGCTCGGATTCGACCTCCAGCGCGTCAACGACGGCCACCCACGCACCCTCCCGCTGCCCGCCACCTACGTCATCGACCGCGACGGCACCATCCGGTGGGCCTTCGTCAACACCGACTACACCACCCGCGCCGAACCGGCCGACATCCTCGACGCGCTGGCCTGACGCGGAGCCGACCAGCGCCAGCGCCAACGGGATCTGTCGGTCGGCGGGCGAGTCCGGGAGCACCGCAGGAGACGTCGGACCGATCGCACGGGATGCTGACGCTGCTGTACCGAGCCGGATCGATGCATTCGGGCGCCACCTGGTTCGGACACTCCGGCGGCGTCCAGTTCGCCTCCAGCCGCACGAATGAGAACCGTCAGACACGCGCACGAGCTTGACCGCGCCCGACGCCGCGTGGTCGCGCCTGACCCAGGGGGACTTGAGGAAAGCCAACAGCAGCCTGGGAGAGTGAACGACCCATGAGCCCCCCACACCCGGGGCCTCGCCGCCGGCGCGATCAGCACGCTCGGCGGCCTGGTCGTCGATGAACTCCTCGCACGCGCAAGACCGTCCGCGCCCTGCGCATCCGTCCCACCAGTGACGAGAGCAAGCTCCAGGACAAGGCGTCCAGATCGCTCGCGGCGACATGCTCGCTCCTGGCTTCCTCACCCCGCCATGGAGGGCGCCGACGCCGTCATCATCACCGCCGCCGGTTACACCGGCGGCCACGGAGCGTGCACGCGGCGCGGTTGAGGATGTCGGAGAAGCCGGCGCCTTCGGCGACCTCGCCGCAGGCCTCGACCGGTGCCAGGACCGCGGCGAGGATGCGCTCGATTCCGGGCATCGACGGCTCCCACGTCCGCGCTGCGGCATGTTTGCAGCGAATCGGACTTGTTCTTGGAACGACGCTCGTCATGGAGCCGCTGCTGCCCAGGTGAAGGTCGATGCGCTCACGGCCGGCCAGGGCCACGTCGTCGGCAACGCAGTGGACGTCGCCCTGCGGGCGGCCGTCGCCCGCCTGGTCCACGAGCGACAGGCCGGTTCGGACGCCTTTGCGTACCCTGTGTACTCATGCTGCACGGGGTGCCGAGCCAGAAGCGTGCCGGTGAGATCACCGCAGCCTTCCATGCCGCCCCGTATGGGGAGCTGAAGCCGCTGCACCGTGCGGTGCCCGACGCTGGCGTGGACGCATAGTGACGCGGCCGGCCGACGCCGCGCTGACCTGAGCCGCCCCAGGATCGTTGATCCGGGCAGGGCGGGTGCACCATCGTCCAGAATGTGCTGATTTTGCTGCCCTCAACTGGGGCGGGACCCTGACAGTAGGCCAAGGAACGTCGTCGAAGGCCCGGTTGCTGCTGGGTGGCGCGGACCGGCGGTCAGAGACCCGGGTGCCCTCCCGGCGCCACCTCTGTGCCCGCGCCTTCGCGGGTCAGGCCGGCGGAGACACGCAGGAAGCCACAGGCTGCCTGGCCAGTCCCTGCCGGATGCACATCGCGGCCGGACCACACATCGCGCGGCGCAACTTCCGGCCGCGACACCCAACTGCACCACCGGTGGCCCGCGCCTGCCCGTCGGTCAGGCTGTCGCGGGCGCCCCGAGCATCGCGGAAGCCTCCTGGAACGCACTGTGCGGGCGCGTGGGCGCAGCGTCCGGGGAAAGGCCGCGGCAGGTGAAGCCGAGCCGGGTCATGGCCCGCACGACCTCACCGGCGCTGAAGTCGCGGCGGTCCTGACCGGTGACGACCTGCCCGACCTGCTTGACGGGGTAGGTGCGACGACCGACGATCACGGACGCCCCGAGGACTTCCTCAGGCTTGACCCCCTTCATCGATTCCAGGACGCCGCCCTTGGTCAGATCGAAGGGGAAACGGGCGATGACACAGCGCATGATGCCTCACAGAAAGTTGGACAAGGGGACGGTTCTGCGGCGGTCGAGGCCGTTCAGCGGGCTGACGCGAGAAGGCTCGTCGCGTCGCTGCCAAGGATGTCCCGCAGCTGGACCCGGTCCGTGTACACGGGGCTGTCGCGGACCACGGTGAGCTGGGCCTGGGTGAGAATTCCGGTGCACACGCCGTCGTTGTCACAGACGAGCAGGTGTGCGGTGCGGGCGCTTGCCAGGACGGACAGGGCCACCTCGACCGTCATGTCGTCGCAGACCTGCGGTGCGGCGGTGTCCGGGGCGTCGGCCGCCGTCCTGGGTACGGAGGCGGTAGCCGTCGAGCGGGGCTGCATCTGAACCATCGTCAAAACGTGCCTCCTGCAGAGGTGGGCCAGCTTCCTGAAGCTGAACACGAAGTCGTTACGCCGCCGCCTTGAACGACGGCTGTCGTCCGGTCCTGCGCCGGGCAGCCGAGGCGGGGCTACGACGGCCGCGTGACGACGACGTGCTGCGCGTACGCCGCTCGGGAACCGGCGCGGTGATCGTCACGGGGATGCCGGTGGGCGTCTGGGCGCCGGTGATCCGGCCGAGCGCCTCTTCGCCGGTGCGGATCTGTGTGGTCTCGGGCACGATGCCGGCGGCGGTCATGAGGCGGCTCATGTCACGGCGCTGGTTGGGGGTGACCAGGGTGACGACCCGGCCGGACTCGCCGGCGCGCGCGGTACGGCCGCCGCGGTGCAGGTAGTCCTTGTGGTCGGTGGGCGGGTCGACGTTGACGACGAGGTCGAGGTTGTCGACGTGAATGCCGCGGGCGGCGACGTTCGTGGCCACGAGCACGGTGACGTGCCCGGTCTTGAACTGGGTCAGGGTTCGGGTGCGCTGCGGCTGCGACTTGCCACCGTGCAGGGCGGCGGCCCGGACACCGCTGTTCAGCAGGTCCTGCGTCAACCGGTCGACGGCGTGCTTGGTGTCCAGGAACATGATCACCCGGTCTTCGCGCGCCGCGATCTGAGTCGTCGTCCAGTGCTTGTCCGCGCCGTGGACGTGCAGCACGTGGTGCTCCATCGTGCTGACCGCACCCGCGGAAGGGTCGACGGAGTGGACGACCGGGTCAGTGAGGTAGCGGCGGACCAGGCGGTCGACGTTGCGGTCGAGGGTGGCGGAGAACAGCATCCGCTGGCCCTCGGGGCGGACCTGGTCCAGGAGCGCGGTGACCTGGGGCATGAAGCCCATGTCGGCCATCTGGTCCGCCTCGTCCAGGACGGTGATCGCGACCTGGTTCAGTCGGCAGTCACCGCGGTCGATGAGGTCCTTGAGCCGACCCGGCGTCGCGACGACGACCTCGGCTCCGGCGCGCAGCGCGTTGGCCTGCTTGCCGATCGACATTCCTCCGACGACCGTGGCGAGACGCAGCTGCACCGAGCGGGCGTAGGGGGTGAGCGCGTCAGTCACCTGCTGGGCCAGCTCACGCGTCGGCACGAGGACCAAAGCCAGCGGCTGACGGGGCTCGGCGCGCTGTCCGGCGGTGCGGGCCAACAGGGCGAGGCCGAAGGCGAGGGTCTTGCCGGAGCCGGTGCGCCCGCGTCCCAGGGCGTCGCGGCCGGCGAGGGTGTTGGGCAAGGTCGCGCCCTGGATCGGGAACGGGATGCTCACCCCTTGCGCGGTCAGCGCGGCCAGCAACTGCTTGGGCATGTCGAGGTCGGCGAACGCCTCGACCGCGGGCAGAGCGGGAGTGATCGTCTCCGGCAGGGCGAACTCGCCCTGAACCGCTGAGGGCCGCCGGCCGTAGCCGCCCGAGCGGCTCGGCCCCCCTGAACGGCTCGGAGCGGACGATCCGAATCGGCTGCCTCGCTTCGAACCGGTGCTGGAGCCGAAAGCAGGGCCATCGCCGCGGTTGCGGCGGGAAGAGCGGTCATTGGTACGTGCATAGTTCATTGAGAACCTCCCTTGATACGGCACGCATCAAGGAACTCCCGCAGCAAACCAGCGCGAGGAATCTCAAGAACGGACCGAATGGAATGCGAAAAGAAATCTGGAGAGTGCAGTGGGTCAGGAGTAAGCTGCATCGAACAGAATTTCCGATGCCAAATGGGCGGGAAATTCCGGACGCCGGACGCCTACCGGTTACGCCTTGGACGAGGCGCGCGTCCCTGGACCAGGGACTGCGGGCGCTTCTCGTCCTTCAGGTCACACCACTGCGGGAAATGTCCGTAGCTGGGGCCCGCACCCCGAGGGATGCGGGCCCCAGCTACGAAGTGCGCGTCAGCGTCAGGCGAGGACGATGTTCTCGGCCGTCGGGCCTTTTTGGCCCGCCGCGATGTCGAACGTGACCTTCTGGCCTTCGAGCAGCTCTCGGAAGCCTTGGGCGGCGATGTTCGAGAAGTGGGCGAACACGTCGGCGCCCCCACCGTCCTGCTCGATGAAGCCGAAGCCCTTGGCCGCGTTGAACCACTTCACAGTGCCTGATGCCATGCCATATCTCCTCTTGGGCAGTACGCCGGGACCCGCGATGCACGGATACCGGGTCGCCGCGATGATGCCCCGTCCGGAAAACGACCGGCCATACGAAAACGCCGCCAGCGGCTGAAAATACCGGCGAAGACGCTTGAAGTTTTTGGGAACCACAACTGCAACTGAGATCGACAGTAGCACGATGTGGCGGGCCGAGTACGGTAAACGGCTCCGCCCTGCCGATTACGGCAAAAACACTTTCCGCATGACGGGCCAAACCCTCACCTCGCCGCCACAGATATTGCCCCACCCGGGGCGCAGCGTTTCAGGAACTGCAGCCGTCGTTAAGCGCTCAAAAGAGCGCTTATTCCGGTGGAGATTTCCTGCCCGGCGCGCACCCCGGTGGCCCGTGCATCGGTCTCGCCGCGCATCCGGACCGCTGGTGGGGCGAGCGGGCCGGCAGGCCGGCAGGCCTGGAGGCGTGTGGCGGTCAGTGGGTGGTCAAGAGAAGATCGCCGACCACGATCAGGGCAAGGACGGCCACCCCGCCGGCGCGAAGGAAGCCGCGCGGGTAGCGCACCGGTGCCCTGTCCAGGGCCAGGTAGTACGGGGTGTCCAGGCAGTGCGGGGCTTCGATCCACAGAATTCGGGATGCGATGCGGGCCAACGCCCCCCGTCCACACGATCCACAGCAGCACGTATCGCTGGTCCGGCGGCAGTGGCGGGTAGTACGGCAAGGGGAACCCGATCCGGGTCAAGTTCCCTCCGTCGGGCCGTCCGCAGGCCCGTCCACCTCGGACGGGTCGTCCGTCAGATGGTCCCCGTACGGCCTGGTGACCACTAGACGGCGCACCTCGTAGGACATCTCGGCAGTCCCGGGTTGAGGGGCGGGGTGGTAACGGCCCGCACACACCGACAGGTTGACGATGAGGTAGGCCTGCCAGCCAGAGCCCACGCCCCGTCCGTCGGCGAAGATCTGCTCACCGTCGAGGGTCCACACCACACTGTGCCGGCCGAAGGTCACGCCCAGATCGAGGACGGCCCCCGGGCGCACCGCCTCGTGACGGACATAACTCTGGCCCTGCCGTACGTGATTGGTCAGCTCCAGAAGGTCAGGGTTGTCGGGGTGGTACTCAAAGACGTCGACCTCATTGCCGCCGTCCCGCCAGGTCCAGATGGCGGGCCATGCACCCAGCTGGGTGGGCAGCCGTACGGTGGTCTCCAGGTGGTCCCCGGTACGCACCATGAACCCCTCGGCACTTCCCTCGGTGGTCAGCAGCCCGGCGTCCCACAGGCCGTCCGCCCTGCGCCGGGCCCTGAACGTGCCCAGCCGGGAGTAGGCAGGGTCAGTCGTGAGGTAATCGAGTTTGTTGTCGCCCTGGTTGGTGGGCCCCCCGTCCGGATAGGCCCAGGACCGGCCCGCGACCCACTGGCGTTCCGAGGAGAAATCGGCACTGAACGCGACGGCACTCACACGCGCTCTCCTTGCTGTCAGCAACGCCCCCTCCTCGTTGCATCTCCTGACCAGTCCGCCTCCATGCGCCATCCGCCCACACCCGACGTGCAATTCAGCCTCCCGGGTGACAAGCCGCAGTGGACGCGCCGGGCGCGGCATCCTCCCCCCTATTGAATCGCTCCCTGTGTGCGCCCTCGGTCCCGTTCGAGGTCCTGTCCCTGGCAGGTCTCGTTGATCGATTCGATGACCTGTCGCAGCAGCTTGCACAGGGCTACGCCGGGCCGTTCCCGTTCATCTGTACGGGCAGGCCGCAGCAACTTAACCTCATGCTCGGACAATTCACGTTCGAAACCACAGCGGAAGTAGTTCTTGTCGCCGACGAGAGTCTGTCGCAGGCGCTCTCGCAAAGCGGCTGTGGCTGGCGCAGTAGCCGTAGTGGAGTGCACGACCCATACGTCGTCGCTCCGCACCGCGGTGGTGGTGGCCGGAATCCGGTTGACGGTTCGCATCACACCGGCGGCCTTGCGCAGCCGTTTGTCGTAGCCGGGCTGTTGGTGCAGGTAAGGGAAGGGGGTGGGCACGGGCATGGCGGAGCCATGTGGCCTCGGAGGTGTAGCCGAGTGTGGCCTGTATCGCGGCGAGGGTGACCAGTTCGGCGTCGCTCAGGCGAGGGGCAATCCCGACCGGCGGGTGCCACGGCGCCAGGTCGGGACGCTCCTTCAGCATGTCGCTGGTCGGCGCATAGGGTGCTGTCGCGAGGGTGTCCACGTCGTTCGTCACAAGACGATCTTGGACGCCCTTGTTCTCGTCTCCTCAGGCACCCCTTGGACCACACCACCAGGAGGAACCAGTGTCATACCCGCAACTGCGCACCCCCGAGGAGAAACTCGCCGACGCGAAGAAGCTGTTGAGCCTCCCGCCCATCGTCGTGATCTGCGGCTCCACCCGCTTCATGACCGAGATGAACGAGACCGATGTGCGGGAGACCAAGGCCGGAAAGATTGTCGTCAAACCGGGCTGTGACATGAAGTCGCCGCACGAACTGTGGTCCGATCCTGTCGAGGCCGAGGCGCTGAAGGTTCGACTCGACGATCTGCACCAGGCGAAGATCCGGCTCGCTGACGAGGTGCTCGTAGTCGGCGACTACATCGGAGACAGCACCCGAGCCGAAATCGCCTACGCCCGGTCGCTGGACAAGCCCGTGCGGTTCACACACCCCGAAGTCGACCCTGACGCCTGACCGCCCGCCGCCACCTCGACAACCAGGGTTGGCAGGCCGCCGCCTGACCGTCTCGCGGTGGCTTCGGCCGCCGGCCACCCCACACCCTCCGCAGTCATCCCTTGGAATTGATCATCCCGACGACTACGGCTGCACCAACGCCTGGAACCTGTGGGAGGCGAGCAGGGAACAGAGCTGCCCACGTGGGACGCCAGCGCCGGTGACTTTGTGGGCAGAACGGCAAGCCCCAACCGGTCGCCCCCGGCCCGCGCCGTCACACGCTGGATTTTCACCCACCCCGACGTCCTCCCTGAACCCGACCGGCTCCAGCTCAAAGCCGCCCTGGCCAACTGCCCCGAGCTGACGGCACTCGCTGAGCACATGCGCTCTTTCGGCCACATGCTCACCCACCTGCAGCGACCGGCTCCCCGACTCGCTCTGCACCTCCTGCGCCACCTCGACACCGTCAGCCTCAGCCTGTCCGCGAACTCCGGCCTCGTGGAGAGCCACGTCAACAGGATCAAGATGCTCAAGCGCCAGATGTTCGGCCGCGCGGGATTCGACCTTCTACGCAGCAGTGCGGAGGAGACTTCGCTGCAAACGCGACCTAGTCAGAAAGGGCCAAGACGGCGAGCAGTCCTGCTCCGGCTCCCAGGACGATCAACTGCATGATGCCCGGGCCGCGCCATCGCATGGCAAGGAGGCCCCCACCTGTGACCACTGCACCCCCGACCAGCAGCCACATTCCCTGCCACGCCATCTTGGGCGCATCGGGCAAGTTGTCGCGGTCGTAGCTGTCGGCCCAGCCTGTCATCCCATAGCGGAACACCAACCAAGCGATGACCATCAAGTCGAGGATGACAAGCGCCAGGCCGACCCCAAGCTGCTGACCGGTCGACGGCTCATTTCCGCTTTCCATACTCACCACCGGTGCTCATGACGGACTGTCAACCGCTTGAGGTCAGCATGCGGCGGTCACGGACTCGGCACATGAGTACGGCTACTCAGTGAGCTGTCGGGAGCAGAGACGGAGAACTGACCGCAGACTCGTTCTCACCGCGAAGTGGGCCAGAGCCATTACTGACTGCCGACCACGACGAACCGCTCCCGTGTGCACGGCTTCAAGAACGTCGGCACCACCGAGGCGGCAAGCGGACAGGGCCGTTGTCAGTGCCGTCTGCGATGATCCCGCGTGGTCGAGGGACGCCACGGTGGGAGGCTTCATGTCGTTCGGTTTCAAGACGTCATGGCTCGCGGTACACGACGCCGGGCCGGAAGAGGTGGCCGATGCCCTCGACCTGCAGCACCGGCAGCGCGTCGACTGGGAGACCGGCACCGAACTCGCCTATCGGCACGGTGTCTTCGTCGCCAGACCCGTCCCGGAGTGGACACTCGCCCACGGCAGGATCCATCTGACGAACGAGACAGACGCCACGCACCCGGACTTTCCCACCTGGCTGCGGACGCTGGCCGCGCGTGTCGGGGACCTCCAGTACTTCGGCACCGACCGCATAGGCGAGTACCACGCCTGGGCCAAGGTCGAATCCGGTGAACTGACCCGCGCCTACTGTTACATCGGCATGGCAGGTGACGTTCCCCTGCGCCTGGGAGAACCCACCGCCATCGAAAGGGAGCTCGGCGTCGGACTGGTGGGACGCGAAGAGGTGCGGCAGGACTGGGTAGACGCCGAATGGGACGCCTGGCAGGGCGCCATGCCCACGGAACATCAGGTGATGCGCATCGCCGCCGACTGGAGCGTCTGCCCGCCCTTGATCGAGGACGGCTCCGTCACCGTGCCCGGGATCCACGGATTGCCGCGGGGCGTCGAGCCCGGACGCGCCTTCTGACGACCTGAAGCCCCTGTGTCCGGCTACACCTCGATGCAGGCGACGATAATCACGGTGCGCAAGCAGAGGATGCGGACCTGCTCGATGTCGCCGGTCTACTGGCGTAGCCGTGGCCAGTGGTGGCGCCGCCGATGGGGTACCGGTGTCCCGTTCAGCGGGCTGAGCCCGCGTCAGATCGGCAAGCTGATCACCGCCCTGTGGTGAGAAGGTGCGGATACGAGGATGACCGCGACTCACGTCGTCGGTGCTTCTTGCCCACTCAGGTGGCAGGTCGGGGCGGGATGCGGGCGACCGAGCCGTAGCGGCGGGTGCGCCGGGCGTACTGCTCGATCACGTCCCACAGGGTGCGGCGGTCCACTGCAGGCCAGGGAGTGTCGAGGAACAGCAACTCGGCGTAGGTGGCCTGCCAGGGAAGGAAGTTGGAGGTGCGCTGGTCGCCGCCGGTGCGCAGCAGCAGATCGACATCGGGCAGTTCGGGGACGTGCAGGTAGCGGGCGAAGGCGTGCTCGGAGATGGAGCCGGGGTCGATCTTCCCGGCGACCGCTTCCTGGGCGAGTTTCACTGCGGCTGCCGTGATCTCGGCGCGGCCGCCGTAGTTCACGCACATGGTCAAGGTCAGTCCGGTGCGGTCGCGGGTGATCCGCTCATTTTCGAGGAGTTGCTCGATGACGTCGGTCGGGAGGCGGGAACGTACTCCGGCCCAGCGCACGCGGAGGTCCAGTCTCTCCTCCACCAGGCGACGCACGACCTGAGGGATCTCGTACATCAGGGTCTGCAGTTCCTCGGCGGGGCGTTTCCAGTTCTCGGTCGAGAAGGCGAACAGGGTCAGGTGTTTCAGGCCGATCTCCAGGGCACCGTGGACGACGTCGACCAGTGCCTCGGCGCCCTGCCGGTGGCCGTCGGTGCGGGGCAGGCCGCGGGCGGTGGCCCAGCGGCCGTTGCCGTCCATGACGATCGCGATGTGGCGGGGCATGGCTTCGCCGGGCAGTTGGGGCGGGCGGGCGCCGGAGGGGTGGGGAGGTGGAGGGACGGTCGACTGAGATTGGGCGGCGGACGACGGCGTCTCTTCGGTTTTACCGGGCCCTTCGGGCGCCATTGCCGGGGCGAGTTGCGGCGGGCAGGGCTGGATGGGGAAAGGCAGCAGGCTCCACGCCAGCGCGGCCTTCGCCCGGGCAGGCAGCAGCAGGCGCAGCCGGGCGCCTCGCGGCAGGGCCGGGCGGCGGTGCAGCAGCGCGGCGGGGACATCGGCCGTGACCTTCAGGCGCAGCCGGTACAGGTCGGTGTAGGCGCCGAGCGCGACGCCGATCGCCGGGTGCAGCACCGGCGGCAGGGGCGTGCGGTCCAGCCAGGTGCGGGCCCGGTCGGCCAGGCGGCGCACCAGTTCCTCGAACTGCGGGGTGGCGCGCCGGGCCAGCAGGTCCGCCTGCCGCACGCGGGCCTCGTCCAGGGCTTCTTGCGGCAGGGGTACGTGGCCACGGCTGAGGTCGTCGCAGAGATCAACCAGGGCGTCGGTGAGGTAGATCGCCTCGACGGCGGTCTGCCAGGCAACGGCCGCCTCAGGCACGCTCGCGGCGATCGCTTCCGGCTCGATGGAAAGGCCCGCGGCCCGCAACAGCAGCGAGCCCGCGCGCAGCACGAGCGGGGTGTTGATCAGACTGTTGTAGCGCCGCCACTCCTGCCACGTGGCGAACTGCCGTCCGTTGACGTCCTGGCGCAGCTCCTCGAACAGTGTGTGCAGGAATCCCGGCGGCAGGTTCCAGGTCAGCATGGTGTGGATCAGAGCCTGCCGTACCGGGTCGCTGCTGCGACCGTCACGCAGGTCCGTGTCGAACGCCGAGATCCACGCTTCCAACCGCCCGGCCCGCCCCGGATCCGCCTCGCCGGCGGATCCGGGCGCGTCGGCCAGGTCGTCCACGGCCCGGACGGCGCCGTACAGCGCCCAGGTGGCGGTCCGCAGCGGGGGTGGCAGCAGCAGCGAGACGGCGTACTCGATCTCGCCCGTCGCACGGGTGGCGCGGCGGCACGCCTCGTAGCCGCGGCGCAAGGACGCATCGTGGATGCCGCTGCGCTGGTAGACGAAGGTGCGGGGAACGGCGGGAGACCTCACCTCACGCCTCCTCTTCTGGGGTCGATGGTGCCTGCTGGGGAACCCAGGCCAGGGCCAGGGCGCTACCGACGGCGGTGAGCAGGAAGCCCAGCAGCAGGCCGCCGAGGTTGGCTGCGACCAGGCTGACCAGGGACAGCACTGCGGCCAGGACACCGGAGAAGCAGCGCAGGGCCGGATTGCGCCACGTCGTCACCCCGGCTACGACGAACACGGCGCCCAGGGCCCACGAGGCGGCGCCCGCGGTGCCGGTGAACCGCAGGAACCCCAGTCCCACCCAGGAAACGCAGATCAGCTCGAGTCCGCCGAGGCCCAACAGCAGCCCCGCCGCGAACGGGCGGCCGCGACGTCACCCTCGCCACCCGGTTCGCCAACCGAGTCGAGTCGCTGTGGTCATCGGGTGGCTCCCGGCTCGCAGCGGCCCTCTCCCTGACGCATCTCGATGGCGACACAGCGGGACGTGATCGTCCCGGCTGTGAAGGCATGCGGCTGCGTCGTCACATCGCTGCCGCTGACCTTCCGAGCGCCGACGGTGAACAGGCCCGTGGGCCGTTCCAGGGACACTCGCGGGGTGCTGAACTGAGCTCCGGAGAGCTTCACCGACCTGGCCGTGGCCTTGCCCGCCTCCACTGTCAGGCCAGAGGCTGAGGCGTGCTTGATCCGCACGACGGCTGTCACCGCTCCGATGATCGGCAGGCGGGCGGTGGAGGTGACGCAGGCGTCCTCCACGGTTGCCTGCTCCATCCGCGTGGTCAGCGCCGGCAGCAGTCCGCCACGGCCGGAGGCGGCCGGGGAGGCCGACACGTCCGACCCGGACACCCGCGCCGCATGGACCGTTACGGGCACCTCCCCCGCGAACGCCACGGAGACGGCACCTGCTGCGCTCCCGGCCAGCAGGACCGAGGCACCGACGAGCAGGGGGGCCAGGGCCAGGGCGAACCGCCAGCGGCTCGTCCGCCCGCTCATGGTCTTCATGGGGAAGTCGTTGTCGATCACGACCAGCCCAACGACCGTCCCTGACCGAAGTACCGCCGAACTCACCGTGAGCAGCGGTAGTTGTCCGTTGTCGAGGCCGGGCGCGAGGTGGGACCGCTGGAGGCTGGTGCCCGGCGACATGGGCGTGCGGCAGGTGCGGCGTACGGCTTCCGACCTCGACTCGGACCACCTGGAGCTGGGTACGACGTCGCCCACGCGGCCACTGCACAGGAGCCGGCCGCGGCGGCGCACCGCCACCCCGGACGTCTGGCACATGTCCTGGCCGCGCATGCCTGCCGGCGGCAGGGCACCGCTCTCGTCCCGATCAGCAGCCGCGTGGATGGCAGGTCATGGACAGCGGGCCGGGAGAGATGACGATGCGGGCGCGCGGCCGGTAGCGGTGTCCCGGTACGGTGCGCAGCTGCCAGCGTGCAGCGATGGTGGCCACGGCGGTGAGGATCTGGTTCATCGTCAGGGCGTCGCCGATGCACTTGCGCACCCCCGCGCCGAAGGCGATGTCGGAGCAGCGTGCCAGGCTCTTGGCGCGTTCGGGCAGCCAGCGGTCGGGGTCGAAACGCAGCGGCTCCCGGTGGACTGCGGGATTGCGGTGCACCGCGTAGGTGCAGTAGGCGAGTTCGGTGCCGGCCGGGAGTTCGGCAGTGCCGAGGCGTACGGGGACGAGGGTGCGCCGGCCCAGCATCCAGGGAGCGGGGTGCAGACGCAGGGTCTCCTTGACGACCCGTCGGGTGTAAGCGAGCGCGGGCAGGTCCTCGGCCTGCACGGGCCGCCCCTGCAGGACGGAGTCGATCTCCTCGTGCACCCGCTGTTCGGCGTCGGGATGAAGCGCCAACTCGTAGAAAACGTGGGGCAGTACGTCTTTGAGGCCGTGGGTCGCGGCCCACAGCAGGAACAGCGTGTCGGCAATGATCTGCTGGTCGTCGAGCGGCTCGTCCGTGTCGGGGTAGCGGGCCCTCAGGAGCTGGGAGACGACATCGGCGCCGGTCGCACCCCGGCTGCGGTGGTGGGCCAGGGAGGCCGCGACGGCGGTGCGCAGGCCGGACAGGGCCCTCAGGAACCTGCCGGTGCCCGGTACGTGCCTGACGTGGGCGAGTCCTGGGAGGGCGAGGCGCCAGTACATGCCTGAGGTGGTCTGGGAGCTCAGAGCCGCGAGTATGGCCGTCACCTGGTCGAGGGCTGGTGTGTCGCCGCATACGGCACGGGCGTTGACGGTGTAGGCGAGGCGGGCCATCTCCTTGTCCACGCGGATCGTGGTGCCGGGGGCCCAGCCGGCGATGGTCTGTTGCGTGGCCTGCCGGATCGCCGGTGTCCCGGCGGCGATCCGGTGGGGGTGGAAGGCCGGTTGCACGGCACGGCGGTGCCGCAGGTGCGACGCGAAGAGCGTCAGTCCGTCGAAGCTCATGTCCATCACCAGGCTGATGCCGAACTGAGAGCCGATTCCGGCGGTGATCCGTGCCTGGGCGTAGCTGCGGGCGTCGGTCACCAGGACCTGGTGAAGGAGTTCCGGCGAGTTGACCAGATAGACGTCGGGTGTGAAAGCAGGGCCCCGTATCCGCACCAAGGGGCCCAGTTCGTTGAGCGACGTCATGAAAGCGAGCGGGTTGCACAAGAGCTTCAGGCCGTGCCCGAGCAGGGGCAGTGCTCCGGGAGCGGTCGGGACGGCGGTGGGAGGCGCGGAGACAGCCACGAGCCCTCTCTGGGTCGGATCATGCACACATACTGTGACCGGTAATGTACCCGCCGTAGCGGAAGGTGTGGTGCGGTGGTTCTGCGCGAAGTGCTCGTCGTGGGCTCCGGGTTCGGCGGAAGCGTCGCGGCGCTGCGGCTGGCGGAGAAGGGTTACCGCGTCACGGTCGTAGAGGCCGGGCGACGATGGCGGCCGGAGGACTTCGCCGCCTCCCCGTGGCAGGTGCACCGTCTGCTGTGGGCGCCCTGGCTCGGCTGGCGCGGCATCGCTCATCTGCGGGTGCGGCGTCGGCTGACCGTGCTGACGGGCATCGGAGTCGGCGGCGGATCCCTCGTCTACGCGGGGGTGCACTACCGGCCCGACACGACCGTATTCCGTGCCCCGTGCTGGGACCCGTCCCTGGACTGGGAAGGCGAACTCGCCCCCCATTACGCGTTGGCGGAACGGATACTGGGCACCACAGCCGTCCCCCGGCGGGCGGCAGGGGATGACGCCCTGCGCCGAACGGCCGACGCTCTCGGGGTGCCCGACGGTGTCCATGCCACCCGGGTCGGCATCCACTTCGGCCCACCCGGCCGAGCAGTGGCGGACCCCTTCTTCGACGGCCGGGGGCCGGCCCGCGCCGGCTGCTCGGAGTGCGGCCGGTGCACCCTCGGCTGCCGCGTCGGCGCGAAGAACTCCCTGGACCACAACTACCTTCACCTCGCCGAACGGGCCGGAGCCGACATCCGGCCCCTGACCGAGGCCCGGACACTGGTACCGCAGTCGGACGGCACCTGGCGCGTGCACACACGCCACGGCACCGGTATCGCTCGGCGCCGCGCAGTACTGTCGGCGCATCAGGTCGTTCTCGCGGCCGGGGCCTGGGGCACCGCAGAACTCCTGCACCGCTCCCGGCCCTACCTGCCGAAGCTGTCACCCTCACTGGGCACGCGCACCCGCACCAACCGCGAAGTGTTCGCCGCCGTGTCCGCGGAAGGCTTCGACGTCGGACCCGGCGTTGCGATCAGCTCCGCGCTGCGACCCCACCCCGACCTCCTGGTCCAGCTGTGCCGACTCGGACCGGGCTCGCATCCGGCCGCACTGCTCGCGCGACCGGCCGGGCTCTCCTGGCGGGACTTCGGCCGGCATACCGCCGTACTGTTCGCCATGGAGCAGGGCGACTCCCACCTGACCAGCCGTTACCGACGCGGAAGGCTCACCCTCCACCCGGGAAGCCCACAGCCCGAACCCGTACGACTGGCCACCGCCGAGGCGATGGCGCACCACTACGCCCAGCACATCGACGGTCGAGCCGCGCTGCTGTGGAACACCGCCCTGGGCCTGCCGGTCACCGCCCATCTGCTGGGCGGCTGCCCGATCGGCAGCGACCCCGCCACCAGCGTCGCCGATCTCTACCACCGTGTCCACGGCTACCCGACCCTGCACATCAACGACGCCTCGGCCGTACCCGGCAACCTCGGCGTCAATCCCGCACTCACCGTGACCGCGATGGCCGAACGAGCCTGCGCGGCCTGGCCCTCCGCCGGCCATCCCGACCAACGACCCGCCCAGAGCGAGCCTTACCGGCGCGTACCGCTGGCGAAGACGGAGGAGGCCCCGTGACCCACTCCCCCCACTCCCTTTTCGCCCGCCTCGCCACCAGCCGTGCGGTGCTACGGGTTGCCCCTCAAGTGCTGCCGCACTGCGACCTGTTCGTCCACCGCCTGACCCGGGGCCGGCTGCTGCCGAGCAGGCTCGTCCTGGACACGATCGTGCTGGGCACCACCGGTCACCGCAGCGGAACCCCACGCGCCACCCCCCTGGCCGCGCATCGGGCAGCGGACGGCACCTGGCTGGTGGTCGGCAGCAACTTCGGCCGGTCCCACCACCCGGCCTGGAGCACCAACCTCCTGCACGACCCCCACGCCACGGTCACCGCACAAGGACGTTCCTGGCAGGTCGGAGCCCGCCAACTCACCGTCCACGAAAAGGAACAGCAGCACAACCGCATCCTGCTGGCCATCCCCTTCTACGACACCTACGCCGACCGCACCGACCGGGACATCCGCGTCTTCTGCCTCACCCCGATCATCTCCTCCCCGGGGGAGGGCAGACGCTCGACCGGGTGAACCGCAGCCGCACGGGTTTGGCCGCCGGAGCGATCAAGATGTGGCCTGCACACCATGCGCCATCGCCCGGCACACGCTCGCAACCACCACTGCCCGCCCGCGCGCGTCTGGAAAACCGAGATCCGGGATTCTTCCCGCTGGGCAGGAGACCATCAGGAAGTCTTTTCCGGGGCGTTCGCCAGGTGGCTGGCGCGACGGCCCGAGACGGTAAGCGGTCGACGTGTGCACTCCCCCGCCCACGGAGACCACATGAGGCGGAAACGCCTGTGCCCTCTGATCAATGAGCGCTGGTGTCCGGCCGACTGCCATCTGATCTACCCGAGCAGTGGCAGGAGGTTATGCCACACCTCCGCAGCAACGCCTGACAACGCCGTGCGAATGCTGCGCTGGGGCACATGACTCGCA
This sequence comes from Streptomyces sp. NPDC005483, assembly GCF_040606035.1. Lineage (NCBI taxonomy): Bacteria > Bacillati > Actinomycetota > Actinomycetes > Kitasatosporales > Streptomycetaceae > Streptomyces > Streptomyces sp. NPDC005483. The sequence goes on from NZ_JBEXEA010000058.1 coordinate 35,504, forward strand.
CCCGATCATGTGGATGCTGACGACGGGAGTCAGAAGCGCACGGAAGACGATCATGCCGATGCCGATCTGGGTTCCCCCAGGACTGACCCCGCCCCGGCAGCAACGCGACTCCTGTGCCTGTGCGTTGAGGCTTCGAACACCTCCCCCAACTACACGGGAGCCTAGTTGTATGAGGACATGACGTTGGTGACGGTCTGCCCGAGTGTTGCCGCGGGTGGTTGTCCGCCGAGGGCGGTGTGGGGTCGGTGGTAGTTGTAGTGGATGTTCCAAACCGCCAGCGCCTGGGCGCGCTGTGTTTCGGAGGTTCAGGTACGCGCGTACATGAACTCTTCGGCCAGGATCCGGCTGTACCGTTCCGCCTTCCCGTCCTGCCGGGGCGTGTACGGTCGAATCCGTTGGTGCCGTGAGCCGAGTAGGGCGCGGGTGAACGCATCTGCCCGGTAGCAGGCACCATTGTCGGTGACGAGCCGTTCGATCCGGGTGATGCCGTCTACGGCAAACCACGCCCTGGCCCGGTACAGGAACGCAAACGCCGTCGAGGCTTTCTCATCCGGCAAGGGCTCGGTGCAGGCGAGGCGGGTGTGTTCCGTCGATCGCCGAGTGCAGGTACACCTACCCTCCACGGCCGGTCTTCTTCTTGTTCCGGCTGACTGCCCGGGAGTGATCGCTGTTTCGGCCGTGGGCGCGCCATCCGCCGCCGTCAGGTATCCGTCCGACCTTCTTCACGTCGATGTGCACCATGTGACCCGGTCGGCGAGCGGTGATTGTGCGTGGTTTCCGCGTGGTGTGGCCATCGGGGTCGATGAATCGTCGTCTGCTCAGACCGAGATGGGCGAGGTGCCGGGTGACGGTGCGACGGCTCACGGCGTGCGTGGTTTGGCTGAGTCGAAGGCGATCCATCCTGCGGACCACTTGTGGTTTCGGCCCATCTGCTCGATCCGTTCCACTACCTCGCCCAGTGTGGCTGTGGGGTGTGGAGGACCGGTCGTGCAGGCCGAGCTCACCTTGACGACGGTACCGGTTGACCCCCTTGGAGGCGCATGCCCTGGAGATGCCCATCTCCGCGGCAACGTGGGCGATCGGACGTGACTTGCATCGCTCGACAAGTCGCCTGCGGCCCTCAATGGAGAGAGGTGCGTTGGCATGGGTGCCCATCAGATGGCGGCGAGGGTGTTGAGCAGGTGGCCAAGCTCTGCCGGCGCCTGAATGTGGGCCAGATGGCCCTGTCCGGCGAGTTCGTGAACTCCGGCGTGAGCGACGTGCTGCCGCACATTGTCGAACGACGTTCCGTAGGGGGCTGTTCCGCGGTTGCACTGGCCGATGATCAGGTCCACTTGATCTGCCTGTCCCGCCATCACATCCGGAGGCGGCGCCGCGTTGAGCGCGCCGAGTTCGGCGTACAGCGGTTCGCTCAAGCGACGCAAGATCGCCCAACCGTGCTGATCCGCCTGAAGATCCTCGACATGCGCAGCGGAGAAGCCGGAAATCTGCCGATTGACGATCTCGACGCAGCGATCCCAGTCCGCCGTCTCCGCTGCGCTCTTCAGGTCCGGCACTGCATGGCGTCCGAATGGCTGCATCACGGGTTCGTAGGCGATCACATGGGGAATCGGGCGATCGTTGGCGACCAGCAAGGTGATCAAGCCGCCGTAGCTCCAGCCGAAGAGCGCCCTCGTGCTGTCGAACTCGTCAAGGACCACACCGAGGTCCTCGACCTCTGTCCGCAGCGAGTAGGAATTGGTCAAGGGCCCCGAGGGAGTGCGTCCCCGACGGTTTACGACTACCACCGAGGGCCAGGCCGCGATGGCGCCCACAACCCGGCGCCACGTGTGCGCATCGCTCATGACTCCCGGGACGACGACGAGGCCCGGAGCATCCGGCTCCCCGTAAACATCGACCGTGACCCAGCTGTCCCCGTCGACTGCAAGCTTCTTCTGAATCGTTCGCTCCATAAATCTATTATGGAGCGAACGATCTACAATGCAAGCGTGACCGAACGCAACCGTGGACGCCCCCGAGCCTTCGACCGCGATCGTGCGGTCCTCGAAGCCGCTCGCCTCTTCTGGCGACGCGGCTACTCCGGCACCTCGACCCGCACCCTGGCCGCGGCCCTCGGGCTCTCCACGTCCAGCCTCTACGCCGCCTTCGGCAGCAAGGCCGGACTGTTCGAGGAAGCGGTGCGGATCTACGCCGAGCGGTACCGCGAGATCTACCAGCAGGCTGTCGCCGAGAACTGCATCCAAACCGTCATCGAACGCATCCTGACCGACTCGGTCCACGAGTTCACCCAGCCAAGCGGCACGCACCCGGGGTGTCTCATCAGCAGTGCCGTGATGACCGACAGCACGAGCACGCTCGATACCAGCGCCTACGTCGCCGAACTGCACAGCTCGAACGAGCAGGCCCTCCTCGTGCGCATCGAGCGAGCGATACAGGACGGAGAGCTAACCGCGGGCACCAACGCAGCGGTCCTGACCGGGCTCATCCAATCCGTCTGGCACGGATTGTCAGTGCGGTCCAACGTTGACACGGCTCGCGAGGACCTGCTCGCGACGGCGCAACTTGCTCACCAACTGATCTGCCAACAACTCACGCCACCAACCTCCTGACCCGCAACACCTAGTGCCGCTCCGCAGAAGTTCGTGGAGGGGTGTTGATCAAGTTGTCTTCAGTGGGGTGCCTTCGTAGGTCCAGCGGTAGGGTCTCGCGGCCT
>NZ_JBEXEA010000059.1:0-37752 GCF_040606035.1 Streptomyces sp. NPDC005483
GGAGGTGTGCCGATGCTGCGTCTCGACGGATGAGACCTTGGCCGCGGCCGCGGTGCCGCCCGGGTGCCACAGCGCGAACAGGAACGCGATCCCCAGGGCGACGGCCATGCCGTAGAAGACCCACTGGTTCGCCTCGGCGAAGTCCACCCGGACCGCGTGGACGATGTCACGCATCCGGCCGGCCGCCGCCGGAGGAGTTGAGGGTGAGCAGGTCACCGATGCCGTCGAGGCCCGCGTGATCTCGCCGCACGGGAGCGGCGAGAGCCCACCCCGTCATCAGGTGGATGCGTTCGCCGGCGTCCGCGAAAGCCACGCGGCCACTGTCAGGGTCCAGCGGACGCGTCGGTCCGAAGTGCTGCCCTCGGGCATCAGGTTTCTCGGCGCGGGCAGATCGGCCAGATCGGAGTTCACTGCCTGCCTGGAGCGGACGTCGGTGCGCACCAGCATGCCGCGCTGATTGTCATGGCGGAGCAGGAACCCGTCGGCCGGCAGCGCGTCCCCCACGTGCACGGACAGCGACCGGCCGCGGGAGCGGTCGAACACGCCGGCCTTCATCTGCGCGGCGCACGCCCAATAGACGAATCGGCCGTTGACCTGCAGTTCGCTGGGCACGCACGCACGCCGAGCCGATGTTGACGTCGATCGCCGCGGCCGTCGAGCCGAGGCGGCTCATCGACAGGTGCCCGGCGGTGGAGTGGCGGCCGCGGCCGTGCGTGTCGACATGACCTTGGAATGCGCCCAGTCGACGAGGAAGTGCTTGCGGTTCGGGCCGCCCGAGAGCAGCGCGTACCGGCCTTCCGCGGCGCTCACCTCACCGTAGAAGCCTCTGCTGCCCACCTCCCACGACGTGCTGGCAGGCCGGGTGGCTGAGCGCACCGCGGTGCTGGCCGAGCAGCTGGCCAGCCCCGACCCCGGCACACGCCTGGACGCGCTGGTCGGGGAAGTACTCGCTGCGTGGTGTCGGCGGCGGGAGTTCGTGCCGTACAGCGGCGAACCGGAAGCCATGAACTGCCCAGCCTTCATCTGCGACACCTGCCGTGAACAGGTGACCGAAGAAGGACTCGTCGTCTGGCGGGTCAAAGTCGGTGCCCCCCGGCGAACCGCGTCAACAGTCCCCGCTGTTCGTCACTCACAAACGGCGCTGCGACCAAGCCCTCACCCGCTGGCTGGACCGCACTTACCCCCGCGACGTCGACTGGATCGACCTCACCGAAGACATCGACGTCTTCCGCAAACAGCTCGACAACAACGCCAACCGCTCCTTCGCCGACGACTACCACCAGACCATCCTGCGCATGCCCCCAGACCCGCACCGCGAGATCCCGCAGATCCCATGACCAGAAGACCCCGACCGGCAACGGCTGTCGGGGCCTTTTCGTGCACCTTCAGCCAGTCAGTCGTCCGTCGACCCACGACTGCACCGGCCCGTACAGCCCGCCCGGCACCAGCTCGGCCAGCTGGCCGCCGTCCACCCACGCCACCTCCGCGACCTCTCGCGGCGACGCGGCGTGCGCCTCTCCGGCCAGCAGCCGGCACGCCACATACATGACCCGCCGACCCGACAACGGATGCACCCGCGAACCCAGCACCACCATCGGCGCCACCGACACACCCACCTCCTCGTCGGCCTCACGCACCGCGGCTTCGCTCGCGGTCTCGCCCGGCTCGGCCTTCCCCGACGGGAGCGTCCACAGCAGGGCACCCACCGGGGAGGCACGACGGATGAGCAGGAGACGGCGCTCGTGGACGATCACCGTGCCAGCGATGGGGGAGAGGGGCATCCAGACATCATCCCGTCGCTAGTGCTCGCGCTTATCGCGGGCATCGCCGGACAAGCATTTCGCATCGCTTTCCCTTGCTCGGTCCTGAAAGGCCATCACCACGCTCTCGCGCAGGCGGACTGGCGAGTCGGTTGCCGCTCGCGGCGCACGGCAAGGGCCAGACCATCTGGTCCCGGGTCCTTGAGCGCTCAGTGGCCGACGTCGCCGAACACCTCGTACGCTTCCGCCGGATCACCGAAGCCGAGTACGGGCCGCAGTGGGAAGACGCCGGCGACGTGCAGGTCGCGGCGAACGACTTCCGAGTCAAGGGGGACCCCGTATCCAAGATCGGCTACATGTCCTCGGACAATCTGAAGCCCGGCGACGGCACGTGGAGTCTCTGCTGAGCCAGGCCCTCGGCGGGCGGCGCGGCGGTGCCTCCCGCCCGCCGAGGAGCACGTAAGGCCATGGCCGGCTTGCGGACCGATCTCCAGCTGTCCGAACGAAACCGACTCAGACCATAGAGAACAAGCTCAGTCGCCGACGTGGATGCCGGGGCGGCGGTCGGGGTCGGGTTCGTTGCTGCGGATGATCTCCCGGGTGACGGGAGCGGTGTCGCCGCGGCCAAGGAGGAAGTAGCGGATCATGTGCACCAGGGGGCTGCCTTCGGCCCAGGCGAAGTAGCAGTGTGGCCGCACACCGGTGCCGTCGCGCAGGGCCAGCAAGATGGCGGCTATGGCGTTGGGCGCGGCCGGGGCCTGGGCGCGCAGGATGCGGTAGCCGTCGACTTCGACGCCGTGGACGGTGAGGGTGTCGCTGAAGTCGGACGGGTCGACGACGTCGATCTCCAGGAAGAGCACGTCGGCTGGGCCCGGTACCGGGTTGGTGCCGCGCTGTTCGCGTTCCTTGGCGCTGTACTCGGCGGCGTCGCCGGTCTGGCGGCGGTTGGCGATGATGTTGATGGACTGGTCGTGGGCGAGGGTGTCGGTGATGAACTGGCGGGCGGTCTCGTCGAAGACGAGGCGGTCGGCGCGCAGCTCGGTGGTGCGCGATACGCGGGAGACCAGTGACACGGCGACGATGCCGAGGATGAAGAAGCCGGAGATGGCGATGCCGTCCGGCTTGTCGACGATGTTGGCGATCAACGCGTAGAACAGGACCGCGGTGAGCGCAGCGAATCCGGTGGTGGCTGCGCGCCGTCGGTGGCGGGCGACGAAGACGGTGACGGCGAAAGCGCCGGAGACCATCATCGCCAGGATGCCGGTGGCGTAGGCGCCGGCCTGTTTGTCGACGTCGGCGTCGAACGCGATGGTGATGATGATGCACAGGGCGGTGTAGACGAGGACGACCGGGCGTACCGCGCGTCCCCATTCTGGGGCCATGCCGTAGTCGGGCAGGTAGCGGGGCACGATGTTGATCAGCCCTGCCATGGCGGAGGCGCCGGCGAACCACAGGATGAGGATGGTGCTGATGTCGTAGACGGTGCCGAACGCCTCACCGACATGCTCGTGGGCCAGCCAGGCCAGGGCGCGGCCGTTGGCGGCCCCACCAGGCTCGAACTCGGCCTTGGGGATGAGGACGGTGGTGACGAAGCTGGCGGCGAGCAGGTAGACGCTCATGGTGAGCGCGGCGGTGGTGAGGAGCTTGCGGGTGTTGCGGATGCGGGCCTCGAGCCGCTGTTCGGTATCGGCGCCGTCGGCGGCCACCAGCGGCATCATGCTCACTCCGGTTTCGAAGCCGGACAGGCCCAGTACCAGCAAGGGGAAGGCCAGCAGTGCCGGGCGGGCCAGATCGCCGAGGCCGCCCAGGTCGGTGAGGGAGCCGGTCCATGCCGACCAGGCGTCGGGATCGGTGAGCACATGGGCCACGCCGACCCCGATGACGATGGCGTTGAGGGCGAGGAAGACCGCCACCAGGGGGATGGCCACCTTGACCGCCTCGCTGAAGCCCAGCAGGAACACTCCGCCAAGAATCAGCAGCAGCGCTACCGTCATGGCGACCTCGTGGCCGTGCAGTACTGCGGGGAAGAAGGGGTTCTCCACCACGTGCACCGAGGCGTCCGCCGTGGACAGCGTGATGGTGATGATCCACGAGGTGGCAACGAAGCCGAGCAGGACGAGCACGAACAGCTTGCCCCACCAGAACGGCAGCAGATCCTCCAGCATCGCCACCGACCCCGCACCGTGCGGGCTCTCCCTGGCCACCCTGCGATACATCGGCAGCATCCCCAGCAGCGTCAACGCCACGATCAGCAGGGTCGCCAATGGTGAGACGGCGCCTGCGGCCACGGCGGCGATCGCCGGTACGTAGGCCAAACTGGAGAAGTAGTCGACGCCGGTCAGGCACATGACCTTCCACCAGGCATGCTGCTCGGCATGACTCTCACCGGCCGCCGGACCCACCGGCTGCACTCGGTGGCGCAGCAGCCACCGCGCCGCCCTGCTTGTTGGCTCGGCCCGGAAGGCGGGACTGTCCACCGACTCCGGCATCACCGGCCGACTCGCCTTACTCATGTCCCCGTGGTCCTTCCACTGTCTGATCCCTGAAATGGTCGCCGGAGCGGCAGATGGCACCAGCGATCACCGAGTATGCAGCCCCTGGATGCTCCTCCGGCACTTAGGTACCTCAGTGTGCGAGCACGACGAAGTGGTCAACCAGCTCGCGATGCGGCCACGTCGGGTGGCCCCTGAGCACCCCGGCGTCAAAGTGGCGGCGCCCCAACTGCAGTGCTAGCGCAGCGGGTTGTCGTTGCCCGTGAGACGACTGGGATCTGCGGGTGGAGCCGACCAACCGGTGTGCTGTTCGACCAGTAGCCTGCCCAGCGCCCGGCCTGTGCCAGCGGTTCACAGCAGCGTGCTGCGGAACCCCGGCCACTCCCGCTGCCACTGCTCGGCAGCCCTGCGCTCCACCCGGGCGTGATCATCTGGGCCGCGCTCCCTGCAGTCCGGCGCCCAGGGCAGGCGAGGAGACCAGTGCTGTGAAGGCGCGACGGCGAACCGGCCCCACCGACGTGGTGAAGGCGATCGTCCACAACCGCGACGGCGGCGCCTGTGTGCGCTGCGGGACACGGAACGGCCTGACCACCCACCACCGTGTGAACCGCGGCATGGGCGGCGCCCGGGAGGAGTGGATCAACCAGGCCTACAACCTGCTCCTCGTGTGCACCGTCTACAACGGCTGGTTCGAGGACAACCCGCGGGAGTCGTACGAGCGAAGGTGGAAGGTTCGCCGGCCGCAGCTCCCCGGAGATCCTGGTGACGTACGCCGACGGCCGCGAGTACCTGCTCACCCCGGACGGCCTGCGCTTCACGACCGTGGCGGGCGTCGACGAGGGTGGTCGGTATGCCGGACAGGCCGAAGACGCCGACTGCCAGCGTGGTCCGTCGGGAATGTCGGCGACCGCGGCGGCGTTCGCGGCGGCGTTCGCGCTGACCTTGTTCACGTATCGGTCCCTCGAGTCCGAGGTCAGTCCGAAGTCAGTCGGAGGCCGACCGCAGGGCGTCGGAGATGGACTTGGCTCCGCCGTGCGCGGTGAAGCCGCCGTCGACGGGGATCTCGGCGCCGGTGATGAAGGAGGCGTCGTCGGAGAGGAGGAAGACCACCAGCGGGGTGATCTCGTCGACGGTGCCGGTGCGGGCCAGCGGCGTCTCGCGGATGTTCGCCTCGCGGAAGGCGGGCGCGGCGGAGGCGGTCATCTCGGTCTCGATGAAGCCGGGATGGACGGTGTTCACGCGGATGCCCCGTGGGCCCAGCTCGACGCAGGCCGCCTTCGACAGGCCGCGCAGCGCCCACTTGCTGGCCGTGTACGCGACCGGGTAGTGCCCGGTGAGCCCGGCGGAGGAGCCGACGTTGACGATCGACGAGCCCCGCGGCATCAGCGGAGCCAGGTGCTGGATGGCAAGGAGCGGGCCGGTGACGTTGACCGCCTGGACGCGGGCGAAGTCCTCGGGCGTGACCTCGTGCAACCGCGCGCGCCAGGTGATGCCGGCGTTGTTGACCAGCCCGTGGACCTCTCCGTACTGGCGACGCAGCCCTTCGGCGAGCGCCGCCCATTCCTTCGGCTCGGTGACGTCCAGGTGCAGACAACCCGGAGCTTGCGTCACATCGGTGGCGACGACCACCGCCCCCGCCCGGGTCAGCGCCTCGGCCTCGGCCGCGCCCTGCCCGCGCGCGGCTCCGGTGACGACGACGACCTTGCCGTCCAGCCTGTTCGCGACCCCGCGGTTCACGGGCGCAGCCGCGGGCGCTTGCGGGCCCGGGGGATCGGTACCGGTCCGGCGCCTGGAACGACGGTGTTGGACACGGTGCCGATGCCCTCGACGGTGAGGGTGACGGTGTCGCCGGGCTTCAGCGGTGGCGGGTCCTGACGCCCCCGTACGCCCCACAGCTCGGCCAGGCAGCCGCCATTGCCGCAGGTGCCGGAGCCGAGCACATCGCCGGGACGGACGTATGTGCCGCGCGAGGCGTAGGCGACCATCTCCTCGAAGGGCTAGCTCATGTTGGACAGCAGGTCCTCGCCGACCACCTTGCCGTTCACCGAGGCGGTCAGCGCCAGCCGCAGGAAACCGTCGGTGTCCCGGTACGGCTCCAGCGCGTCGGCGGTGACCAGGTACGGGCCGAGGGTGGCGGTGGTGTCCTTGCCCTTGCAGGGGCCCAACCCCACCCTCATCTCGGCGGATTGGAGGTCGCGGGCGGACCAGTCGTTGAAGATCGTGTAGCCGATGATGTGGTCGCGGGCCTGCTCGGGTGTGAGGTCGCGGCCCTCGCGGCCGATGACGGCGGCGACTTCGAGTTCGAAGTCCAGGACGGAGGAGCCGGGCGGCACGGGCACGTCGTCGTGGGCGCCGATGACGGCGTACGGATTGGTGAAGTAGAAGGTCGGCGCGTCGTACCAGGCGTCCGGGACCCCGGCCGCGTTGTCGATGCTGCGCCGTACGCCCTCGACGTGCTCCTCGAAGGTGACGAAGTCCCGTACGGACGGCGGCTGTAGAGGCGGCAGCAACCGCACCTGCGAGACATGCGGGCCGCCCGGCACGCCCGGCGTGGCGTTGCCCGCCTCACGCAGGGCCGCGGGGCCCTCCCGGAGCAGGTCGAGCAGCGAGGCGCGGCCGGGGAAGGGGTGGAGGGTGCCGTCGTCCTTCACGGTGGCGACGCTGCGGCGGCCGTGGTGTTCGTACGTGGCGAAGCGCATGGCATTCCTGGGGTGAGGCGTAGGTATGGACCGGGGGCCAGGGGAGTCAGGGCATGGACCGTTCCGTGCCCCCGGAGCCGAGGGGGATCAGACCGGCGGGGCGACGAAGACGCCGGGGTCGACGTCGTTGAAGGACTCCTTGGCGACCAGCTCGTTCATCGGGTTCGCCGTGCCCCACTGGTCGGTGACCTCGGGCCGGGAGAAGTCGTAGACGTGCGGATGCCAGGTGTCCTCGTCGAGCTCCTCCAGCTCTGTTGTGTACTCGACCGTGTTGCCGTGCGGGTCGAGGAAGTACGTGAAGGTGTTGTCGCCCGCCATGTGTCGGCCCGGCCCCCAGACCTTGCGGGCGCCGGAGCGCATCACGCGCCCCGAGCCGCGCATGTACTCGTCCAGGCCGCGCATCTCGAACGAGACGTGGTGCAGGGATGTGTGCGGGCCCTTGGCGAGGGCCATCGAGTGGTGTTGGTTGCTGATCCGCATGAAGTGCATGACCTCGCCCATGTGCGGGGAGCTGAGCGTGTCCGACAGCCTGAAGCCGAGGTGGCGCTCGTACCAGGCGCGGGTGGCGTCCAGGTCGGGGGAGTTGAGGACGACGTGAGAGAGGCGGACCGGGATGGCCTCCTTCTCCTCGATACGCCGGTGCCGCCGGGCCTCGACTTCCGCCGAGACCTCGATGGTGCGGCCGTCGCCGTCGAAGAAGCGGAAGCCGTAGCCCCCGCCCGGGGTGTCGACCTTCCCCGGCTGCGAGATCAACCGCACGCCATCCGCGAGGAGTTGCTCGGCGAGCGTGTCCACGTCGGCGACCGACGCGGCGCCGTAGGACACGAGATCGAGCCGCTTCTCGTCTGCCTTGCGGAGCCGTACGACGTACTGCTCCGGTGAACCCTCTGCCGCCAGGAAGGAGATCCCGGAGTCTTCGGCGATCGTTGTCAGGCCCCAGACTCCGGCGTAGAAGTCGAGCTGCTTGTCGTAGTCGGGCACGGCGAGGTCGACGTGTCGCAGGTGGGTGAGCAGGCGGTGGGGTAGGTCGTTGGTCATGTCGGGGCTCCTCAGGAGAGGCGCAGCAGCGCTGCCGCGTTGCCGCCGCGTACGGCGTGGAAGTGGGGGTCGGGCAGGTCTGTGGCGGCGCGCAGCGCGCCGACCGGGTCCTCGGTGCCCATGTCGAAGGGGAAGTCCGAGCCGAGCAGGACCCGGTCGGGGCCGGCGACCCGGATCAGTTCGCGCAGGACGTGCGGGTCGTGGACGAGCGAGTCGAAGTACAGCCGCTTGAGGTAGCTGCTCGGCTCGGACGCGCAGCCCCGCGTGTCCGATCTTGCCCGCCAGGCGTGGTCGGAGCGGCCGATGTGGGTGGGCAGGTAGCCGCCACCGTGCGCGGCGATCACCTTCAGGCCGGGGTGGCGGTCCAGCACGCCGGAGAAGATGAGGTGGGAGAGCGCGACGGCGTTCTCGGTGGGCTGGCCGACCGTGTTGGACAGGTACCAGCGGTCCAGGCGCTCGTCGAGCGTGCAGCCGAAGGGGTGCAGGAAGAGCAGCGCCCCGGACGCCTCGGCGAGCGCCCAGAACGTGTCGTACGCCGGGTCCGAAAGCTCGCGCCCGGGCGCGTGGCTGGAGATCTCCACTCCGCGCAGGCCCAGGCCGAGGGCGTGGTCGAGGGCCTTGACCGCGAGGTCCGGGTGCTGGAGCGGGACGAGGCCCAGTCCGTGAAGCCGGTCGGGGGCCTGGGCGACGTGCGCGGCGGTGCCGGCGTTGGCCAGCTCCCACACCGTACGGGCCAGGTCCTCGTCGGCCCAGTAGTGGTAGTGCGACGGGGACGGCGAGACCAGTTGGACGTCGACGCCGGAGGCGTCCATCGCGGTGAGCCGGGCCGTCACGTCGGTCAGCCGAGGGAGGCGGTCGCGGACCATCGGGCCGCTGACGGCGAGCGCCTCGGGGCCGTTGCGGCGGGCGTCGAGACTGCGGGCGGCGGCCAGCCCGGGGTGTCCGGCGACGGCCTCCTCGACCTGCGGCAGCAGGACGTGCGCGTGAACGTCGATGGTGGGGCTTGCCGTGGTGGCCAGGCTGTCCGTGGCCAGGCTGTCCGGGGTTGTCACGGGGCCTCCTTCAGGGCGGACATCGTGCGGCCGATCAGGCCGGGCACGTCGGCGTCACGGACGCCGTCCAGCTGCCACTGGCCGAGCTGCACCGAGGCCTCGACGACCATGCGGACACGGTTGATGCGGCGCTCGTGGTAGCGGGTCAGCAGGTCGTCGAGGGAGTCGAGGGAGTCCCACGACTCCTCCGCGGTCAGCAGCTCGGCCAGTACGGAGGCGTCCTCCAGCGACATGGCCGCGCCCTGCGCGAGGGTGGGCGGGCAGGCGTGGGCGGCGTCGCCGACCAGCACGACCCGGCCCCGGTGCCAGCAACCCTCGACGAGCAACCGGTCGAACCAGGTGTAGTTGACGTTGGCCGGGTCGGTGATGCTCGCGGCGATCTCGGGCCAGGCGCCGCCGTACGGGGCTGCCAGGCGCCGCATCTCGTCCGCGTACGAGGCCGGGTCGATGGAGGCGCGGTCACGGTTGGCCTCGACGAGATAGGCGTAGATGGTGTTCTCACTGGTGGGGCAGTAGCCGGCGATGTAGGAGGGCCCGCCGAAGGCGAGGTCCGTGCGCTCCACGCTCGCCGGGCGGGGGGCGGCGACGCGCCAGATGGCCATGCCGGTCGGCTCGGGCTTCTCACTGATGCCGATCATCGCGCGGGTCTGGGAGTTGAGACCGTCGGCCGCGATGACGAGGTCGTAGCGGCCCTCGCTGCCGTCGTTGAAGCGGGCGGTGACGCCCCTCTCGTCCTGGAGCAGCTCGTCCGCGGTGGTGCCGAGGCGGACCGTCGCACCACTGGCCCGGACCGCCTCGCACAGGATCCCCTGGAGCCGGGGCCGCTGCATGCCGATGGTCGCGGGCAGGTCCTCGCCGCCGGTACGGATGTCCTGCTGGACGTGGAACACGTGTCCGTCGGGCGTGGCCAGGCCCACCGAGTCGAAGGCGTAGCCGCTCTCCCGGATCTTGTCCCACACGCCCAGCTCGCGCAGTACGCGCAGCGCGTTGCCCTGGAGGGTGATGCCGGAACCGAGGACGTTCCAGTCGGGCTTGGCCTCGATCAGGTCCACGGTGATGCCCGCTCGCCGCAGCAGCACGGTCAGGGCGTTGCCGGAGGCACCGCCGCCGATGACGAGGACGGTGCGGGGGCCGGGGTCGGGCATGGGATCTCCCTACGGTGGGGCCGCGCGACTTCGAGCGGCAGCGGTGGTGGTGCGGGCCGGGTGGGCTGGGCTGGGCTGTCTCGGCGATGCCCACCCCGCCGGTACGGAGCGTTACTTGACGGCGATCGGGTTCACGGGGGAGCCGACGGCGCCGGTGATGGGCAGGGGCGCGGCGGTGAGCCAGAACTCGTAGCGCCCGTCGGCCGCGCAGTGGTCGGCGAGGGCGTCGAGGTCCCACATCTCGCCGATGAGCAGGCCCATGTTGGGGATGGCGACCTGGTGCAGCGGCTGGAAGGCGTGGTCGAACTCGTTGGGCCGGACCTCGAAACCCCAGGTGTCGGTGGCGATCCCGGCGATCTCGCTGCCGTGCAGCCAGCCGGCGGTGGTGAAGCTCAGCCCGGGCGAGGGACCGCCCGCGTACTCGCCCCAGCCGTCGCGCTTGGCGCGGGCCAGCCGTCCGGTGCGGACGAGGACGAGGTCGCCGCGGCCGACGGTGACGCCGTGCGCCGCTGCGCTGGCGGTCAGGTGCTCCTCGGTGATGGCGAAGCCGTCGGGCAGTTCGCCGTTCCGGCCGACGACCAGACCCACATCGAGGAGGACGCCCCGCCCGGCCACGTACGGCGCCATGTGCTCGATGCCGGTGACGAGGTCGCCGTCGGAGGTGACGACCTTCTCGGCGGCCCGCCCGTTCCATGCCTTGCCATGGTCGAAGATGTGGCCGAGGCCGTCCCACTGGGTGGAGCACTGCAGCGGCATCGCGATCACGTCGTCGGCACCGCCGATGCCGTGCGGGAAGCCCTGGTTGCCCAGGGCGGCGTCGGTGCCGGTGTCGAGCATGGTGTGCACCGGATTCGTACGCCGCCGCCAGCCCTTCTGCGGGCCGTTCATGTCGAAGCGCTGGGAGAGCGAGAAGCTGACGCCGTCGCGGACGAGGGCCGCGCCCTCGCGGCGTTTCTCGGCGTCCAGGAAGTTGAGCGTGCCGAGGACGTCGTCCTCACCCCAACGGCCCCAGTTGGAGTACGTTTTGGCGGCCTCGGCGATCGCGGCCTCGGCGTCCTGTGCGTCAGGCACGGTCGTGCGGTCGGTCACGACGCCTCCTCCGCGACACAGCGGGTGCGCTGGGCGCCGAGCCCCGTGACGGATCCGTCCATCACGTCGCCGTCGCGCAGCAGTCGGCCCCAGTGCATGCCGTTCCCGGCCGGGCTGCCGGTCAACACCAGGTCGCCGGGCAGGAGTCGGGCGGTCTGGGAGATGTACGAGACCATCCGCGCCACGCCGAAGATCATGTCCTTGGTGGACTCGTCCTGCATGGTCTCGCCGTTGAGCTTCAGGGTGACCCGAAGGTCGGACGGGTCGGCGATGGACCCGGCCGGGACGATCCAGGGGCCGAGCGGGGTGAAGCCCGGAGCGTTCTTGCAGCGCAGCCAGTCGGTGCCGATGGCGGGCATGTCCCGGCGGAAGACGGTCGCCCGGTCGGTGAGGTCGTTGGCGATGGTGTAGCCCGCGACGTGTTCCAGGGCCTCTTCCGCCGTGACCCGGTGGGCTGGGCGCGAGATCACCGCGACCAGTTCCAGCTCCCAGTCGGGCTGCTTGGCCCAGGAGGGCAGTACGACGTCGTCGTAGGGGCCTGTGATCGTCGTCGGCAGGCCGATGAAGACGTACGGGAGGTCCTCGGCGGCCCGCTTGTCCATGATCGCCGCGATCTCGGCGTGAGCCTCCTCGACGGTGCGTGGGTCGTCCGGGGCGCGGTGCGCGAGCTCCAGGTCGATCACGTGCTGCCGGTAGTTGGCGCCGGACTGGAAGATCTGGCGAGGCTCGACGGGCGCGTGCACATCCAGGCCGTCGAGCGACAGCCATTCACCGGTCGGATCGCTCGCGAGGTCGTGCAGGCGCGGTAGTTCCTCGTCCCAGCGCTCTAGGAGCGCGAGGGTGGTCGTACGCAGGTCCCGCACCCTGCCGTCCGGGAGCACCAGCCCTGCGGACGGGGTCCGGCCCGGGGCGGAGAAGGTGCCGACGGCGAAGGGGCCGGTGAAGAGTGGTGCCGACGTGGCTGCGGATTTCACGGAGATGTCCTCCCGATTGCGATGTCACCAATCTGGCGGGTAAATTCCGATCGGGGAAATCGATTCCTTGGATGGTCCGAATCCAGGCGGCAAATACCTAAGGGTTCGGTTTCTTACTCCGCACTGGGGCGTCTCGTGAACCTGGCCAGCCTTGACCTCAACCTCGTTGTCGCCCTGCGCGCCCTCCTGGAGGAGCGCAACGTCACCAGAGCCGGCCGGCGCATCGGTCTCAGCCAGCCCGCGATGAGCGCCGCCCTGGCACGGCTGCGCCGTCACTTCGACGACGACCTGCTCTCCCGGGCCGGCGGACGCTACGAACTGACCGCCCTGGGCCTGGCCCTCCTCGACCGCACCGTCACCGCCTGCGACCTGCTTGAACGCGTCTTCACCAGCCAGGCGGTGTTCGACCCTGCCCACGAGGAGCACGAGTTCACGCTGATCGCCTCCGACTACGCGGTGGCCGTCTTCGGTGCCGAACTCGCCCGTACGGTGCACGCCGAGGCACCAGGCATCCAGCTCCGGTTCAGGCAGGCCCCGCCGGACATCACAGAAAACACCACCGCGCTGCTCAGCACCGCCGACGGCCTGCTGCTGCCGCACGGCATCATCAGCGACTTTCCCACCGTGGAGCTCTACCGGGACCGCTGGGTCTACCTCGTCGCCGACGACAATCCCGAGGTCGGCGAGCAGCTCACCCTCGACGACCTGGCCCGGCTGCCGTGGGTGACGTACCAGCGCACGTACGACGCGCCCGCCGCCCGCCAGATCGGCATGCTCGGTATCGAGCCGCGCGTCGAGGTCTCCGTCGACAGCTTCCAGTTGATGCCCCTCCTGGTTGCCGGGACCCGCCGGGTGGCCCTCATCCAGGGGCATCTCGCCGACCGGCTGAACGGAATCGTCCCCGTACGGGTCGTGGAACCGCCCTACGACGCCGTGCCGCTCCAAGAAGCCCTGTGGTGGCACCCCGTCCACACGCACGACGCGGCGCACATCTGGCTGCGGGAGACGGCGGCACGGGTCGCCGAGACCATCCACGGCAAGGATGATCGCCATTCGGCAGATCGATCGGACAAAGGCTAGGCAGGACTGGGCCGTTCGGTCATAGTCGACCCCAGTTCCTGCGCACGCTCCTCTTCTCGGGGTGTCTTTCCCCGGTGGCGTGCCCGCCTCTCGCCTCGCCACGTGGAGTTCCCGCATGCCCGCTTCCGTGCCACCGCCATCGTCCCCGCCCGCTTACGCGGAACCAGTAACGCCGCCCGGTGCGACCCTTCCGACGTCCGGCACCGCGCACCGGCTGCGCGTCGCTCTGCTCATGGCCGGCAGCTGTCTGCCGATCCTCGGGGCCGTCCTGATCGCCCCCGTGCTGCCCAAGATGCAGGACCACTTCGCCGAGGTGCCCGGAGCGAGCGCCCTGGTCCCGATGGCCCTCACCGTCCCGGCCCTGGCGCTGGGCCTGCTGGCCCCCTTCGCGGGCGTCATCGTCGACCGGCTCGGCCGCAAGCGGCTGCTGATCGTCGCGACCGTGCTGTACGCGGTCTTCGGCACCGCCCCGCTGTGGCTGGAGTCGCTGGGGGCCATCGTGGCCAGCCGCGCCCTGGTCGGTATCGCCGAGGCCGCCATCATGACCTGCTGCACCACGCTGATCGGCGACTACTACAGCGGTCGGGTACGGGACCGCTACCTCGCCCTCCAGACCATGTGCGCCTCCGCCTCCGCGACCGCCTTCTTCGCCATCGGCGGTGCCGCGGGCTCGGCCGGCTGGCGGACCCCGTTCTGGATCTACGCCGTCAGCCTGCTCATCGCCCCGCTCATGGCCATCGGGCTGCCGAAGCCGACCGCTGCCACCGGTGCCGCCGCCGAGGACGGGGGGAGCACGGACACCACGGTCGCTCCGAAGCGTTCCTTCCCCTTTCGGCAACTGGCCGGGATCTGCGCACTCACGGTGTTCGGGGCCCTCGTCTTCTACACCGTCCCGGTGGAGATGTCCTACCTGCTGGATGCCCTCGGCGTGACAGCGACCAGCGTGATCGGGCTGGCCACAGCCATCGCCAGCGCCGCCACCATGGCCGGTGCGATCACCTTCGCCAAGCTGCGCGGGGCGCCGGGGCCCCGCTTGCCACTGGTCTTCGCTCTGTGCGCGGTCGGGTTCGCGGTGGTGTGGCTCGCGGACAGCACGCCTGTGCTGATCGCCGGTGCCGTACTCAACTGCCTCGGCACCGGTCTCCTGTTGCCCTCCCTGCTCACCATCGCCATGTCCAAGCTGGACTTTGCAGACCGCGGGCGTGGCACCGGTCTGTGGACCGCGTCCTTCTTCACCGGCGAGTTCATCTGCCCCCTGGTGCTGATCGCGGCTGAGTCCGCTCTCGGTACCCTGGCCGCCGCCGTCGGCCTGCTCGGCCTGGCCTCGGCCGTCGTTGCGGTAGGCCTATTCCTGACCGCCCGGCGCAGGGGCGCGGCAGTCGCGCCGCTGCTCCAGTAGCAGGAAGTCGCCCGCGGCGGGCGAGTCGAGGGCGCGCTGCCCCGCCAGGGGACCGGCGCGAGCACACCGGCGTGACCGCGAGGTGCTGCGGCGCGGTCGCGCTCCTGTCCTGGTTGAGTGTGCGCCTCGGCGTCAGAAGCCGCCGCAGGGTCGGTCCTGCCGAGGGCGTCGTCCGGCTCGGCGGGGTGAAGCGCGTCCGCTTGGTGGCCTGGGGGTCAGGGCGCGTCGGTGAGGACCCGGCCGTCGGTGGCCGCGAGCGCGGCGATGCCGCTTGCGTAGGCGGACTGTACGCGGGAGCGCTCGGTGGCGTTCGGTGTGGCGTTGGTACAGGCCGTGCCCGCGCTCGATCCCGACATCAGCTGTGAGCAGGGGCCGGGCTTGGTGTCCGGCAGGCCGAGGCTGTGCCCCAGCTCGTGTGCGGCGATCCGCGTCTTGTTGTAGCCCTGGTCCACGGCCTGGCTGCCGAGCTCGACGCGGACCTGACGGCCCGGACGAACGGGGCCGAGCGTGGCCTGCGGCCAGCCCGTGGTGGCGACGATCACGATCTCGGCTACGGTGCCGGGCGCCGCTTCCACCAGATGGACGTTGCTCACGTTCGCGTTCCACGAGGCGACTCCGGCCGCGATCGCTGCCTCCCAGCCTGCGGCGCGGCTGTCGTCGTAGCGAAGGGTCACCGCTGCCGCCTGCGCGGCAGACGATTCACCCGCGGGAGTGGGGGCGGCGGTCGCGGCGCCCGCCATGGCGAGGACGAGCGCTGCGGCGGAAGTGCCTGCCTTGAGCCAAGTGCCGAGGGGCATTGCTGCTCCTTCATCCGTGGGGGAATCCGGCCCCGGCGGGGCCGGGTACGCGAAGGAGCGTCACGGGTTTTCCGGTGGGGCCGGGCGCACCGTCGACCGCCCCTCCGGGGCGTTGCGATGGTATGCCCTACCAGCCCTGCCCGTCATGTACCTGCCATGGTGAGTATCCGCCAGAATCGAGTTTGCAGCGGCAGTTGTGTGGCTGGTCTCTCAATGCCACTCGCTGTGCCGAGTTCGAGCGCTAGCCCCCCAACGAACGGGTCGTGATGGGGCATCGTCCTTTCACCTGCGCGACCCGGCCGAAATCTCGACCTGGACGTCGAGGGATCTGCCTACCGAGTCAATGACGCGGGGGTGCTGGAGGAACGCGTTGTCCTGGCCGTCCGCGAAGTGGTGAGCCACACGGTCGCCGATGCGTCGACTGTCCCGGACGTAGGTCCGGCAGCCGAGCACCTGCGCTCGCCTGGCAGGCCGCGTATGGGCTGCACCCGGATCCCGTACGGGCGTACGGCGAGGCGACGTTCTTGCCTTCCAGGGCGGACTCGAGTAGCCGCTCGGTCAGTTGTTGCAGCAACGCGCTCGACTTGCGCTGGGTGTTCTTCATCAACAGCCCCATCGGCCTGGCCGTCCTTGTCGGCACCACACGGGCGCCCGGGAAGCCGGTGCCGCCTCCGCCGCCGGCACACCGTACATCTCGAATTCTCGATCTCGCGCGCTTCCGGCATGGGCACCGAGGGGACGGCCGTGCCCGACGCGGGGGTGACCGCCGCTGAAAGCTTCCACTGCGCCAGCGTGCGCTGGTCGGTCTGGTGTACCTACGCCGGCACGACACTCTCGCCCGGCTCGCTGCCGGGTTCGGCATCTCTGTCGGCACGGCCCACGCCTACACGGCAGCCGTCGTCGCCCTGCTTGCCGACCGCGGCCCGGGCCTGCTGCGCGTCCTGCGCGAGTCTGACCCGGAGGAGGTCCTGCTCGACGGAACCCTGGCAGAGTGCGACCGGGTCGGCGACAGCCGGGCCGACTTCTCCCACAAGCACCGACACGGGGTAAACGTGAAGGTGGTGACCGACCCAGCCGGGCAGCTGCTGTGGATCTCGCCCGCGCTGCCCGGCCGCGCACACGATCTCACCGCGGCCCGCACCCACCGGATCATCCGGATCTGCGAACGCCAGGGCATCCCGATGCTGGCCTACCGGGCCTGCTGGGAGCCGGCCCATGGGTGACGACACCTCTCAGACGTCCGCCGGGCCGTGACTCACAGCCACCCAGCAAACCGTCAACCGAGCGCTTCCCGCGGCCCGGGCCCCGGTCGAGCGTGGCATCGACCGACTGAAGTCGTGGCGGATCGTCCGCAGGTCCTGGTGCGGCCCGAACCGAATGATGTCAATCGCCGCGGCCGCCCTGGAGCGGCAACGCTGAAAAAGCCTCAGTGGGTGCAGAGCCCTTGCCGTCGCCCCATTCAGACGTGTAAGTATTACAACCGTAAGAAGAACGACCGTAATATAATTACACGCTGCGGTCCTCGCGCCGTGTTCGAGGAGGCCAGATGAAGACGACAAAGGGCATGAAATGGATCGACGTACCCACCCGCACGATCGACGTCGGCGGGGTGCCGTTCGCCTACCGCGAGCTTGGTCCGACCGGTGGTGTTCCGGTGGTGTTCCTGCACCACCTGATGGCTGTCCTTGACGACTGGGACCCGAGGATCATCGACGGCATCGCTGCCCGCCACCGGGTGATCACGTTCGACAACCGCGGGGTCGGCGGGTCCGGAGGCTCCGTGCCGCCCGACCTCGCGGACATGGGCCGCGACGCCGTCGCATTCATCCGTGCGATGGGACTCGAGAAGGTCGACCTCTTCGGGTTCTCGCTCGGCGGCGGAGTCGCCCAGATGGTGGCCCTGCAGGCACCCGAGCTTGTGCGCCGGATCATCCTGGCCGGGACCGGTCCCCGCGGAGGCGGCGGCATCAAGGAGATCAACAAGGTCGCGGTCAAGGCGTACGTCAAGTCCGCGCTCACCCTGAAAGACGCCAGGACGTTCCTGTTCTTCCCGCGCGACGCCGAGGGCAAGCGGGCCGCGAAGGACTACCTCGCCCGGCTCAAGGAACGCACCCAGAATCGCGACGAGAAAATCTCCCTACAGGCTCGACGCGCGCAGCTGAAGGCCATCCGCGCGGCCGGACTCCACGCACCCGACGACCTCTCGGTGATCACCCAGCCGGTCTTCGTCGCCAACGGTGATCACGACCTCATGGTGGCCAGCAGCAACTCGGCCGACATGGCCCGCCGGATCCCGAACGCCCGCCTGAAGATCTACCCCAACTCCGGGCACGGCGGCGTCTTCCAGTACCACCGGGAGTTCGTCCCCGAGGTTCTGGAGTTCCTCAATGGCTGAGAGATCCGACCGGTCGATCGCCGGAAAGGTCGCCCTCGTCACCGGCGGTGGCCGGGGCCTGGGCGCGGCGACCGCGCGGTCCCTGACCACCGCCGGTGCCCGGGTCTTCGTGGTCGATGTGCACCGTCCGGCCGCGGGCGAGGCGATCGACGAGCGGGTCACCTACCTGGTCGGTGATGTGACCGACCTCGGCGACATGACCCGAGCGGTCGAGACCGTCGTCAGGGACGCCGGCCGCCTGGACATCGTGATCGCGAACGCCGGTGTGGTTGCGCGGGGCGTGACCCTTCGGGCGTCATCGCCTCCGGTGGTCGACCGACTCTTCGACGTGAACGTCGGGGGTGTCCTCAACACGGTCCGTGCTGCCCTCCCGGGCCTTATCGACAACCGTGGCCGGCTCGTCCTGATCTCGTCGGTGTTCGCCTTCGTCAACGGGGCCGGCACGATCCCGTACGCGATGAGCAAGGCAGCGGTCGAGCAGCTTGGCCGTGGACTGAGGGTCGAGCTTGCCGCCCATGGCGTCAGCGTCACGACCGCGTACTTCGCAATGATCAACACAGACATGATCCGACAGAGCGTCGACGAGGATCCAGCAGCCCAGGCGCTGCTCGACACTCAACCGAGGTTCCTGCGCAAGCGCATCAGCCCCGAGCAAGCGGCGCAAGCCATCGTCGAGGGCCTGTGCCGCCGCGATGTGCGGGTCTTCCGTCCGCGCAGATGGACAGTGGTCTCGAAGGTCCGCGGCATCATCGCACCAGCCCTGGACTCCGGCCTGGCGCGGGATCGCACCGTCCAGAGCATCCTCGGACGCCTTGACGGGCGTGAGGGCGAGGACTTTCTCACCACCTGATGTCAGCAACAACGCGGTGCCCCGACTACGCACAGACCAGGAGCCATTGATGACGAGTTCGACCCGGAACGTGTCCGGTCTACTGACCCGCACCGCGTCGGAGTACCCGGCGCGCACGGCGATCGTCTTCGGTGGCGATCGGATCTCCTACGCGGAACTCGACGCGGCGTCGAACCGGGTGGCGAACCTGCTGACCGAGCGCGGCATCCGCCCTGGCGAGAAGGTTGCCCTGTCCTGCGCGAACGTCCCGCAGTTCACGACGATCTACTTCGGGATCCTCAAGGCCGGCGCGGTCGTCGTGCCGTTGAACGTGCTCCTCAAGGCGCGGGAGATCGCCTACCACCTCAACGACTCGGACGCGACGGCGTACTTCGCCTTCGAAGGCAGTCCAGAACTCCCGATCGGGCGCGAGGCATGGTCGGCCTTTCAGGCCGCCGACCGGGCCGCGCACTTCTTCCTCATCGGCAGCGGCGCGTTTGTGGACGGCGTCACCCCGGACCAGACCTATGCCGCCGCTGTTGCCGGGCAGCCAGAGACGTTCGAGACGATCGAGCGTGCCGACGACGACACCGCGGTCATCCTCTACACATCCGGTACCACCGGGCAGCCCAAAGGCGCAGAACTCAGACACCGGAACGTGTACGACATCGCCCGAGCCGGGGTCCAGCTCTTCGAGTCGGACCCCGCGACACCCGACGTCTACCTGTGCGTTCTTCCGCTCTTCCATGCTTTCGGCCAGATGGTCATCCAGAACGGCGCCATCGGATTCGGCGGCACACTCGTCCTGCAGGCAAGGTTCTCCGCCCATGAGGCGCTGGAGCTCATGCTCGACCATGCCGTGACGTTCTTCGGCGGCGTACCGACCATGTACTGGGGCCTGCTCGAGGCACTCGACGACAGCACCGACGTCGCCCGGCTGGCCGCCAACCTGCGCATCGCCGTGTCCGGTGGTTCTGCGCTTCCCGCGAAGATCCACCAAGAGTTCAAGAAACGCTTCGGTGTGACGATCCTCGAGGGCTACGGGCTCTCGGAGACGGTGGCCATCGCGTCATTCGCCACGTACGGCGAGGAGCCCCGCGTCGGATCGATCGGCCGGCCCATCGCCGGGGTTCAGATGAAGCTCATCAACGACGACTGGTCGGATGTGGAGGACGACCCCGGCGCGGTCGGGGAGATCGCGATCAAGGGCTACAACATCATGAAGGGCTACTACAAGCGCCCCGAGGCCACCTCGGAGGCCATCAACCAAGGATGGTTCCGCACCGGAGATCTGGCGCGCAAGGACGCGGACGGCTTCTACTTCGTCGTCGACCGGTCCAAGGACATGATCATTCGCGGCGGGTTCAACGTCTACCCGCGCGAGCTCGAGGAGGTGCTCATGGAGCACCCCGCCGTCTCCCTGGTCGCCGTCATCGGAGTTCCGCACCCAAGTCACGGGGAAGAGATCAAGGCCGTCGTCGTCAAGAAGGCCGGCGACAGTACGACTGAGGCCGAGCTGACAGCCTGGGGAAAAGAGCAATTCGCCGGCCACAAATACCCGCGCATCGTCGAGTTCGTCGACGCCCTGCCCATGACTGCCACCGGGAAGATCCTCAAGCGCGAACTGTCCTAGTGGACTCGCTCCGACTCCAGCCTCGCTGAAATCGAACGGAAAGCTATGAAAGGAGAGTTGGCACTTCCGGTCGCGAGAACTCCGTACTTCCGGTGGTGGGCGGCCATCGCCGCGAGATCGGTGTGGCTCCTGGATTCGATGACCTCCGTCAGAGAGGCCGCGCTCACGATCGGTGCTGAGGACCTTGCCGGTCGACCTGCCGTAGCGCAGCGCTGCTACGACGTACGGTAGTTGGCCGGGCTGGCGCCGTAACGTGCCTTGAATGCCCGGGAGAAGTGTGAAGAGTCCTTGAAGCCGACGCGCAGGGCGATATCCGCGATCGTCGGGGAGCCCTGGTCCGGCCGCCTCATCAGCATGGCTCGGGCGCGGTCGAGTCGCCGGTCGTAGAGCCAGGTTCGGGGCGTGCTGCCGGCTTCATGGAAGAGCTGGTGGAGATAGCGCAGCGAGAAGCCGAGGGCCTGGCCGACGGTGAGCAGGGTGAGCCCGGGATCGTGCAGTCGTTCGTCCATGTACTCCTTGGCCCGCTCCAGGTCGCGGCGGTGGGCGGCCGGACCGGCTGGTTCGGCGCGGTGCCCGTGGGCGGAACATACGGTGGCCAGCAGATCCAGGACGTTCGCCGTGATCGACCGGGCCAGCCCGGTGTCGAGAGCGCGGGCCTCGTCCGCGAGCGCGCGCAGGACAGGACTGAAGAGCGCGCCCGGGCCGCCCGTGGCCCGGAACGGCACCGCTGTGATCAGTTCGGCCGCCGCGCACCGGGAGGTGAGCATCCCCCGCGGTATCTGCAGGACGATCGACCGGAAACGCTCCTCGGACCGGAAGACGTATGGTCTGGCGCTGTCGACCAGCGTGAAGTCGCCTGGCCCCAGCGTGCAGGAACGGTCGTCCTGCCGCATGGACCCCGCCCCTTCGCGGATCAGGGTGAGGAAGAAGTCCTCTCCCTCCGTCCGGCGGACGAGTTCAGGGGTCCGGGCAGCCTCGTGCGGGTCCGCGCTCATCGTGCTGAGGCGCAGCCCACTCATCTCCCGGGCCACCGAGGAGGCGTCGAAGCCGGCCCTGCGCCCGCCGGGGGCCGTCGCAGGCACTTCACCCGCGATCATCGCGACGAACGCGGTGCGCGTGACGGCGTTCCAGTAATCCCACTGGTCACCCCGGTCGAGGCCGGCCGTGGTGAAGCTCCATTCCGCTGTCGCCGCGCGCTACGGTACCGGAGACCGCGCGCTCCCCGTCATTTCGCTCATCATCAGGTTTCCTTAGCGTTACGACACGGCTCAGAGCATGACACGTGACCGAGCCGGACGAAACAGGCCATGTCGTAGAAACAGGCCCTGTCGCAAAGGACTGTCCCATGCTCACCACCATCTACGCGCAGGAGCGAGGCGGACTGCGCTTCGATGTCTTCGCTGGCTCCGAGCCTGCCCTGTCACCCAACTGCGTCCTCGTCAGCGGGGAGCGGGACGCGATTCTTATCGACGTCCAGTTCGTCCGGGACGAGGCACGTGAACTGGCCGAACGCGTCCGCGACACCGGCAAGAACCTCAAGGCGGCGTACATCACGCACGCTCACCCGGACCACTACGGCGGCATGGGCGAAATCCGCGCCGTGTTCCCGGACACCCCGATCCTGGCCAGGCAGGGGGTCATCGACGGGATTCTGGAGTGGCCGGCCAAGCGCCTGCACTGGCAGGAGGCGTACGGGGACCAGATCCCGGACGAGATGCCGGTACCCGAGCCGCTGACCGGAGAGCGCCACTCCCTCGAAGGGCACGACGTGGTCTTCGTCGACCTGCCGGTCGCGGAGACGGTCCACGCGACCGCGTTCCACGTGCCCGGATCGCAGGCCCTGATCGCCGGGGACCTGCTCAACCACCACTCGCACTGCTACATGGCGGACACGAACAACCCCGGCTCCTGGCTGACCGCCCTGGATCTGGTGCAGGCATTGGGCGAACTCGCCATCGTGGTTCCGGGCCACGGACCGGTGGGCGGAGTGGAGGTGATCGATGACACCAGAGCCTGGCTGCGGGACTACGAGGAAGTGGCCAAGCCTCGGGTGCCCGTCGCCGACATCGCGCGGGAAATGAGCCGCCGGTACCCGGACCGGGCTCTGCCCATGCTGCTCTGGCTCACCCGTGGGCCCTCGTTCGGCCTGGTCGGTCCGAAGGAACTGGGCGTGCCACCGGAGGTCTTCGGGGGCTGAGCCGACGGCCTCGGGAACGAGGGTGTCAGCTCTCCCACGCTCGACCCTGCCGTTGCCAGGGGACACCGGGGCTGCGACGCCGCCAGGATCTACGGCCGCCATCCTGGTCCTTTACGGCGACGCCGGCCACGCCTTTCCTGTTCCAGCACGTCAATGCCTTCACGACCGAGGTGGCCAACTTCCTCGCCACCTGACCACGCGCCCAGACGTCGGCACCCAACTCGGGCGGCAGACCACTGACACCGGATCAGGGGACCTTCTGACCGTGCGGGGGCCGCCTGATACGGCTGCCGATCATCACCGACGAGCTCCTCGGCCAGGGAGCCGACAGTGGCCCGGGGCACATCATGAGCGGTACGGGCGGTACGGGCGGTGCGACTGGTCGTGGGTGACCTCGTAGTAGAAGCGGGCCGACTCGTCCAGCCGCAGCAGGGCCAGCGGTATCAGCGCCAGGCCGAGCGGGACGTTCACCCAGAAGATCCACTGCCAGGAGAGATGTTCGGTGAGCGTGCCGCCGATGAGCGGCCCGGTGGCGACGGCGATGCCGCTGGCCGCGCCCCAGATACCGAAGGCCACGCCGCGCCGTTCGGCGGGGACGGCGGCCGCCAGCAGGGTGAGCGTGAGCGGCGTCACGATCGCGGCTCCGACGCCCTGCGCCGCGCGGGCGGCGATGAGTTCACCCATCGTGGCTTTGCTGTCCCGGGCAGGGTGACCAGCGGCTTCGCACTCTCGCGGACGTCTTCGCCTACGCGGCGGCTGAGGACGTCGAGCTGCGGCTGGACGGGACGGAGGTCCGGGTTCGACGACCCCGGGCGAACAATCCAGGCCGTCGCGCCTTCGTCTCGGGCAAGATGCGGCAGAACACCAAGAAGGCCACCGTCGTCACTGACGGCCAGGGCCGCACCCTGTGGGCCGGGGCCTTCCGGCCCGGCCGTATGCACGACCAGACAGCCGTGAAGACCGAGGGAATCTGCGACCTGTTCGAACAGTACCCCCAGGTCAGAGCCAAGGTCGACGCGGGCTACCGGGGACTTGTCAAGCAATTCCCCGACCAGGTCCAAGCCCCGCCGCTCAAACCAAAGAAGGACACCCCGCCCGAAGAAATCGCCGCCTGGGACGCAGCCCGCCATCAGCAGTCCTCGGAGCGCATCTGCGTCGAGCACGCCAACGCTGAACACAAGCAATGGCGAACCCTCCAGCGTTACCTCGGACGCCGCGAGTTCTTCGACGAGACCTACGCGGCAGTCGCCGCCCTGGTCTCCGACCGCGCCGCCGAGAGGTGAGCACCCATCGGACAACCCGCCAGGCCAACACGGCCCAACCTCATTCGTACACAAGGCCGTTACGAACTACACTTGGGGCCGCTGCCTCGACTGCAATGACCGGGGCGACGTCTACCCCCTGCGCTGTAACGGCGGCTCATACCAGAAGTGGCGCACCATCCAGCCCGCCGCCCGCAGCGCCATCATGCTCCAAAGCGTCGGCACGGGCCGCTGCCTCTACCAGCAGGACGACGGCTACTACCGCACTGCCCGCTGCGACCGAGGCGCCCAAAACCAGCGCTTCACCATCGGCTGAACGGATCTCTCGACCGCTTCAAGATGCCGCCGGGCGAGCAGCTCTCCGACTGCCCCGGCAGGACATTCAGGGGGGGAACGGTCCGGGCCGCGCAGTGGATGAGCCGCAACAGCTGACCGTTCCGTCCTGAGAGCCGGCCGAGGGCCGTGGCATCTCAGGGCAGACCGGCTGCTGCTGAACGCGATCAAGGCAACCGCGAGGGCTGCATCGGCAAGGTTAGGCAGCGCAACCGGGGCAAGGTGGCGTACTACGAACCGTGGCCGGCGCTGAAGTGGGAGACGTGGCGCCCCCACATCCGGGCCGCCGTGCTGTCCACCGTGCGGGTCGCCATGCACCGCAAGCTGATGAAGACCGCCGCCGTGGCCGACCTCTACCCGGTCCCGATCGGCACGGACGCCATCGTCTCTCCCTCCATCGGCCCCAAGCTCCAGCGCATCGCGGCCGAAGGGCTCGCAGAGATGTACTTCCGGAACAACGACACCCGCGCCCATGGCCTGGGCGTGGAGGTCGCCGATGTGGAGCACATCCAGATCGAGCTGTAGTCGAGACAACGGCTCGTCCCCGGCTTTGCAGCTGTCGGGGGCGAGTCGTTTTGTAAGGAGGAACGGGCCCCAGTTACAGCCTCAACACCTATCGTCGCCGGTGTCATGGAACATTTACATGGTGGCCAGACAGGCGCGGATCTTGGCATGCCGGAACGCGTAATGCGCTCCCTCGCACCGCAGGACCTCGGCATCATGGGCATCCTCGAGAAAGGTCATGAGCCGCAGTGGTGCGCGACGACTGAGCCACAGGGTTACACGCACGACGACGAACGTGGGCCACGGAGTGAACGACGCAGCAAGCACGAGGCCGATCGTGAGTCCCAGTGCGGCGCCCTGTTCAATATGAGCAAGGTTTGCCACATCGCTGCCATATCCGGGGCCCAGCCCGGCGGATACCCAGTGGATGGTTTGCATGACGAGGGCTCCCAGCGCCGTGGCAACACCTATGTACGTCAGGGAGATGGCCCGGGCTGAGGCCAGCGTGGTCGCGGGGGTCGCCACTCGGATCCGGGCGGACGGTTGGCTGATCCAGCGGAGAAAAGCGCCGGTTACACCGATAGCCAGGGCCGCAGTGACGCCGTAGGTGAGCGCTACTGCGACGGCGCGGTGAAGTCCCTGCCCGCCATGGTGGGCCAATGACGCCCTGAGGACGATGACAATGCCTCCGCACACGCCGATTGCAATACCCGCGGCTGTTCCGATGGCCAGATGCGCAGCAAGATCCGGCCATCGTCGCCGGAGGGCGGCGTTCAGACCGGTGGGCTGACCCGCTTCGTCGAGAGAACCCGTGATGCGGACGAGGACACTTGTGAAAGCGACGGCGAAGGCCTCACCCAGCGAAGTGCTCAGCAGTCGGTGAAGACCATCTGCCAGACCGAGAGCAATTCCGTCCCAGGTCCCCGCCCAGCACCCCGCTGCGACACCGGCCAGGGCACTGCCAGCCGCAATCCGGGTCGCCGAGCCCCGCATCCAGGGCATGAGCGCAAACCCCACGCCCAGCGGCAGTCCCATCTCCACGCCGTCGTGGAGGCCCTTGACGACGTCTCCATCCAGACATATGCGCGCGAGGCCGATTCCCAGAGCGGCAGCTCCTCCCGCAGCCAGGCCGCGTTTGGCCTGATGAGGTTGTCGACGGAGTACGCCGACGATGAGTCCCAGTGTCATGCCTACGGGTACTCCCCGCGCGAGCCCGTTCGGAAAGCCGCTCGTCAGCGCGTAGATAGTCGCTGCGGAGATTCCGCTGAAGATTGCTCCTGCCTGCAAGCCGATCATGTTGTGCCAACGCCACCAGGAAAGGCGCTGGTCAGGCTGACGGGCGAACCAGTTGAGCCATCGCAGTGCCGAATCACGTGCCCAGGAGTGCCCAGAATGGCCGTCCGTACTGAATGCGTCGTGCAGGAAGCTTTTCAGCAGATGGTCTTGCACGTCGGCAGTAGCGGCAACGTGTACGAGGGCTGCCGGATCGCGACGGCCCGGCCCATAGGCTGAGCGGGTGAGCGCGGCATACAGAGGCAGGCGGAGAGCCGCGACCAGGCCCGCAGGAGCCCCGAGTTGCAGTGCTTGGCGGACAGGCCGCCACCATTGTGCGGAGTGCTGGGTCTGATCACCCCTGAGGTATTTCACGGCAGCGGTGGTGGAGAGGGACTGCAAGGTGGTCACTCGGGCTCGGTACAGGAAGGCACGGGCGTCGTCCGGCGGAAGGGACGTAAAGCCCGCAGCAGAGCAGGAGATGACGACGGGCCAACTCTCGACCTCGGGTGACGTCAACTTGCTCAGCGCGAGTCCGCGCAGGGACTCTTCCATCTCGTCGAGACCGTCCAGGATCACCATCACCCGGCCGTCTTTGAGGAGATCGGCTACTGCAGTGTTTCCGAATTCAGCTCCGTCCAAGAATTCGTAACTATGCCGCAACCGTTCCGCGGCCCACTTGTCGAAGTCATCGATCAACGGATTCCATCGGTCAGCGGGCAGCAGGATGGGCACCGGTTCAGGATCGGTCACAGTCACTTGTTGTCCCGAGGAGGCCCCAGCCGCGCGCTCCGGATGCACATACCGGTCGAGCAGTCCCCACGCGAGGAGCAGCAGATGAACCGTCTTACCGCTCCCTGGCTCTCCGACCACGATCAGACGACGAGACGGAACGGCAGTGAAGTTTCGTACGATCCGCTCCACATAGGTGGGGTTATCTGGAACACTCCCGGGCAGCCTGTTGGCCATTCCATTAGGGCGAGCCGCGGTGCTGCCCCAAACCACCCGCGCCATGTCGGCCTCGACGAATCCTCGTTTAGCTGCCTCAGTACGCAACCTACCGTGGAGGAGTCGTGCCAGCCGATCTGCGGCTTTGACCAGTTGCTCCCAATCGCTCGGTGGAGGCACATCACGTCGTTTTACGAGTTTCTCCACAAGGGGGACACCCGCAAGGAGCGCTGCGAGGACAGCCCCGACGGCGGCGGCGACCTCCAACGACTTCGTCATGAGGATCCAGACCGTGATGCCACCGATCAGAATATAGATCCCCGCTGCGACATACCGGAGTTGTGTGCCTAGCCTGTGATGTTCCCTGATGAACCGGCTCGTGCGTTCATCGGCACCGCCGCTCTGTTGTGTGGCACTACCACGTGCGTTGCGGAACGTCTTACAGCAGCCCACGCGCCCCGCTGCCATCGATGACGTCCCATAGGTGCACTGAGTTGCCCACGCCGGGGGGCGTGTGGTGGTGCGCACGTGTGCTGGCGTACCCGTGTGCGCTGGTGTCGGCGCTGGTTACGCCATCGCATCGCCGGGCGAGGCGGCTGGGCGCCGACGGGCGACGTCCGGCATCTGATACGCCCACGCCCGCGCGGGTGCCGATCGTGACGCCGATGTCCGAGCCGGCGGCCCGGGGCCCTTCACTCCCGTGCCCTCCCTCGAAGGGGTGAGGGGGATCGGTTCTGTGCATGCACTGTCGGCAACGGCTGACGGGAGTACGTCGTTTGACGTCCGGTCAGTGACGGGCCTGGTGTGATGTGTGCCGCGAATCAGGTGGTACTTCAATACGGAACTAACCTCGCGCTTTCACGAGGTGGGCTGTCCAAGAGTTGATCAGAAACACAGAAAGTGCCCTTGACCCGCAACGATAGGACTTGCTGAGGGTCCTGTTGGCTGCAAGGGAAAGAGCACTTTCCAGGTGAGAGAGCCTATCTCGTCGTACCCACGTGTCCGTGTCCAGGGAGACGGTCGGCAGGTGGTCTCGCAGGCCGGTGCGGTCCTGCTGCTGGAGGCGGTCCGCAAGACGGGTCTTGACCAGGCGATATCCGCAGCTCTGGCTCCGTGGCGGAAGCCGCGGGCCGTCCACGATCCCGGCAAGATCCTCCTGGACGTCGCCATGGCGGTCGCACTGGGCGGGGACTGCCTCGCGGACGTCGCCATGCTGCGGTGTGAGCCGGCCGTCTTCGGCCCGGTCGCCTCCGACCCGACCGTCTCCCGCCTGATCGACACCCTCGCCGCATCCGGCGACAAAGCCCTCCAGGCCGTCCGGTCTGCACGCTCCGAAGTCCGTCATCGTGCCTGGTCGTTGGCCGGCGAGAACGCCCCGGACGCCGACGGTCAGGTCACTGTCGACCTCGATGGCGTCCTCGTGATTGCCCACTCCGACAAGCAGGACGCGGCCGCGACCTGGAAGAAGACCTACGGCCATCACCCGCTGACGGCCTTCGTCGACCACGGACCGGGCGGAACCGGAGAGCCCGTCGCCACCCTCCTCAGGCCGGGAAACGCGGGCTCCAACACCGCCGCCGACCACATCACCACCGCGAAACTCGCCGCCCAACTGCCCAAGCGCTACCGACGAGGACGGCAGACGCTGGTCCGCACGGACTCCGCCGGCGGCACCCACGACTTCGTGTCCTGGCTCGCGAAGCGGGGCCGATGGCTGTCCTACTCGGTCGGCATGACGGTCACCGAAGCGATCCACGAACACGTGCTGAAGGTCCCCGCCTCGGCCTGGACCCCGGCCGTCGACGCCGACGGTGAGGCCCGGGGCCTGGGTCTCAGCCGCGCCGCGCACATCGAGGTGTTCCAGTGGCTGGTCGGCGTCCGCGTCCAGCAGCCAGCGCCCGTGCCGCAGGCAGACCCGCTGCCAGCGCGGCAGATACCGCACCGCTCGCAGCGCCTGTCCGGTGCGCCGCGCGGTGCACAGCCGACAGCCATATGCAGCCAAACCCGCCACCGCGCTCGCCGCCCGCCACCGTGCCTGTGCCACCCCGGCCTCCCGGCCGGTGCTGATCTTGGGGTCGTCCACAGCGAACGCCGGCAAAGCGTGCGTCAGCGCCTCCCGCTTTACCCCGAGCATCCAGCTCACGCTGCCACCGCCGGCGGCGGGGTGGCTGCGTCCGGCTTGAGCCGTGGCCTCAGTCGGCAGACTCGCTGACGCGGACCTCTCCCGCCCGCTCGCCCCGCGCCGGGCGGGCGGAGAACCCGGCGTTCTCCAGGACGGCGATGACCGCGGTGTTCATCGCCTCCTGCGCGACCCGGATCCCGCACCTGGGGGTCGCTCAGGAGTGCGTCGTGGGGCACGGTCCTGAAGTGTGCCTGGAGCACTGGGTGGACCCGCCACTGGAGGAAGGCCTGGGGAGGCGCTTGCTCGTCGTCGGCAATCTCCACCCAGACACCCCAGGAGAGGGTGGCGTCGAAGGTCGAGGCGACGGGCAGGCCCGCTCTGGCCAGGGTGGTCTTCACCTTGTCCGCGAAGATGTCGTGCCGGATCAATATCAGACCACCCACCAGTAAGTGACAGCCCTGGTGTGGTCCCGGCCGGGACCACACCAGGGGTACAAGGGTCAGCCGCTGCTGTTGAAATAGTAGGAGGCGAACTTCAGGGTCGGCGGGCCCTCCGCCTCCACCGCCAAGATGAACTTGTCGCCCGAGCAGCCGGGCTGGTGAAGACCTGGAGCGTCTTGTCAGTTTTGTTGATCGGCGAAAACGCGAACGGAGTCGTCCCGTTCGCCACTTCCGTGACGTCGGTGCACTGGGACTCCAACAGGTCATCCAGAGCCGCTTGGTGTTCACCGTTTGCGTCGGTGTACGAGTAGTAGATGTTTCCGCTCACATCGGCGGAGGCGGAGCCGGGGACGGCGAGGAGCAGTGCCAGCGCGGAAGCGGCAGCAGTGACGATGGCGCGCGGTCGGGGCAAGACGGGTCCTTACGCGCCGGGGGCTTGTTCGGGCGTCCGCAGACTTCCCGACGAAGTTCCCTGCCAACCACCTCATCACCCGAACGAGGTGGGGGAACATTCGCCCCGCCCAACCTGAGCGAACCGCTCTCGGCCGGGCATCGCCCCTCTTTCAGCAAGTCGATGGCGTCATCGGCGTCGACACCCACCGCGACACCCTCGCCGCAGCAGCCGTCAGCCCCATTGGCGCCGTCCTGGCGAGCACCGATTCCCCGGCCAACGCCCGCGGCTACCGGCGCCTGCTGGACTTCGCCCGCCAACAGGTTCCCGGCCGCCGTTGCTGGGCACTGGAAGGCATCGGCAGCTACGGCGCCGGCCTCTCGGTCTTCCTGGACCAGGCTGGCGAGCAGGTCGTCGAGGTCTGCCGCCCGAAACGAGCGGCCAACCGCGGAGGCCGCAAGACCGACAAGCTCGACGCCATCCGGCCGCCAAGGAGGCCCTGGCCACCGAGCATCTGATCCAGCTCCGCCTCCGTGGTGAACGCGAGGCACTGCGGGTGCTGCTTGCCACCCGTCACGGCGCCGTCCTCGCCTCCACCGCCGCGATCAACCAGCTCAAGGCCTTGATCGTCTCTGCGCCGAACGAGCTCCGCGCCGAGCTGCGGAAGCTTAAGCGCTTCGCCCAGATCGCCTACTGCGCTCAGCTCCGTGACCGCCCGGCCCATGACCTCGAGCACCGGATGACGGTGCGAGCCATGCGGTCCACGGCCCAGCGCATCCAAGCCCTGCAGGCCGAGGCAAAGGAGCTCGAGAACGAGATTCTCGCCCTGGTGCGGCAACAGGCCGCCGAGCTTCTCGGCTTGCTCGGAGTCGGACCGATCACCGCCGCCCAGATCTTGGTCAGCTGGTCTCACCAGGGACGATTCCGCTCGGAAGCCGTCGTCGCCTCCTTCGCCGGTGTTTCGCCGATCCCTGCCTCGTCCGGGCTGTCCAACCGACACCGTCTCAACCGCAGCGGCGACCGGCAGCTCAACTGGGCCATGCACACGATCACCCTGATCCGAATGCGACTCGATCCACCGACGAAGACCTACGTCGCACGCAAGGTCACCGAGGGGAAGACCTCCCGAGACGCGCAGCGATGCCTCAAGCGGGTGATCTGCCGATAGATCTTCAAGATCCTTGAGCGCGCCGACCGGAACCGACTCGGCAACGTCGAAGAACTCGCTCAAGCGGCTTGACGCGACATAGCAGCCTCGGGGCAGCCACGGGCGAACTGACACCGGACCGGGGCCACGCTGGCCGCAGCATTCAGGGGGCGGCGTCCTTGATCAAGGCGGCGGCCAATGGAGGAGAGCGTGGTCACCGGACCGCGGCGTCCGGCGGCTCCGGCCAGAGCCCTCGCCAGGTTGGAGTGGATTCCCTGGTGAGGCGGCGGGCCATCAGGGCGAGGTAGATCATGGCAGTGGAGCGAGTAGGAAGGGCCCCGTAGTCGCGTGCCAGGCGGTGGTGGAGCATCAGCGAGCCGAGCGTTCTCTCCACTGCCCACCTGCGTGGTTGCACGGTGAAGCCGCGGGTGCCCGGGGTCTCGCCGGACGAATTCTCAAGGCCGATGCCGAGCAGGGCAGCGTGATCGACGAGGTATCCGCGACCGCCGCGGTCCGCCAGGCTGCCGCCGTCCCGGGCAGATGGGGGATGCGTTTTTAGAAGGCGGCTGCTCTGGGGACACCTAGCTGCGTGGTTTTCGATGACGTGAGGCGGTGACGTGCAGGTGAGCGACGCCCTGCGTCGGTCGCGCCGACGTCCGGACGCCGGTCCCGGCGGCGGTCGTGGTCCGCGGCGGATGCGGTACGTCGTGCTCGGCAGCCGACCGGCGCGCGGAGTCGGGACGGTGGCGGTCGCGCGCAGGGCGGAGACGGCGGTGCGCCCTGCTGCGGACGGCGTGACCGTCAGCCACGGGCTGAGGGTGGGTGCCGCGTACGCGTGGCGGCTGCTGGTGCTCGGGGCGGCCGTGTATGCGGGTTTCGTGCTGCTGGGACGTCTGCAGCTGGTCGCTGTCGCGTTGTTCCTCGCCCTGGTCGTCACCTCCGTGCTGCGTCCCCTCGCCGATCTGCTGGTGCGCTGGCTGCCGCGCTCCCTGGCGGTGGTGGTGAGTGTCGTGGGAAGCCTGATGGTGCTCCTCGGGCTGTTGGTGCTGGTCGGCGAGCTGGTGGCGAGCGAGTGGGGCCGGCTGGGGGAGGAGTTCAGCGGGGGCGTCGGGCGCATCGAACGGTGGCTGCAGGGGCCACCCTTCCATGTGAGTCCCGCGGTGACGTCGAACCTTCAGGACAAGGTGAACTCCTTCGTCTCCCAGCATCGCTCCGTGCTGATCAGCAGCGCCGTGAGCGGTGCCGGACGGCTCGTGGAGGTGCTGACCGCGGGGGTGCTCGCGCTGTTCTGCTCCCTGTTCTTCGTCCATTCCGGCGACCGGTTCTGGAGCTGGTTCCAGGACTTGCTGCCGCAGCGGGCGCGGGACCCGTTCAACCGCGCGGGCCGTGCGGCATGGCGGACCTTCGCCGGGTACACGCGGGGCATCGTCATCGTGGCGGCCAGCAACGCGGTGCTGGTCGGCGTCGCGCTGTTCGTGCTGCGGGTGCCGTTGGCCCTGCCGCTGACGATGCTGGAGTTCTTCGCCGCGTTCATCCCGCTGGTGGGATCGCCCATCGCGTTGGGCGTGGCCACGGTGGTCGCCCTGGCGTCGCGCGGGCCGGCCATCGCGATCGTGGTCCTCGCGCTGATCGTCGTCATCGGCCAGATCGAGGGCCACGTCCTGCATCCGCTGGTGATGAGCTGGGCGGTCCGGCTGCACCCGGTCATCGTGGCCGTCTCCGTCATCGCCGGCGCCATCCTGGCGGGAGTCGTCGGCGCGGTCGTGGCGGTGCCCATGGTGTCGGTGGCCTGGGCGGTGCACGGCGAACTGCGCATTCCGCCGACCGCGCAGCAGCATCCGCGACCACCGCCGTGACCTGCCATTGCCCGGGTACTCAGAGTCCCTCTCTGCGTTGCGCAACTGACATGCCGTCACTTCCCTACGGTTCCCGAGCCGCATGACGTGAATCGCAAAAGCCATCCTCACCCTGGAGCGGCCTCGCTGAAGAAGCTCACTGATAGGCCGCTGGTACGTCCACCGCATCCGTCCAGCCAGTGAGGGCACCACTCGCCGGGTCCGGATCGGCACCGAGGCGTTCGCACGGCTCACCGAGTGGTTCGGCCTGGCCGATGGCGAAGGGCGCCGGGCAGGATCGCGGAGTCCAGGACATGTTCAGTGAAGTGGGCCGCCACGGGCACGGCCCGGCTTAGGGCTCGCAGAGAATCAAGGTGTTGCTTCGGGTGCTTCGGCTCGTTGGTCTGCTATGGGCGTCTCCGGTGAGGTTCGTAGTCAACTCGCTGTGAAGTTCGAGGTGTTGTTCCCGCATCTGGACGAGCGGCAGCGGCGGCTGTTGATGGGGGCCAAGGCTCGGATCCTGGGGCACGGTGGTATCCGGGCGGTCGCACGGGCGGCCCAGGTCAGCGAAACGACGGTCCGCAAGGACCTAGACGAGTTGGAGGCCGGCGAGGAAAATTCGGGACGGGTTCGCAAGCCCGGTGGCGGTCGGAAGAAGGCGGTCGACCTTGATCCCGGTCTGCGGCCCGCGTTGCTGGCGCTCGTGGAACCTGACGAGCGGGGCGATCCGATGTCGCCGCTGCGCTGGACGGTGAAGTCGACCAGGAACCTCGCGGCCGCGCTCACCCGCCGGGGACACCGGGTGAGCGCGGACACGGTCGGGGACCTGCTCCGTGAGGAGGGCTTCAGTCTGCAGGCCGGCTCCAAGACCATCGAGGGCAAGCAGCACCCGGACCGTGACGCCCAGTTCCGCTACTTCAACGAGCGCGCCAGACAGCACATGAGTGCCGGCCAGCCGGTGATCAGCGTGGACGCGAAGAAGAAGGAGCTCGTCGGCGAGTACAAAAATGCGGGCCAGCAGTGGCGTCCGGCCCATGAGCCGGTGCTGGTCAAGACGCGCGATTTCCTGGACCGTCAGGGACCGGGCAAGGCGATCCCGTACGGGATCTACGACATCGCCGCGAATACCGGCTGGGTCAGTGTCGGCACTGATCATGACACCGCCGCGTTCGCTGTCGCCTCCATCCGCCGTTGGTGGCAGGCCCGCGGTCGGCATGACTATCCGGCCGCCACTTGTCTGCTGATCACCGCGGATGCAGGTGGCTCCAACGGCTACCGCACCCGTGCCTGGAAGGCTGAACTCGCAGCCCTGGCCGCCGAGACGGGCTTGGACATCACGGTCTGCCACATGCCGCCGGGCACCTCGAAATGGAACAAGATCGAGCACCGGCTGTTCTCCCACATCTCCATGAACTGGCGAGGGCGCTCGCTGACCAGCCACGACGTCATCGTGAACAGCATCGCGGCGACCACCACCCGCGCCGGGTTGAAGGTCCACGCCGAACTCGACCCGGGCACCTACGACACCGGGATCAAGGTCACCGACAGCGACATCGACGCCCTGCCGATGGACCGGCACCGATTCCACGGCGACTGGAACTACACGCTCAACCCTCAGCCTCGCGACACCACCAGCGCAGCCGGTGAAGCCAAGAGCCCGCGATCAGCTGGCCCATCCCTGTCGCCCGGCACGGGGTGTCTGCGCAACCCAGAGCTGACCGGCATGCCCGAACCGGAACTGGACGAACTCGTCGACCAACTGACTGCGAAGCTCGATGAGTTACGTGAGCAGGGACGGCTCCAGCAACGAGGAGGTGAGCGTATCCGCGCTCGCGGCGCAGGGGCGAAAGACAGGCTGACCACGGCCGACAGAATCCTGGCCACCGTGCTTTACCTCCGCAAGCTCGGCACCCGAGACCTACTCGCCCAACTCTTCGGAGTAAATGGCAGCACCCTCACCAGGGCCGTTCACCAAGTCCGGCCCCTCCTGGCCGAGCGCGGCTACACCGTTCCACCCTCGACAGCCAGGTTCCGCACGCCTGCTGACATCACCGCATTCCTCGTGAACAGCAGCCCTGCGGAGATCAAATCAGCATGTTGATTCTCTGCGAGCCCTAAGGACGCATAGGCGTGGATCCCCCCGCCGATCAGAACCAGGAAGTGGGCGCCAGCCTCTTCGAGGAAGCCCACCAAGTTACATGGCAAGCACCCACTGCCGGGTTCCAGTGTCGACTCGAACGGGTGTTCGGAGTGGCGACGTGAGGGTCTGATATGTTCATGGCGACTAAATCATGCAGGAAGAACTTCCTTCCGGAAGTTCTGTGCAACCGCACGAGGGGGAACCTGCATGATCGCGAAGAGACTCGCCGTGCTCGCGGCAGGCATCTGCACTGTCGCCGGCCTCGTCAACGTACCCGCTTCACAGGCGGCAAATGGGGGATCCGGTAGCGTTCACCGGACAGGTCGATACGGAGATAGCGCTGGACAAATCCCGGTTCACGCTGCGCGCCGACCTTCCTGGTACAGAGACCGCCGACCTCGCCGACGGCGAGGAAGTTCCCATGCTGAACCTGCCGACCACAGGGATCAGCATCAAGGGGAACTCGTTCACCGTCGCAGTCGATCCGGCCGCCGTCCCCGACCGCTACATCGGATCTAACGGTCTGGTGTCGTTGGAGATGGAGATCTACGACCCTACGAGCGACGGCTACGCCTGGACGACCCAGTCCGTCCGCCTAGTCGGTCAGCAGGCCGCCCGATCGACGTCGGCCCGGAGCTGGGCGAACCCGATCGCCTCCGCGCAGGCCGGGACCATCCGCTCCGGCGCGAGCCTGCCGCCCAACGTCAACGTTCACCTGGGCAAGGCTGCCAAGGGGATGAAGACGGCAGTAGTGTCCCCCCGCGCCGACACCTGCCGCACCACGAAGATCGGTCAGAACGACGCCTGGGCCACCATCGGCGAGGGCTTCCCGGCCGCCCCGGGCTACGGCACCACGCGCGGCACGGCGTGGATGACCCACAGCAACGGCTCCGAGGTCACCTACGGCGCGGCGGTCACCACGGACGGCACGACTTGGTCCGCGTCCGGCAGTGCTTCGGTCGCCAACACCAAGGGCTTCGACTTCCAGTGGGACCCCGACACCAACCCGAACATCTCGTACCGGGCCGAGGTCCGCTACTACAAGTACAAGTACGACTGCGGCGGCGTGATCATCAATCGCAAGGTGAAGGCAGTCTCGGAGACCGGCGGCGTCAAGACGATCCACGCCAACGCCAACCCGCCGTACTGGCTGTCCCGGGCGAAGTGCGCCTTCGACATGCCCGCCGGCACTTGGACGAAGACCACCGGCAAGGCGTACTCCGCCTCCGGCGGCGTCAAGATCGGTTCGGTGATCGGCATCGACCTGAGCACGTCGCGGGCCTACACCAAGGGCTCCACGCTCAGCTACAAGATGGACGCCGGGCACGACTCCCTGTGTGGCAACACGGACAAGCCGGCTTACGCGTCCAAGGTCCAGCAGTTCTACAACCGCATCCAAGAGGAAGTGTGACCAGCAGCTCCACGCGCGAGGAAGCCGCCGTGCCCGCACGGCGGCTCCGTCGCGGCCGCAGGGGAAAGACCGTGCTGATCCTGGCCGCCTCCGCGGCGGCCGCGGCGGTGACGGTGTCCCTGCTGACTGGTTGGCCGTTCGGTGACGAGCGCGTGGAGCACGTCAGCGGGGCCGGCCCTCTGCAGTCCCACACCGACACGGGCACCACATCGGTCTACGCGCCGAAGAAGGTTCCGTGGACGGTGACGTTCGGCAGCTACCTCCTTTGCTCGACCAGCGGGGATCCGATCACCATCGACGGCATCCGCTACCGCACGCCGGTGAAGCCGAGGTCGGTCTCCCTGAAGCTGCGGACCGTCACCCCGCAAGTGTGGAAGGCCACCGTCGACGCCGGCCAGATCGGCGCCGCCCTGCGTGCACCGCCGCACTTCCAGCAGCGCAAGGCACCCGGCGACTACAAGGACGCACGGACAGGCAGCCGCATCACCCAGAGCTGCGCCGACCAGGACAAGGAAGGCACGGGTTTCACCGAGCTACTGTTCATCCTGGATGTGGGTAAGCAGGGCGCCTACATCAACACCGCGTGGATCGACTACCACGTGAACGGAAGTCCGTACACGCTGCGGCTCGACTGGAAGATGGTCGCCTGCGGGGCGCGGATCCCGCACACGGTGGACGGAACCGTCGTATGTGACGGAAAGCAGACCTGAGAAGTCGCCGAGTGCCGCATGGCGTCGCAACCGGCCGCCTGGCACAACTGAACAGGACGGCCCGGGAAGAGTAAGCAACTGGTCAGCGCAGTTCAATGGTTTCCCGGTAGCACGAAACGGCCCATTCCCGATGGAAGGTGGCCGACTGCACGGAACAACACCCGAACCTCATGGCGAGTTACTGACTTCCTCGGCTTGTTGTCGGCTGCTGGGCCAGGGTCAGTCTGGTGCCGGCCAGGCAGCCATCGATGAGGTCGGGCCGGAGCTGGATATGACGTAGGCCCCGGCGGAGGGTGCGTTCGAGGTGCTCGTCGTCGGTGAAGGCAACGTTGGCGAGCGGCCCGCGCCGTAACAGCGACCAGATGCCCTCGACCGGGTTCAAGTCGGTGCATAAGTGGGCAGTTGGACGATCGTGAGCCAGTCGTGTGCGGCCGCGTACTCACGCATCCCTGCGGCCCGGTGGGTGTTGAGATTGTCCCAGATCAAGACGATGGGGGCCTGGAGTTGGATGTGGGCGCGGACGACCAGGTCGCGGTAGTCGCTCCAGGCGAAGGTGTCGCGGCCTTTGCCCCGGTGCTTGCGGTGGCGGCGCGGCCGGTAGATCAGCCGGGAAGTCTCGCCCGGCTTGTAACAGCACATCGCGGCGATCGACCAGCGG
>NZ_JBEXEA010000060.1:0-34635 GCF_040606035.1 Streptomyces sp. NPDC005483
GGGGAGTGCCGTACGGCACTCCCCCTTCCCGGCCGCTCCTAGATCGTTGTTACGGTGCACCGGTGTCTGACTCCTCACGCGATACCGCCGAAGGCGCCGGCTGGGGCTCCGCCCGACTCGGCGAGTACAAGCGTCTGATGCCGCCCAAGGTCGAGAAGATCTCGTGGCTGAACCCGAAGACGCTGTGGGCCGCCCGCAACGGCGTGGTCGCCTCCTGGTTCGGGGATCCCACGGGCCGTACCCGAAGCCGCTGGGTGGCCCAGCGCGCGGCGGCCGGCGCACCCGCCGACAAGGTGATCCGGCGCGAGGACCCGGAGACGTTCTCCTTCATGGTCATCGGTGACACGGGTGAGGGCGACGACCCCCAATACGCCGTCGTACCAGGCTTTCTGAAGTCCAGTCAGGACACGCGGTTCGCGGTCGTCGCCAGCGACGTCATCTACCCGGTGGGCAGCGCGGACGACTACGGCACGAAGTTCTTCCGGCCGTACCAGGACTATCCGGCGCCGATCTACGCGATACCCGGCAACCACGACTGGTACGAGGATCTCGGCGCCTTCATGCGGGTCTTCTGCGACGACGCCCCGCCCCTGGAACCCGAGGCCTCGCCGCGCCCCCTGACCCGCGCCTGGCTGCGCTCACTGCTGTGGCACCGGCCGCGGCCCGACGACGGCCAACGCCTCGACGAGGCACACCGGTTGCGTGCGGAGCCGACCCAACAGGCCGTCCAGCCGGGCCCGTACTGGGCCGTCGACGCCGGCCCGTTGCGGATCATCGGCATAGACACCGGGCTGCTCGGGACGCTCGACGCCGAACAGGGCGCCTGGCTGCGCGAGGTCTCCCAGGGCCCCCGCCCCAAGATCCTCATCACGGGTTCCCCCCTGTACGTGGACGGCGAGCACCACCCCTGCGCCATCGAGGGCGGCGGCACGGTCGACGACATCGTGCGCGCCCCGCTGCACCACTACGTCGCGGCGATCGGCGGTGACATCCACAACTACCAGCGCTACCCGGTCGACGTGGACGGCCGCACCATCCAGTACGTCGTCTCGGGCGGCGGCGGCGCGTTCATGCACGCCACGCACACCATCCCGCAGGTCTCGATCGCGAACGTCACCGAGAAGGACTTCCGCTGCTACCCCCTGCGCGGCGACTCCCTGGCCTTCTACAGCAGGCTCTACGGCCGCCGGCTGCGGCTGCGCCGCTTCTTCACCCTCTCCGAGGCCGAGGCCACCGCGGTGATCGCCGAACGTCTCGGCATCCCGCCCACGCGCCTGCCGGGCGCACCGGCCCGGGTCACCTTCCGCACCCGCCTGGTCGCCGGTCTCCTCGGCGCGGGCGGCCGCCCCGACCGCACCTCGCGGTTCCGACTCCCGGTACGCAAGATCTACACGCAGCTGTTCTCGCCGAGCTCAGCGACGTACAGCCCGCCGTTCTTCAAGTGCTTCCTGCGGCTGGACGTCACTCCGGAGGCGGTGCGTCTGCGCTGCTTCGCGGCCACCGGCAACCTGGCCCAGGAGATCGACCCGCCGGTCGAGGACGAGGTGACCATTCCCCTGACCCGAACGTGACCCGCGGGGCCCGGCGAGCGGGAACATCACGCGTGCCGGCCGGGTTGGCACCGCCGTACTACTTGATACATCAACCGTTCCGGAGGAGCCCGTGCCGCCGACCCCCCGCCCCCTGCGCAAGCTGGGCTTCCTGACCATCGGCCTGTTCGACGAGGCGGATCCGCGGCGTGGCCACGAGTCCACGCTGGAGATCATCGAGCTGGGCGAGCGGCTCGGCTTCGACAGCGCGTGGCTGCGCCACCGGCATCTCCAGTACGGCATCTCGTCCCCCGTCGCCGTCATGGCGGCGGCCTCGCAGCGCACCAGCCGGATCGAGCTCGGCACGGCCGTCATCCCCCTCGGCTGGGAGAACCCGCTGCGGCTGGCCGAGGACCTGGCGACCGTGGACATCCTGTCCGGCGGCCGGGTCAACCCCGGCGTGAGCGTGGGTCCGCCGATGCACTTCGACGAGGTCAAGGAGGCGCTGTACCCGGACACGGCCGACGCCGAGGACTTCTCCTACGAGCGGGTGCGACGGCTGCTGGACCTCGTGCGCGGCAAGCCGGCCAGCGACTTCAGCGGGGTGCAGGGCTTCGAGGTCTTCTCGGACCGGGTGCAGCCGCACTCCCCCGGCCTCGGCCGACGTCTCTGGTACGGCGGCGGCAGTCTGAGCTCGGCGCGCTGGGCGGGCGAGCACGGCATGAACTTCCTGACCAGCAGCGTCGTCAAGGCGGAGGATCCGGAGGGGCCCTACGACTTCGCGGAGATCCAGCTGTCGCACATCCGCGCGTTCCGCGCCGCCCACCCGGACGGCGAGGAGGCCCGCGTGTCCCAGGGGCTCGTCGTCATCCCGACCGACTCGGCCTCACCGGAGCAGCGGGCGAAGTACGAGGAGTACGCGGCGAAGCGCACACCTCGTACCGCGTCACCGCAGGGCCCGGCGCGGCTGATGTTCGCGCCGGACATCGTGGGCACGTCGGAGGAGATCGCCGAACGGCTGCACGCGCACGCCGCGTTCCGTGAGGTGGACGAGGTGGCGTTCGCGCTGCCGTTCACCTTCGAGCACGAGGACTATGTGCAGATCCTCACCGACATGGCGACCAAGCTGGGTCCTGCACTGGGGTGGCGGCAGGGCGCGTAGCCCTGCGGGGCGGCGGGCCCGGGTAGGCCGGAGAGCCGACGGGCCCTCGGCGGTATCGAGGTGGCCGCCGCCAACGCCTGGTTCGCGACCCGCCCCTCGCAGAGGTGTGCCGCACGGCCGGTGCCCCGAACACGCCGGATCGCCGGCACCCCTGGCCGTCCCGTACCCGCGCTCCCTGCGAGGGGGCGCGCCGCACGACCACCCCCCACCCCGGCGGACCCGATCACCGACACCCCGGACCGTCCACACCCGCTCCCCGTGCGACCGGGCGCGCGCCTTCTGCGACGGCGCGCGTCCCACGACCACCCCACCCCGGCAGACCCGATCACCGACACCCCGGGCCGCCCGTGCCCCCGCCCCCGCGACGGAGCGCGCCGCCCGACCGCCAACCCCACCGGACTCGATCACCAGGTCCCGAGCCGTCCACAACCGCCTCCTCCTCGGCGGCGGGCCGTGCCGCGCGGCCGCCGTCCCGAGGGGACCGGCGCGACTCGGGACACTCGCCGACGCCTGGGGCGGCCGTGCGGTCGAGGGCGCCCGGGGCCAGCTCACCGGCGCCCCGACGCTCCGAACCCGCCACCCTGCGACGCCTCTCCAACCCGGTCCCCCATCCCGCCGCGCGTCACCAGCGCCCCACCTCGGTCCCCGTGATCGCCTCCGACCGCTTCCCGTCCACCCCGACCGGCACGTCTCCCGCGAGCATCACCCGGTGCATGGTCCGGGGGAACCCGAGGTGGGCGTTGTCGCCGGGGGCCAGGTGGATGGTGGCGCGGTTGTCCCAGAAGGCGACGCTGCCCGGCTCCCAGCGGAAGCGGACCGTGTACTCGGGCCGGACCGCCTGTTCGAGGAGCATGTCGAGGATCGCCCGGCTCTCGGCGCGGGAGAGGTCGGCGATCTGCTCGACGTAGTAGCCGTTGACGTAGAGGATCCGCTCCCCCGTCTCGGGATGGACCCGCACCAGTGGGTGCAGGGAGGCGACCTGGTGGTCCAGGAGGTGCCGGACGTAGGCGTCGTCGCCCGGACGGGGCTGGTACCCGACGCCGAGCCGATGTTCCACGCGCAGTCCGTCGACGAAGTCCCGCACCGGGGCGGAGAGCCCGGCGTAGGCGGCTGCCAGGTTGGACCAGGTGGTGTCGCCGCCGTACGGCGGGACGGTCTCGGCGCGCAGGATCGTCGCGGCGGGTGGGTCGACGCGGGCGCCGTGGTCGCAGTGCCAGCCGCGCAGCAGGGTGTGGCGGCGGCGTTGCAGCCACTCCTCGTGCTCCATGCCGAACTTCCCGCCCAGCTCCAGCCGGTCGGCGGTCGTCTCGACCTCCGGGAAGTCCGCGGGCGAGGCGCTGCCGCGCTTGGGCAGGACGACCGGTTCACCGAACCTGCGGGCGAAGGCCACGTGCCCGGTGTGATCGAGCTTCTGCCCGCGGAAGAACACCACCTTCCAGC
Organism: Streptomyces sp. NPDC005483; assembly: GCF_040606035.1. Lineage (NCBI taxonomy): Bacteria > Bacillati > Actinomycetota > Actinomycetes > Kitasatosporales > Streptomycetaceae > Streptomyces > Streptomyces sp. NPDC005483. Next base: position 4,132 of record NZ_JBEXEA010000060.1, read on the forward strand.
GCAGCACCGCGGCGCGGATCGCGCCGACCACCGAGTCGTCGAGATCACCCGACAGGTCGACTCCCGTGATCTCGGCCCCGATGTGCCCGGCCACCGGGTTCACCTCGATGCCCGCGCCCCGCTCCGCCGTGTCCTTGTCCGTCGTCATGCGTGCTCCGTCGATCGCCGGCATCTGGTCCAGGATCCGTGCCCCGCGAGACACGTCACCCATGGTTGCCTGCCCAGCGTGCCCGCACCCTCAACTCCCCGCACCTGCCTCAAACCGGTGACAGAAGCCCTCTGGGCCGAGACAGCCGGGCTTGGCCCCCTCCCGCAGCGGGCGGAGCGGGCGGCCCTCCGGTTGATCATTGCTCGCCCTGTCCGTGAGGCTGGGGGGACGACACAGTCAAGGGAAGGTTCGGACGTGATCAGCATCCCGACGCACACCCTCAACGACGGTACGAAGATCCCCGCGCTCGGTCTGGGCACCTGGCCGATGGACGACACCGAGGCGGAGCGGGCGGTCGCCGGCGCCTTGGAGAGCGGCTACCGGCTCATCGACACGGCCACGAACTACCGGAACGAGACCGGTGTCGGCCGTGGCGTGGCCGCCGCCGGCGTCCCGCGTGAGGAGATTCTCGTGACGACGAAGCTGCCCGGCCGGCATCACGGGTACGAGGAGACCCTGGCCTCCTTCGAGGAGTCGCGCGCCCGCCTCGGCCTGGAGTACGTGGACCTGTATCTGATCCACTGGCCGCTCCCCCGTGTCGACCAGTACGTCGACTCGTGGAAGGCCATGATCAAACTCCGCGAGGACGGCCTCGTGCGGTCCATCGGGGTCTCCAACTTCACGGCCGCGCACATCGAGCGGCTGGAGAAGGAGACCGGGGTCCTGCCGTCCGTCAACCAGATCGAGCTGCATCCGTTGCTCCCGCAGGACGAGCTGCGCGCCTTCCACGCCGGCAAGGACATCGTCACCGAGAGCTGGAGCCCGCTCGGCCGCGGCTCGGACCTGCTGGAGGACCCGGCGGTGGCGGGCGTCGCCGAGGCGCACGGGGTCACGCCCGGCCAGGTGATCCTGCGCTGGCACATCCAGCTCGGCGCCCTGCCGATCCCGAAGTCCGGCGACCCGGAGCGGCAGCGCGCGAACCTCGACGTGTTCGGCTTCGAGCTGAGCGAGGCCGAGGTGGCGGCGATCGGCGACCGTGAGCGCCGGCGCCTGGGCGGGGACCCGGAGGTGCACGAGGAGTTCTGAACAGCGGGAGGGGTACCCGGGGCGCCGGAAGGAGCCGCAGGTGAGTGAGCGACTGAGGGACTACCACGGCAAGCGGGACTTCGGACGGACGCGTGAGCCGGAGGGGCGGCAGGCTGCCACGGGTGCCGCACCCCGGTTCGTCGTGCAGATCCACGACGCGAGCACGATGCACTTCGACTTCCGGCTCCAGGTCGGCGACGTGCTGAAGTCCTGGTCGGTCCCGAAGGGCCCCTCCGGTGTGCCCAAGGACAAACGCCTCGCGGTGCCGACGGAGGACCATCCGCTGGAGTACGAGGACTTCGAGGGCGTGATCCCCGAGGACGAGTACGGCGGCGGCACGGTGATCGTCTGGGACCACGGCACCTACGAGCAGCTGAGCCACGACCGCCAAGGGCGTCCCGTCGACTTCGCCGAGTCGCTGGAGCGCGGGCACGCCACCTTCCGGCTCCATGGGACGAAGCTGCGCGGCCGGTACGCGCTCACCCGCTTCCGCGAGGACGACTGGCTGCTGGTGAAGACCGCCGAGGGACGGGCGCGCGGACGTGGCACACCGGATCCGCGCCTGGCGCGCTCGGTCCGGTCCGGCCGGACCCTGGCTCAGGTCGCCGCCGAGGAGACCTGAGCCGGAAGATCCATCGAATCCCGCCCCGACGAGCCTCCCGGGCCTCTATGTTCACAGCGACGTCCATTGCGACACGTCGTCGCTCAGGCACACGAGCCAGGAGAGCTTCCGTATGCGCATCGCGCTCCGTACCGCCCTGTCCGGCGCGGTCGTCGCCGCCACCGTCCTCGTCGGCGGCACCGCACAGGCGACCCCGCCCGGCCCCGGAGTGACCGCCACGCTGATCGCCCAGAAGACCGTGGGCGACACCGACTACGTCCTCAGGGAGATCACCGTCCCACCGGGCCAGGCGACCGGCTGGCACTACCACGACGGCCTGGTCTACGGGTACGTCAAGCAGGGCACCCTCAGCCACTACCACGCCGACTGCGCCGTCGACGGCGTCTACCCGCAGGGCACCGTGGTGCGCGAGCCGGGCGGCCCGGGCGACGTCCACCTCGGCCGCAACGAAGGAACCACCCCGCTCGTCCTGGAGGTGCTGTACGTGCTCCCGCACGGATCGCCCTTCTCGGAGGACGTACCGAACCCCGGCTGCCCCTTCCAGTGAGCGCGCCGATCAGAAATCGGGCGGTTCCAGGGACTGTTCGGCCCAGATCGTCTTGCCGCTGCCGGTCTGCCTGCTTCCCCAGCGCTGGGTGAGCTGGGCGACCAGCAGCAGCCCGCGGCCTCCTTCGTCGAAGGCGTGGGCGCGCCGCAGGTGCGGTGAGGTGGAACTGCCGTCGGAGACCTCGCAGATGAGGGTGCGGTCCCGGATCAGCCGTAGCTGGATGGGCGGTTCGCCGTAGCGGATGGCGTTGGTGACCAGTTCACTGACGACGAGTTCGGTGACGAAGGAGGCGTCCTCCAGTCCCCAGGCGGCCAGTTGCTCGGTGGCGGCCTGCCGGGTCGCGGCCACGTGCGCGGGGTCGGGTTCGACGTCCCAGGTGGCCACCCGGTCCGCGCCGAGAGCCCGGGTACGGGCCAGCAGCAGGGCCACGTCGTCGCCGGGTTCTTCGGGCAGTACGGCCTTCAGGACGGTGTCGCACAGTTCGTCGAGGGTGTCGGTCCTCGCGGTGAGCGCCCGGCACAGTTCGCCGGTGGCGTGGTCGACGTCGCGGTCCCGGTCCTCGATGAGACCGTCGGTGTAGAGGGCGACGACGGCTCCCTCGGGCAGTTCGATCTCCGTGGCCTCGAAGGGCAGACCGCCGACGCCGAGCGGGGGCCCCGCGCTCAGGGGAACGAGGCGCGCGGTGCCGTCGGGCAGGACGACGGCGGGCGGCGGGTGGCCGGCGGCGGCCGTGGTGAGGCGGCGCGAGACGGGATCGTAGACGGCGTAGAGGCAGGTGGCGCCGAGTTCGGCGACCTCGTCGTCGCGGTCGTCGGAGGCGAGGTGGGTGACCAGGTCGTCGAGGTGGGTGAGGAGCTCGTCGGGCGGCAGGTCGACGTCGGCGAGGGTGCGCACCGCCGTGCACAGGCGGCCCATGGTCGCCGAGGACGGGATGCCGTGGCCGACGACGTCGCCGACGACGAGGGCGACGCGGCTGCCAGAGAGCGGGATGACGTCGAACCAGTCGCCGCCGATGCCGGCCAGCGAGCCGGAGGGCAGATAGCGGTGGGCGACCTCGACCGCGGCCTGTCCGGGCAGGCCGCGCGGCAGGAGGCTGTTCTGCAGGGCCAGTGCGGTGGTGCGCTCGCGGGCGAAGCGGCGGGCGTTGTCGATGCAGACGGCGGCCCGGCTGGCGAGTTCCTCGCCGAGGACGGCGTCGTCGCCGCCGAAGTCGTCGGGGTGGGCGATGCGGACGGCGACCACGACGCCCAGGGTGGTGCCGCGGGCCTTGAGCGGCACGGCGAGCACGGAGTGGACGCCTTTGCGGTAGGAGCGGCCGGCCGGGGCACGGGTGTTGCGCTCGGTGACCCAGCGCATGAAGTCGGGTTCGCCGGCCTGGCTGAGGGCGGCCCGACCGCCCCTGAGGGCCCGCGCGGGCGGTGAGGAGGCCACGTAGACGTCCGTCTCGCCGAGGTGGACGGCGGCCTCGGGGGTGCCCTCGTGGGCGGAGCCGTGGGCGACGCGGCGCAGGACGATGTCGCCCTCCAGGGCGGTGGGCGGTTCGTCCGCGCCGAGGACCCATTCGAGGAGGTCGACGCTGGCGAAGTCGGCGTAGCGGGGCACGAGGAGTCCGACCAGTTCCTCGGCGGTGCGCACCACGTCGAGGGTGGTGCCGATGGTGGTCGCCGCCTCGTTGAGCAGGGCCAGCCGCTGGCGAGCCCAGTACTGGTCGCTGCTGTCGAACGCGGCCAGGGCGACTCCGGTGAGTTCTCCGGAGTCGTCTTCCCGCACCGGCCACATCTCGATGGTCCAGGCGTGCTCCCGGTTGAGGGACGGTGCGCCGGTGAAGCTCTCATAGCGGACCGGCATGCCTGTCTCGGCCACCTGGCGCAGATGGGCGTTGAAGCCGCGGCTGTGCTCGGCGTCCTCGATGGTGTCGGGGAAGTGGCGGCCGAGCAGGGCCTCCTCGGGAACCCCCATCACCCGGCAGGCCACGTCGTTGAGACGCAGATAGCGCTGCCGCGTGTCGAAGACCGACATGGACATGACCGCCTGCTGAAAGGCCCGCCCGGCCAGAGTCGACTCGCCGGAGCCGGGCGGCCGGGCGGTGATCACATATCCGGTCGGCGTGCCGTCGCCGCCCTGGACGGGGCACGCCTGCACGTAGAGCGCGCGAGGGGAACCGTCGCGGTGCCGCAGTACGACGGTCCCCTTCAGCGCCGCGACGGCCGGACCCGGCGGGTCCTCGGCGAGCAGTTCCCGGGCGGTACGCCCCACGACCTCCTCGGCCGTGCGTCCCGTCAGCCGCCGGGCACCCTCGCTCCACCCCGTCACAACGCCTGCGGCATCGGTGACCGCCGTAGCGGAGACGTGCTCCATATCGTCCAGGATGGTCCCATTGTCGGACCGCATCAACCGAAACGGGGCAACCGGGCCCCGTCCGTCACGTGCGGTGGGCGCGCAGGGCTTCGAGGGCGCGGTCGGCGTGGGTGTTCATGCGCAGTTCGCTGCGGACTACCTCCAGCACGGTGCGGTCCTCGGCGATGACGTAGGTGACCCGCTTGGTGGGTGCCAGCGAGAAGCCGCGCTTGACGCCGAACAGCTCTCGTATCCTGCCGTCGACGTCGGACAGGAGGGGCATGCCGAGGGTGTGGCGGCCGGCGAACTCCTGCTGGCGTTCGACGGTGTCGCCGCTGATGCCGACCGGCTGGGCGCCGACGGCGGCGAACTCGGCGGCCAGGTCGCGGAAGTGGCAGGCCTCCGCGGTGCAGCCGGTGCTCAGGGCGGCGGGGTAGAAGAAGAGGACGACCGGGCCGTCGGCGAGCAGCTCGGACAGTTTGCGGCCGGTGCCGGTCTCGTCCGGGAGCTCGAAGTCCTCGACGGTGTCGCCGGCCTCCATCGCCTTGCTCATGCCTGTCCCTCCCCGTTCTTCGCGATGCTGCGGGCCCACAGCACGAGTGGCAGTTGCAGCGGCAGGCGGCCGAGGGCCGCCGCCTTCTGGGGTGTGGGGCGGTGGCGCCAGTCGACGGCCATCTTGACGTTGGCGGGGAACACCCCGACGAAGAAGGCGGCGGCGGCGAGCGCCGCGGTCCGGCGGGTCTTCGGCAGCGCCAGACCGGCGGCGAGCGCGAGTTCCACGGCGCCGCTCGCGTAGGTCCAGGTCCGGGGCTTGCCGGGCAGGGCCTCCGGGATGGTCGCGTCGAACGAGCGCGGCGTGGCGAAGTGGGCGACACCCGCGGCGGCCAGCAGGCCGGCGAGCAGCAGGGGCGAGCGTGGGGACCGTGGCACGGTTCCTCCTTCGGGGGGCTGCCGCGCACATTACTGGACGGTACAAGCACCTCGTACGGCGGCCTCCGTCCCTAAGCGGAACGGTGGTTGTGGGTGCCCGGGGTGTAGCCGAAGGAGCGGCGGAAGACGTCGATGAAGGCGCTCGCGGAGGACCAGCCGCAGCGGTGCGCGACGGTCGTGACGGGGAGGTCGTCGGCCAGCATGCGCAGGGCGTGGTACAGGCGCGACTGGGTGCGCCACTGCGGGAAGGTCATGCCGAACTCGCTGCGGAAGAGACGGCTGAGCGTGCGTTCCGAGGCGCCGGTCGCGGCGCCGAGGGCGGCCAGGGTGCGCGGGTCGGCGGGGTCGGCGTGGACGAGTGCGCAGACGGCGGCCAGGCGGAAGTCGACCGGGGCGGGCAGCCGCAGGGGCTGCTGCGGAGAGGCGCGCAGCTGGTCGCGCAGCACGGCGAGGAGCCGGTGGCGTTCGGGGCTGTCGTCCGCGGGGTCACGGGTGTAGGCGAGGATCAGTTCGCGCAGCAGCGGGCCCACGGCGAGGACGGTCGGGGCTGCCAGGCCGAGCGGGTTGTCGTCGGCGGGCAGTCCGACCAGGTGCAGGTCGAGCCGGCCGTGGGCGCGGTGGGCGTGGACGGTGCCGGCGGGGATCCAGATGGCGCGGGTGCCGGGCGCGAACCAGGTGCCGGCGTCGGTGGTGACCGCGAGGACGCCGGAGCCGGCGTAGACGATCTGGTGGTCCTCGTGCCGGTGGGCGCCGATGCGTTCGCCTGCGGCGAGGCGCTGCGCGCGGGTGGGCGCCACGGGGTCATGGCGGATGTTCGACATGACTGGGCAGATTATCGAAAGCGGGCCAGGGGCCGCCTGCGCGAGGCTCGGTCGCGTGTCCAAGAACCGTTCCCTCACGCTGATGTCCCTCGGTCACGGCTGCGTGGACGTGTACCAGGGGGCTGTGGCGGCCCTGGTGCCGTTCTTCGTCACCGAGCGAGCCTGGTCCTACGCCGCCGCGTCGGGCGTCGTCCTGGCCGCGTCACTGCTGTCGTCGGTCGTGCAGCCGTTGTTCGGCGCCCTCACCGATCGCTGGGCGATGCCGTGGCTGCTGCCGCTGAGCGCGCTGACCGCGGGGGCCGGTGCCGGGCTGAGCGGGATTCTCGGCTCCTATCCGCTCACCCTGGCGGCGGTCGCCGTGACCGGCCTCGGGGTCGCGGCCTACCATCCGGAGGCCGCCCGGGCCGCCAGGGCCGTCGCACCTGGCGGCAACAGGGGGATGGGGTGGTTCGCGCTGGGCGGCAACGTCGGCTTCGCCCTGGCCCCGCTGCTGGTCGCCGCGGTGGTCGCCACCGGCGGCCTGGACGCTTCTCCGCTGCTGGTCGTTCCGGGCGTGGTGGGCGCGGCCCTGTGCGCGGCGGCGGGGCGCGCGTCCCGGGCGCGTCCGGTGGCGGGAGCGGCGGCCGCGCGTACCGGAAGCGACGACTGGCCGTCGTTCCTGCGGCTCTCGGGCGCGGTGGTCTGCCGGTCGGTCGTGTTCGTCGGGTTGAGCGCGTTCGTGTCGCTGTACGTCCGTGAGCGCGTCGGCGGCGGGGACGTGGCCGGTACGGCGGCGCTGTGCGTGCTGTACGCGGGCGGTGCCGTGGGGACCGTCCTCGGGGGCCGGCTCGCCGACCGGTACGGGCGCCTCAGGGTGGTGCGCAGGGCGTACGCCCTGACGGTGCTCGCCGTGGCGGGGACGGCGTTGGTCGGCCCGGCGGTGTATCTGTTCGTCGCCCTGACCTCGGCCGGCCTGTACGTGCCGTTCTCGCTGCACGTCACCCTCGGCCAGGACTACCTGCCCGGACGGATGGGCACGGCGAGCGGTGTCACGCTGGGCCTGACGGTGAGCGTCGGTGGGCTGGCCGCTCCGGCGCTGGGGGCGCTGGCCGACGGGACGTCGCTGCGAACCGCGCTGGTGCCGTTGATCGTCCTGCCCGCGCTGGGCGGTCTGCTGCTGCGCGGGCTGCGCGAACCCGCTGCCGCCGAGCGGCTCGCCCCGGCGCGGTGAGCCTCAGCTCGTGGCGGCCGGTGCCACCTCTTCGGTCTCGTCGTCGACGGCGTACGAGAGGAAGTCGTCGACCATCCGGTGGAACAGCCCGGCGAGTTGCCGCAGCTCCTCGGGCGACCACTCGGCGAGGGCCAGCTGCATACCGCGGGCGCCGACGTCACGGATGCGGTCGATGGCCTGCCGGCCGGTTTCGGTGAGTTGGATGCGCTGGGCGCGCCGGTCCACGGGGTCGGGGACGCGGGTGACGTACCCCGACTTCTGCAGTTGCTGGACGGTGCGGGTGACGTGGGAAGCCTCCACACCGAGCCGGTTGGCCAGCTCCCCCGGCCGCATCGGCTCGGTGTCGGCGACCTGCCGGAGCAGGGCCACGGCGGCCCGGTCCAGCGGCACGTCGGCCAGGGACATCAGCCGGTCGTGCTGCCGGGCGCGCGTGCTCAGGTAGGTGATGCGGGTGAGCGCCCGCTCGATCTCGATGACTTCCGGGGACGCGGGGACGTCGGGGAGCGGCTGTGAGGACATACCCGCCAGTTTACCATCTTGTTGCGTAACTCAAGTAATCTACGGCGGTCCCCGGGCCCTCAGACCTCGGCCGCCCCCACCTCGGCGCGCACGGTCTCGTGCCAGGCCGCTCCGGTCGCGATGGTCTGCCGCCACCGCCGGATCGCCCTGGGCGGCATGCCGACCGCGAGGGCACCGCTGACCCGGTCCCCGGTGCGGTAAGCGGCGACGAACCGGCGCTGCGCCAAGTCTCCCTCCACCACGGCGACTTCCTCGTGCCCGCGCAGGAAGCCGTACGCCTGGACCTTCATGTCGTACTGGTCCGACCAGAAGTACGGCACGGGGGCGAACGGCTTGCGCGCCTTAGGAGCGGCCAGCAGGTTGCGGGCGGCCGCCATGCCCTGCTCGGCCGCGTGGGTGCGGTGTTCGATGCGCATCGGGGTGCCGAACAGCGGGTTGTACCAGCGGGCGACGTCACCGGCGGCGTACACGTTGCGCGCCGCCTCGCAGTACTCGTCACAGACCACCCCGTCACCCAGCGCGAGCCCGCTGCCCTCCAGCCACTCGGTGTTCGGCACCGAGCCGACGGCCACCAGCACCTCGTCCGCCTCGACGACCTCTCCGCCGGCGAGCCGGACACCCTCCTCGGTCACCTCGGTGACGGTGACCCCGCAGCGCAGGTCGATGCCCCGGTCCCCATGGGCCCGGGCCAGCAGCTGCCCGACCTCCGTGCCGACCGCGTGGGCCAGCGGCACGGCGGCGGGTTCGAGGAGGGTCACCTCGACACCGAGGCGCCAGGCGACCGCGGCGGCCTCGGCGCCGAGGAAACCGGCGCCCACCACGACCAGCCGCCGCCCCGGGGACAGCCCTTCCCGCAGGGTGAGCGCGTCGTCGAGGGTGCGCAGCACGTGCGCGCCCTCCCCGGGCAGGCGGCGCGGCCGCACGCCGGTGGCGATGACCAGTCCGTCGTACGGCACCTCGGAGCCGTCGGCCAACCGCACCGTGCGGGCGACGAGTTCGAGGCCCGTCGCCGCCACTCCGAGCCGCAGGTCCAGGTCGAGCGCGGCGAGGTCGGCCGAGGTGCGCAGGGCGAGCCGGTCGGCCTCCCACTCCGCGGCCAGGAGCTGCTTGGACAACGGCGGGCGGTCGTAGGGAGGTTCGGGCTCCTCCCCGACGAGGGTGATCGTGCCGTCGTACCCCTCGCGGCGCAGCGTCTCGACCGCCGCGAGTCCGGCGGCCGAGGCGCCGACGACGACGATCCGCCTCACGGCCGGACCAGCCGGATCGCCGCGGCCGGACAGACCGCGACGGCTTCCTCGACGTCGCCGAGTCGGTCGTCGCCGACCTCCTCGGTCAGGAGGATCGCGATGCCGTCGTCGTCCTGGTCGAACACCTCCATGGCGGCGACCACGCACTGCCCCGAGGCGACGCACTTGTCGGCTTCCAGTTCCACCTTCATGGGATTCCCCTTGCTCTGCTCGTGGTTGCGGCTGGTCGGCGGGGCCAAAGCCCTCACCAGGCCACCGGCAGCTCGTGGATGCCGTAGATGAACGCGTCGTGCTTGAACTTCACCTCCTCCAGGGCGCAGGCGAGCCGGAGGGTGGGGATGCGCCGGTAGAGGGTGCCGTAGACGACCTGGAGCTCCATGCGGGCCAGGGGCTGGCCGAGGCACTGGTGGACGCCGAAGCCGAACGCGACATGGCGGCGGGCGTCGCGGGTGATGTCGAGTCGGTCGGGGTCGTCGAAGACCTGGGGGTCGCGGTTGCCGATCTCGTTGACCATGATGACGCCCTCGCCGGCCCTGATGACCTGACCGACTATCTCCATGTCCTCGGTGACCGCCCGCCGGCGTCCCAAGTGCGTGATGTGGAGATAGCGCAGCAGTTCCTCGACCGCCGAGGCAACAACCTTGGGGTCGTCCGTGTCGCGCAACAGGGCGAGCTGGTCGGGGTGTTCGAGGAGTGCCGCGGTACCGAGCGCGATCATGTTGGCGGTGGTCTCGTGTCCGGCGATCAGCAGGAGCAGCGCCATCTCCGTGGCCTGCCCGTGCGTCAGCTCCCCGACGGCGACGCGTCCGGCGATGCCGGAGAGCAGGTCGTCCTTGGGCGCGGTGAGTCGCTCGGCGAGCTGGCCGGCCAGGTATCCGGCGATCTCCCGGGTGGCCGCGCCGCGCTCCTCGGGGGTCGCGGTCGTGCGGACCATCGTCTTGGTGTTCTCCTGGAACATGGCGTGGTCGTCGTAGGGCACGCCGAGCAGTTCACAGATGACCAGCGAGGGGATCGGCAGGGCGAACGCCTCGACGAGATCGACCGGCCGGGGGCCCGCCAGCATGTCGTCGATGAGACCGTCCACGATCCGCTGCACGGTGGGCCGCAGGGCCTCCACCTTCTTGATGGCGAACGGTGCCGTCACCATCCGGCGCAGCCGGGCGTGTTCGGGATCGTCCATCATGATGAAGCTGAGTTTTCCCTCACCCGCCTCGGCGCTGGCCTTGGTCGGGTAGCCGGGCCGGTCGGTGTCGGCGCTGACCCGGGCGTCGCCCAGGATCGCCCGCTGCTCGGCGTAGCGGGTCACGAGCCACGGCTCGCTGCCGTCCCACAGGCGCACCTTCGTCAACGGCCCCTGCTCCTGGAGCTCTTTGAGGCCGGGCGGCGGGTCGAAGGGACAGCGGGCGGCACGTGGCATGGGGAACTCGGGGGCAGTGCCCGCGGTGTCGTCCGCGGGACCGGCCAGGGTGTCGGCCATGGTTCTCCTCGGTGGTGGGGGTGCTCCGCGGGAGGGGGCTGCGGAGCGCCGGGGCGAAGTGGTCGAGGCCTCGATGAGCACATGCGAACAGACAGGCCTGACACCGGCCCGTCGGCGACCTGACAGGAAGCTGACGTGACCGGGATCACAACGCGATTCGGACAGCAACTACCGTCACACGCAAGGGAGTTACAGGGCGCGGATGCTGCGCCCGGGGCCTGTAGGGGCCCCCGGCTGCCGCTTGGCAGCCGAGCTTTCACGCTTCGACGTCCACGCGCCCCAGCCAGTACCCGAATCCGCGACGGGTGTGGATCAGCTCCGGCGCCTCCTGGTCGACCTTGCGGCGCAGCCGGGAGACGAGCTGCTCGATGGCGTTGTCACCTCGGTGGTCACCCCAGACGTAGCGGCCGATCTGTTCCTTGGACAGCACCCGGTGGGCGTTGACCAGGAGATGGCGCAGCAGCCGGTACTCGGCGGGTGTGAGGTCGAGGGCGCGTGCTCCGCGCCGGGCCTCGCAGCGGGTGTCGTCCAGGACGAGGTCGCGGTAACTCAGCGCGCGATCCCGGGCAGGTGCCGCACCCGAGCCGCGCAGCAGAACCTGCACCCTGGCCAGGACGTCGGCCACCCGGAACGGCTTGGTGACGTAGTCCCGCTCCCCCAGGCCGAGTTCGGGCACGATCCGGTCCAGGGACTCGTAGTCGATCAGCAGCAGCACCGGCGGGCGGTGGGCCAACGTCGGCCGGGTGCGGCCCAGTTCGACCACGTCCGGCCCGGTCGCGTCGACCACCACCAGGTCGAACCGCTCCCGGGTCAGCCGTGCCAGACCGTCGACGGCAGCCGCGACGGCGACGATCCGGTAGCCCGCCAACTCCAGGGTGGTGGCGAGCAGTTCGGCGACGTCCGGATCGCCCGCGACGACCAGGAGGCGCTGACCGGAACCGCGGGCGAGTGCCGGCCGGTCACTGAAGGTGCCGTGCATGGAGAGGACCCGTTCGTGGGGAGGGGGCACTCTCTCACCCTAGCGCCTCCTTGCCTAACTCAAGTAAGGTCCGTCAAGGCCCGGTCGGGGTGACCGGAGCCGTCCACATGGCGACCACCACGTCACCGAGGCCAGTGGCGGCGTCGTGCCAGTTGGCGCGGGGTGTCGGGGTGTTCTCCGCGAGAGCCCGTTCGCGGTCGGCGGCCATGTGCACGATCAGATGGCGGGCCATCTCGGCGCGCTCGGCGCGGACGTCGGCGGGCAGTTCGGGCAGGCAGCGGTTCAGGCCCTCGACGATCTGCTGGAGCGAGGTCGAGGTCATGGACTCCTCGACCATGATCTGCTGGAGCACCGGGTCGGTCATCACCTGTGCGCAGAACCGGGCGAACCAGGTGGGGCTGCCCAGCTCCGCGAGATGTTCGGGCACGGGCCGGACCAGGCAGTCCACCCAGTCACGTACGTCCGTGGAGCCGCGGACCCCGGCCAGCAGCCGGGCGCGGATCGCCTCGACGCGGACGTGGTGCTTGCGGGCGATGGCCCGGACCAGGTCGGCCTTGGTGCCGAAGTGGTAGCCGACGGCCGCGTTGTTGCCCTGCCCCGCGGCCTCACTGACCTGCCGGTTGGACACCGCGAGGACACCGCGCTCGGCGAAGAGGCGCTCGGCCGCGGTCAGGATCAGCTCCCGGGTCGCGCTGACCTGTTCCTCGCGTACCGTCCTGCCCGCCATGCCCACCACCGCGCCGGGACTTCGCTGAGCCCTCAAACGGCCAGCCCCTCGAGCCGCCTGAGGTCCGCCGGCGGTGCGGCGAGTTCCAGTGTGGGAAGCCTACGCAACCCGCGCACGGCTCCCGCGATCACCGTACGACCGGGGCAGCGGGCCCAGTAAGCTAAGTCAAGCATCTGACTTAAACTTGGCCGGGTTCCCGGTCCGCTCCCCGCCTTGGAGGCCCCTTAATGTCCGACGCTCCCGCCGGATCCGCCGACGTGGGTGCCGTGGCCCCACCGCGGCCGAATGCCGTGGTGGCGGTGCTGGCCTTCGCCGGAATCGTCGTCTCGCTGATGCAGACCCTCGTCATCCCGATCGTGCCGGAGCTGCCCAAGCTGCTCGACGCCCCCGCCTCGGACACCGCGTGGGCGGTCACCGCGACCCTGCTCGCGGCAGCGGTCGCCACCCCGGTCGTCGGGCGGCTCGGCGACATGTTCGGCAAGCGCCGGATGCTGCTGGTCAGCGGGGTGATGCTGGTGCTCGGATCGGTGGTCTGCGGACTCAGCGACGCCCTGGTCCCGATGATCGTCGGCCGTGCCCTGCAGGGCCTGTCCTCCGGTGTCATCCCGCTCGGCATCAGCATCATGCGCGACGAGCTGCCCGCCGAGCGGCTGGCCGGCGCGACAGCCCTGATGAGCGCCTCCCTCGGCGTCGGCGGCGCCCTGGGGCTGCCGACCGCCGCGCTGATCGCGGACAACTTCGACTGGCACGTCCTGTTCTGGGCCTCGGCGGCGATGGGCGCGATAGCCCTCGTCCTGGTCGTGGCCTTCGTGCCCGAGTCCCGGGTGCGCACCGGCGGCCGCTTCGACGCCGTCGGCGCGGTCGGGATGGCCGCCGGCCTGGTCTCCCTGCTGCTGGCCGTCTCCAAGGGCGCCGACTGGGGCTGGACCAGCGGCACCACACTGGGCCTGTTCGCCGCGGCCGTGATCATCCTGCTGGCCTGGGGCTTCTTCGAACTGCGCACCGCCCAGCCGCTGGTCGACCTGCGCACCACCGCCCGTCGCCAGGTCCTGTTCACCAACCTCGCCTCGATCGCGATCGGCTTCTCCATGTTCGCGATGTCACTGGTCCTGCCGCAGCTGCTCCAGCTGCCCACCCAGACGGGCTACGGCCTGGGCAGGTCCCTGCTGACCGCCGGTCTGGTCATGGCCCCGTCCGGTCTGGTGATGATGGCGCTGGCTCCGGTCTCGGCGGCCGTCTCCAAGGCCAAGGGCCCCAAGGTGACGCTGATGATCGGCGCGCTGATCGTGGCCGCCGGGTACGGGCTGAACATCGTGCTGATGTCCGAGGTCTGGCACCTGGTGCTGGCCTCCTGCGTGATCGGCGCCGGCATCGGGTTCACGTACGGCTCCATGCCGGCCCTCATCATGGGCGCCGTCCCTGCCTCGGAGACGGCGGCCGCGAACAGCCTCAACACCCTGATGCGGTCCATCGGTACGTCGACCGCGAGCGCCCTCGCCGGTGTCGTACTGGCCCAGATGACGATCGACCTGGGCGGCTACGCGCTGCCGTCCGAGAACGGCTTCAAGACCGTCATGGCCATCGGCGCGGGTGCCGCCCTCCTGGCCTTCGCCCTCGCCTCCTTCATCCCGCGCCCACGCACCGCGGTCCCGGCGGCGGCCCCCGCACCGGCCGCGGAGACGCCGACCGGGACCGCGTCCGGACGCTGACGCTTGCACCTGGCGGTCGCCGACCCGACGGTCACATGCGACCACCACGACGCGTCGAAGTTCGGTACCTGCCCGCGGGCGGGCGCGCGGGTGCCGCCCTCCTCGCGTTCGCCCCCGCCTCCTTCAACCCCTGCCCGCGCACCGCGATCCCGGCGGCAGCCCCCGCACCGGCCGCGGAGACATCGGCCGGAACCGCGCCCGGCCCCCTGACCGTGCACACCCACGTCCACCGTGCGATGACCAAGCTGTGGGTGCCCGGGACCGCGCCCAGCTCGTCGTGATGGCCTATCAGTCGGGTCTGGTGCAGCCACTGCCACCCGAGGGGCGCTGACCCTCATCTCCCGGAAAGTTCCTCCAGCCACTGCTGAAGCAGGGCGGACTCCGCTCTCGTGAGCGTGGGCGGCAGGTCGGCACGGAGACGGGCCGCGAGCGTGGCGGCCGCCGCAGGCACCGAGCTGTCCTCCCGTGACGCGTCGGTGCCGGCGGGCCGGGTCACCGAGCCCAGCACCGCGTCGCGCAGCCGCTGCGAGAACTTCGCGTCCGTGTACTGTTCCGGCCTGGTCAGCATCGACAGGGCCGCCCCGACGTTGGCGGACATGATCATCTGCGTGGCCAGGGCAGGCGGCACGGTCAGCCTCCCCTCGGCCGCGCAGCGTTCGAGGATGCCGTGCAGCAGGTCGTGCGCCTCCCTTGCCGCGGCCGGGGGCGCGGTCAGCTCGGGCGAGTACATCAGGCGGTAGTGGCTGGGGTGCTCCAGCGCGAAGCGCATGTGGGTGTCCCAGCCGCTTCTCAGGTCCTCGACCGGATCCGCGCTCGGCCGCGCCGCCCGCTTGGACGCGAGGTACTGCTCGAATCCCCGGTCCACGACGGCGGCCAGCAGGCCGGCCTTGTCACCGAAGAGCCGGTAGAGCATCGGCGCGCCCACCCCGGCCTTCTCGCACACGGCGCGCGTGGAGACATCGGCGGCCGACGCACCGGCCAGCAGCTCGGTGGCCGCTTCCAGGATCTTTTCCCTCGCATCCATGCTCCTACGGTACGGCATTCGTAGCACCGATACGAGGTCGGAGTTAGCATCGATACGCATCTGTGTTATCGTCGATACGAGCAAGTCGTAGCAGCGCTAACAAAGGACGCAGTCATGAGTACTCAGCCCCGTGCGGAACAGCGTGTCGCGGTCGTGACCGGCGGATCGCGCGGCATCGGGCGGCAGATCGCCGAGCAACTCGCCCACGACGGGTTCGCGGTCGTCGTCGGGTACGCGGGCAACAAGGCCGCCGCCGACGAAGCCGTGCGCACCATCGAGGAGGCGGGCGGCACCGCCCGCGCCGCCCGCGCGGACGTCGCCGACGAGACCGAGGTCGCCGCCCTGTTCGACCTGGCGGAGGCCACCTACGGCGGTGTCGACGCGGTGGTCCACTCCGCGGGCCGGATGCCCCTGTCCCCGATCGCGGAGCTCGACCTGGCCGAGCTCGACGCGCTGTACCGCACCAACATCCGCGGCACCTTCGTCGTCGACCAGCAGGCCGCGCGCCGGCTGCGTCCGGGCGGCGCGCTCGTCAACCTCTCCAGCTCGGTCGTCGGGCTCGCCTTCCCCGGGTACGGCGCCTACGCGGCCAGCAAGGGCGCCGTCGAGGCCGTGACCCTGATCCTCGCCCGTGAGCTCCGCGGCCGTGACGTCACCGTCAACGCCGTGGCGCCCGGCCCGACGGCGACGGACCTCTTCCTCGACGGCAAGGACGAGGAGACCGTCGCCCGCCTGGCGGCACAGCCCCCGCTGGAGCGGCTGGGGACGCCCCAGGACATCGCCCACGTCGTGTCGTTCCTGGTGAGCCCCGCCGGTCACTGGGTCAACGGCCAGGTGCTGCGGGCCAACGGCGGCATCATCTGACCCGCCTCCCGCGACCCCCCGCGTCCGGCACATCGACACCAAGTCCGCTCCCCACGGCGGATGTCCGACCCTCCGCCTACGATGCCCGGATGCGGCCCCGTTTCACCGGCACCTCCCTGATCACCGACGACGTCCCGGCGCTCGCCGCCTTCTACGCGCGCGTCCTCGACGCGGCGGTGGAGGGCGAGGAGCCCTTCGCCCGGGTGACCGTCCCGGGTGCCGTCCTGTCCTTCTTCTCCGCCCGGGCCATGGAGTCGATGGTGCCCGGGTCGACGGCCGCCGCCGCGAGCGGGAACTTCACCCTGGAGTTCCGGGTCACCGACGTGGACACACGCCATGAACGACTGGCGGCCCAGGGCGTCGAGATCCTCAAGCCGCCGACCACCCAGCCATGGGGCCGCCGGTCCGTGTGGCTGCGGGACCCGGACGGCAACACCGTCAACCTGTACCAGGAGGGCTGAGAGGACCCCCGGGCGGCGCCCGTTCAGGGGAACCCGGCGCGCGGGGCGCGTGGCAGCCGGCGCTCGCGTCGACACCTCACCCGTGACCCTCCCGCTGATCCCGCCCATGCTCGCCGTTCCCGGCACCCTGCCGCCCGCCTCGCAGGAGGCGCGCTGGGCCTACGAGACCAAGCAGGACGGCCAGCGGGCGGTGGTCTACCTCGCCGGGAACGGCGACGTGACCCTGCGCGCCCGGTCGGGGGAGGAGATCACCCGCGCCTATCCCGAACTGCGGTCGCTGGGCAGTGCGCTCGGCGTCACACCGGCCGTGCTCGACGGGGAGATCCTGGCGCTGGACGAACAGGGCCGCGCCGACTTCCAGTTGCTGCAGCCGCGCATGCAGTTGGCCCACGCACCCGGCAGAGCCGCGCGCAGGGCGGCCGAAGCACCCGTCCACCTCGTGCTGTTCGACCTGATGCACCTGGGGCGGCGCTCGCTGCTCGCCCATCCCTACGCGCAGCGGCGGGCGCGACTGGACGCGCTGGAGCTCTCCGGGCCGCACTGGTCCACACCCGCAGCCCTCGTCGGTCACGGCGAACAGGCCCTGCGTGCCACCCGTGAGCACGGCCTGGAGGGCCTGGTCTGCAAGCGGCTCGACTCGGTGTACGAGCCCGGAGTGCGTTCCCGCGCCTGGATCAAGATCCGCAACATGCTCAGCGAGGATGTCCTCGTGGGCGGCTGGCTGCCCGGCAAGGGGCGGCTCACGGGCCTGCCGGGCGCGGTGCTGGTCGGACAGCGGGGCGGCGGGCGGCTGCGGTACGTCGGCAATGTGGGCACCGGCTGGAGCGAGGCGGAACGGACCGAGCTCGCCTCGCTGTTGGCCGCCGCGGCGACGGACGTGTGCCCCTTCGACCCCGCGCCACGGGTTCCAGGCGCGCGCTGGGTGCTGCCCCGCCTGGTCGGCGAGGTCCGCTACAGCACCCGTACCCGGGCGGGGTTGCTGCGTCAGCCGTCCTGGCTGCGGCTGCGGCCCGACCTCGCGCCGGAGGACTCCTCGGCCGATCTCCCCGACGAACCGTCATGATCCGGAAATTGGGCGGCCCTTAACCGGAACGACGCCTTCGACCTCTTGGCGCGGACATGAAAAGCCGGGAAGCTGAACTCCCCAGTAACCCCACAGCCGTTGGGCTGCGCCCGGATCACGAGGAGGACGCAGTGGCGTCACCGTCGTTCAAGAAGCACCGCACGAGATGGTTCACCGGCCTGGTCGGCGCCGCCGCGCTCGTCGTCGCCTTCCCCTCCGCCGCGTTCGCCGCTCCGCCCAAGGCGCTGCCCGCCAACGCCGAGAGCGCCGAGTTCACGTACCAGCCGGCCTTCGACTACGACACGGACGGCTGCTATTCGACGCCCGCCATCGGTCCCGACGGCACGATCAACGGCGGTCTGAATCCGACGGGTTCGCTCAGCGGGGACTGCCATGACGCCTCGGACCTCGACAACACCAACACGTACTCGCGCTACAAGTGCAACAACGGCTGGTGCGCCTATATGTACGGCCTGTACTTCGAGAAGGACCAGGCGGTGGCGAACAGCAGCATCGGCGGACACCGGCACGACTGGGAGCACGTCGTGATCTGGGTGCAGAACGGCACGATCCAGTACGTGTCGACATCCAACCACGGCTCGTTCACGGTCACCGCGGCCTCCGGCGTCCGATTCGACGGCACGCACGCGAAGATCGTCTACCACAAGGACGGCATCAGGACGCACTGCTTCCGGCTGGCCAACTCCAATGACGAGCCGCCGGAGAACACCAAGGGCACCTGGCAGTACCCGCCGCTGGTCGGCTGGAACGGCTACCCGTCGGGGCTGCGCGACAAGCTGAGCGCGTACGACTTCGGCAGCGCCAACTTCGGCCTCAAGGACGCCAACTTCGCCGCCCACCTGTCGTCGGCGAAGCCGTCGGGGATCCCCTTCGACCCCAACGCCTGATCCGGTGACACGATCGGGCGCGGGACCTAGGTCCCCCATGCCCGCGGGTTCCGTCCCGCGCCCGATCCCGGCAGGCGGGCACCCGGCATAGCGTCCTGCTCATGGACACGACCAAAGCGAACGACAAGAGCGGGTACCTCGAAGAAGCCCTGGACCGCGTCCACGCCGCCGGCCCGGAGCGCGAGGGCTGGCTGAGCAACCACGCCCCCATGGTGGTCGAGGCGCTCGCCGCGCACGGGCAGGCCGGCTCGGTGCACCGGTGGCTGGACCTGTACCGGGACAAGCTGGAGGACTTCCCCGACCGCACCGCCCCCGTCACGGACGACAACTGGGCCGCGGCACTGGGTGATCCGCGCCGGATAGCGGACTGGACCGACTATTTCTCCCGGACGCTCGCCGAGCGCCCCTGGAAGGACGTCCTCGCCGAATGGTGGCCGCGCCTGCTGCCGGGCCTGTACGGCGGTGCCACGCACACGGTCATCCGGGTCGGCCACGCCGTCCGCGCCCTGGAAGCCGACGAGAACGCGCCCCGGCTCACCGAACTCGCACACGCCCTGGGCTACTGGGCGGCACGGCACCAGCCCGTGACGGGACTCGTGGAGCTGCCGGGTGCGACCACCGCGGCGGATGCCCTGAAAGCGGTACCGGCCATCGAGCCGGGGCACCTGGGGTTCCGCAACCGCCTGGCCGCCGTACGGCGACTGCCCGTGTGGGCGCACGAGGTCACGGACCCGGACACCGCGAAGGAGCGGCTGACCGAGCTAGTCCGCGCCGCGACCCACCGCTACGCCACCCACGGCCACGGCGAGCCGACCATGCTCGTGCACGCGGCCACGGCACCCAACGCCGTGCTGCGGGCGCTGGGTTCCCTTCCGCGCGACCAGTGGGTGCCGAGCCTGCACGCGGCCTGGACGGCGTCGGCGGCCGTCACGGCGATGTACGCGCCGGCGGCGCCGGTCGCCTACTCCCCTCCCGCGCGCCTCACCGCCGAGGAGGCCGTGGAACGAGCCCTCGCCCACGGCGACGAACACGTCATCAAGCTCACCGACACGGCTCTGGACATCGACGACGACCTGGCCCTCGCAGCCGCCCTGCGCTCGGCCGAACTCAGCGAGCCCCTCACCTGAACACCTCGGGCCCCGGATCTGCCTCGCCGGCGCCGTCGCGGCGCCCCGAACACTGGCCCCGACCGCGGTCCAGGTCTCAGGCACCGGCCACCACCGCGTCGCCGAGCAGCGTCATCGGGCTGCTGTCGGCCGGCGGTTCGCCGGCCACGGTCGCCGGGGTGCCGGCGGGCACCTGGCTGGGCGGCCACATCGGCTGGCGGGTGCCGTTCGCGGTGCTCGGCGCGCTGGCCGTCGTATCGCCGATCGTGGTGGCCCTGCTGCTGCCGACCTCGCCTCCGCAGGAGAGTCATTCCGCGTACGGGGCCACCCCCGACCGGCGCCGGTTCGCGGTCGTGCTCGCCACCACCGCGCTGTCGGTGACGGGGGCGTTCACCGGGTTCACGCACCTCGTGGCCTTCCTGGACGGGGTGAGCGGGTTCGGCCGGGACACGGCCTGGGGCGCGGACACGATCACCGGCGACGTCCGATGAGCGACGCTCCCCTCGAAAGAAGCGCTACTCCCTACCCGTTGAGCCCTGAGCGTCAAACACCGGACCTCCGCAGGGTCTATCGTGTCCCGCATGTCCCTCCCGGAACTGATCCGCATCGTCTCCCGTGACTCGCCGATGGCACTGGCCCAAGTGGAGCGTGTCAGAGGCGAGTTGGCCGCCCTGTACCCCGGTGTGCGCACCGAGGTCGTGCCGGTGAAGACGACCGGTGACAAGTGGATGGGCGACCTGTCCGCCGTCGAGGGCAAGGGCGCGTTCACCAAGGAGGTCGACGCCGCGCTGCTGGCCGGTGAGGCGGACCTCGCGGTGCACTGCGTGAAGGACGTGCCCGCCGACCGGCCGCTCCCGGCGGGCACCACGTTCGCGGCGTTCCTGAAGCGGGACGACATCCGTGACGCCCTGATCCACCCGGGCGGCCTCACCCTGGACGAGTTGCCGGACGGCACCCGCATCGGCACCTCCTCGGTGCGCCGGGTGGCCCAGCTCGCCGCCACCCACCCGCACCTGGAGTGCGTGCCGTTCCGCGGCAACGCCAACCGGCGCCTCGCGAAGCTCGCGGCCGGTGAGGCGGACGCCCTGCTGCTCGCGGTCTCCGGACTGGAACGCATCGGGCGCCAGGACGTGATCAGCGAGATCCTCTCCCCCGAGACGATGATGCCGCCGATCGGCGCGGGCATCCTCGCGCTCCAGTGCCGGGAGGGCGACACCGAGCTGATCGACGCGGTCAGCGCACTGGGTGACCCGGACACCTTCCGGGAGGCGACCGCCGAGCGCATGTTCCTGCACGTGCTCCAGGGCCACTGCAACAGCCCGATCGCCGGGTACGCGCGCATGGACCACGGCGGCGAACTCTCCCTGCGGGCCTGCGTGTTCACCCCGGACGGCAAGACCAGGCTGAACGCCCACGAGTGGGCGGGCCGACTCGATCCTGCCACCTTGGGCACCTCGGTGGCGGTGGCGCTGCTGCGTCAGGGCGCCCGTGAGATCATCGACGGCATCCCGCACTGAGGCCCGCGCGGGATCAGGCGGTGCCTTCTTCGGCCTGGTCCCGCAGGAAGTTGCTGATCTGGCAGGCCAGGCCGTCGCGGCCGGCGCCCACGTGTGCGGCCCCCTCGCCGAGTCCGATGCCGCCCGCCCACAGCCGCCGGTCGGCCCACTCGTCGTCGACCCGCAGCTGGATCTGCACGTCGATCTGGCCGAGGCTCGCCTCGGGTCCCGCCGCGAACAGCACGGCGGTGACGCGGCGCAGCGGGTAGACGTCGAACCCCTCGATGAACTGCGAGTTGCGCCAGTCGATGAAGGCGCTCTCGCCGTCGGGGCCGATCCGCACGTCGATCTGACCGTCCTCGAGATGGACGGTCGGATGACGCTCGCCACGGTTCTCGACGGTCACGCGGACGCTGAAATACGTGAGCCCTTCGGCCGCGTCGTCGCGTCCCCGCGGCGGCTCGGCCGCCTCCAGACGGTGGACGCGGACACGCAGACCGGCATGCTCGTCGTACTCCTGCCAGTCCCCGACCACGTTGGGCTCGTACACAGTGCACCTCTCCGACCTCAGAGAGCTGCTTCCTATCTGTGCGCTCGATGCACTGTCAAATGAGCAGAATGCGCTGTGGCCAGGGAATTCGCCCCCTTTGATCGCTGATCAAGCCGTGCGCAGGAAGAATCCGCCGGGCGGCCGGAAAAATCCTTCCACCGGCGTGCCGCACATCACGTTCGGCGCGCATGATCAACGGGCCAGCCGGCCGAGGAGCGAGGAGGCCGCGGTGATGCCGAGTGCGGCGGCCACGGCCAGCACCCCGAAGTCGAGCGCCAGATGGGCCGGCGTGCCGAGGAGGAGGCCGCGCAGGGCGTCGACTTCGTAGCTGAGCGGGTTCACCTTGCTGACGGCCTGGAGCCAGCCCGGCATGACGGACAGCGGGTACAGGGCGTTGGAGCCGAAGAAGAGCGGCATGGTGATGGCCTGCCCGATGCCCATCAGGCGGTCCCTGCTGAGCACGATGCCGGCGATGGTCATCGACAGGCAGGAGAAGAACGCCGAGCCGAGGATCACGATCACGCCGACACCGAGGAGCTTCAGCGGGTTCCAGGTCAGGGACACCCCGAGGAGGGCGGCGATGAGGATGACCACGACGGCCTGGATCAGCGACTTCACACCGGCGGCGAAGGCCTTGCCGGTGGTGAGTGCCGAGCGCGGGGTGGGGGTGACCAGGAGTTTGTTGAGGATGCCCGCGTCCCGCTCCCAGATGATCTGGATGCCGTAGAAGATCGCGATGAACATCGCCGACTGGGCGATGATGCCGGGCGCGAGATAGTCGATGTAGGGGATGCCCTCGGTGGGGATCGCCTTGATGCGGGTGAAGGTCTGGCCGAAGATCAGCAGCCACAGGGCGGGCTGGACCGCGCGGGTGTAGAGCTCGGTGCGGTCGTGGCGGAGCTTCTGCAGCTCCACCGCGCACATCGCCACGACCCGGGCGGGCAGCAGGCGCCAGCCCGCGCGGGGCTCCGGCGGGCGCAGCAGCAGGTTGATGGAGTTCGGCTCAGCCGACACGGTTCGCGGTGCGGCGGGTGCTTCGGACATCGCGGAAATCCCCTCCCTCGTCTTCGAGTCCGCTGCCGGCGACGTCACGGAAGACGTCCTCCAGGGTCGGCAGGGTGTCGGTGCCCCGCTTTTCGGCCAGTCCCCGCCTGAGTTCGTCGGGGGTGCCGAGGGCGCGGACGCGGCCGCCGTGCATGAGTCCGACCCGGTCGCAGTACTGGTCGGCCTCGTCCATGTAGTGGGTGGTCACGAGGACGGTCATGCCGGTGGCCTCGCGTACGGCGTTGATGTGCTCCCACACGCCGGTGCGGGCGATCGGGTCGAGGCCGATGGTCGGCTCATCGAGGATCAGCAACCGGGGCGCGCTGACCAGGGCCTGGGCGAGTTCGAGGCGGCGAACCATGCCGCCGGAGTAAGTGCCGGCGAGCCGGTCGGCGGCGTCGGTGAGGTCGACCGCGGCCAAGGCCTGGGCGACGCGTTCGGCGCGTTCCTTGCGGGCGACGTCGAAGACCCGGGCGAACAGCGTGACGTTCTCGCGGCCGGTCAGGTTCGCGTCGGCGGACAGCTGCTGCGGGACGTAGCCGAGCAGACGGCGTACGGCCATCGGGTCGTCGGCGGTGTCGCGGCCGAAGACATGGATCATGCCGGCCGGGACGGGGAGCAGGGTGGTGATGCAGCGGATGGCGGTGGTCTTGCCGGCGCCGTTGGGGCCGAGCAGTCCGAAGACCTCGCCCTCCTGGACGGTCAGGTCCAGCCCGGCCACGGCTTTCGTGTCACCGAAGGCGTAGGTCAGACCCGTGCAGGAAACAGCTTCGGGTGTCATGCGTCCTCGGCCTCCTCGTGCAGATGGGCGGCGAGCGCGCGCAGGGCGGGCAGCGCGGCGCGCAGGGCTTCCTGATCGGCCGCGTCCAGCCGGGTGACCTGCCGGCTCACGAGCGCGACCCGGCGCTGCTTCCAGTCACTGAGCCGCGTCTTTGCCTTCTCGGTGAGCAGCAGCCGAGCGGCGCGCCGGTCGGCGGGGTCGGTCTCGCGGACCAGGTGGCCCTCCTTGACGAGCTGGTTGACCAGGGTCGAGACGGAGTTTCCGGCCAGATGCAGCTCCTTGGCGGCGTCGGAGACGCCGATGCCGGGCCGTGACTCCACCAGGCGCAGCAGTTCGACCTCGGCGCCGCGCAGCCGCGGCACGGCCAGGCCGGCGCGCAGCCTGCGTCTGAGCAGCCGCTGGACGCCGACGAGCGCGTCGGCCAGCTCTTCGGGGAAGGTCTCGGGGTCCACACGACGAGATTACCTCTGTGTCAGAGGTAATCTCACCCAAAGACTGGTCAAGCACATATGTGATGATCTACGTCATTTGTTTTATTTCACCCGAAAGCGGGAATCCCTCCAGTAGTGCTTCGGACAGGAGGCACGTCCGTGGGAGCCCCGCCGAGCGGGTTCCGGATGTCTCCTGGATGTCATCTCAGGGTCCGAGTACGCGATCTCCCACGGTGTCTGTCCATCCAGCACCCGCTCCGCTCAGGGAGGTGCGCGACATGTCCGTCGCCACCAGAACGAAGCCGCATCCGCACGACGACGCCCCCGACACCAACGCGGCGTTCGAGCGGCTGGCGCAGCTGTCGGACGGTCCGGAGCGCAAGGCCCTGCGGGACGAGCTCGTGGAACTCTGGCTGCCCATGGCCGAGCGGATCGCCGTCCGCTTCCGGGGCCGCGGGGAGTCCCTCGAGGACCTCTACCAGGTGGCCGCCCTCGGGCTCGTCAAGGCCGTCGACCACTACGACCCGGCACGCGGCAGTGCCTTCGAGGCGTACGCGGTGCCGACCGTGACCGGCGAGATCAAGCGGCACTTCCGCGACCACATGTGGACGCTGCACGTGCCGCGCCGGGTGCAGGACCTGCGCAACCGGGTCCGGCAGGCCTCGAAGGAGCTCTCGCAGACGCCCGGACAGGCGCCCACCGTCGCCGAGATCGCCGAGCTGGCACATCTGACGGAGGACGAGGTGCGCGCCGGTGCGGAGGCGCTGGAGTGCTTCTCGGCGCTGTCGCTGGAGGCGGAGATGCCCGGCACCGATGGCTACGCCCTGGGTGACGCGCTCGGCTGCCCCGACCCCGGCTTCGACGTGGTCGTCGACCGGGTGGCCGTCGGGCCCTGTCTCAAAGCCCTGCCCGAGCGCGAGCGGACCATCCTGTACCTGCGCTTCTTCCGGGGGATGACACAGAGCAGCATCGCCGAGGAACTCGGCATCTCGCAGATGCATGTCTCCCGGCTGCTCAGCACGTGCTTCGCCCAGCTGCGCGAGGAGGTCCTGGCCGACGCCGGTTGACCGAGCCCTGACGAGCCCTCGCGGCGGAGTCACGCGGGCGGCGCCCCCGGGATTTGCGTCGGGCCGTAACGGTCGAGAGCGTCCTCCAGCTCCACGCGGATCTCCGGGGGGATCTCTCCGGACCGTCCCCAGATGAGGATCAGCTCCGCGACGTTGCGCAGTTTGATGTTCGTGTGCTGGGAGACGTCCTTCAGCACTTCCCAGCCGACGTCCGGGGCGATTCTGCCGAGCGCGACGACCATGCCGATGGCCTGGTCCACGACCGCGTGCGAGGCGACCGCCTCCTTGAGCTGGCCGATCTCCTCCTGCAGCGCGAAGATCCGGTCCGACTCGTCGGCGGGTTCGTTCGGTACGACTGGCACGCCTCCATCGTGTCACCGGGGCGGGCCCGCGCCACCGGACGCAAGGGAACGGGCCACCGTTTCGGCACCACCCCCGGGGTACTCGGCAGGCGCCCGAGGCGGTTCCGGACGGACACTGGGGGAAGACCGCCCGGTGGCCGCCGGCCGACGAGAGCAGGACGCGACTGCCATGAACCACGATCCGAGACATCCCACCGCGACCGCGGACGTCGTCTCCACACACCATGTGTTCGGCGCCCCCTGCTGGGTGAGCCTGACCAGCCGCGACCAGCAGACCACGGAGGACTTCTACGGAGCCGTCCTCGGATGGGAGTGGAAGCCCGCGAAGCTCGGCGAGCGCTTCCGGGTCGCACTGGCGGACGGCACACCGGTCGCCGGGATCGCGGCGGTGGCATCGATGTGGCAGATGGCGGTGGCCTGGACGCCGTACTTCGCGGTGCCCAGCGCGGACGAGGCGGCGGCCCGCGTACAGGAACGCGGCGGCACCCTCGCGGTCGGCCCGCTGTCCTTCCCGCCCGGCCGGGCGGCCCTGCTCTCCGACCGCGACGGAGCGACCTTCGGCGTCTGGGAGGGCGACCTCGTCGCGAGCTGGGACATGTGGCGACGCGCCCAGCCGGCCTTCGTCCGACTGCACACCCGCGACGCCTTCGACGCTGCCATCTTCTACGGCGAGGTCCTCGACTGGGCGACGGAGCGCCCCGACTGCTGCGAGGTCCGCTACGAGGGCGGCGAGGTGGTGCTGCGCAGCGGCGGCGACGTGGTGGCGCGCATCGAGTCGGGGGCGCTGGGCTCGGCCCCCGACCCCCGGATCCGGCCGCACTGGCAGGTCCACTTCGCGGTCGCGGACGTGGCGGCCTGCGCCAAGGCGGCGGAGGTCCACGGGGGCAGTGTGCTCTCGCACGACAGCACCGAGGCCGTCCTGCGCGACCCCGACGGCGCCCAGTTCACGGTGACCTCGCGCCGCTCGCACTGAGGGCGGGGCCCACGGCCCCGCCCTTCACCGTCCCGCGCGGGACGGCCTTCACGCCCCCGCGCGGGACGGCCTCGACAGCAGCACCAGGCTGCGCGCCTCGACCGTCATCTCCGTGCCGGCCTTGTGTTCCGCCTCGTCGGCACCCTGGGGTTCGGCCGTGTCGAGGACGGTCGTCCAGCGCTCGCCGTAGGCGGGGTCCGGCAGCCGGAAGTCGACGGGCTCCCAGTGGCCGTTCAGGAGCAGCAGGAAGGAGTCGTCGACCACCCGGTTTCCGCGCGCGTCGGGTTCGGCGATGGCGTCGCCGTTGAGGAAGACACCGACCGCGTGCGCGTCGGAGCGCTGCCAGTCCGCCTCGGCCATCTCGCGGGCGTCCGGCAGCAGCCAGACCAGGTCGGGCAGTGGCTGTCCCGCGTGGGTCACGGTCTCGCCGCGGAAGAAACGGCGCCTGCGCAGCACGGGATGGGCCGCGCGCAGACCGATCACGTACCGCGTGAAGTCGGCGAGGTCACGTTGCTCCTCGCTCAGCTCCCAGTCGATCCAGGAGACCTCGTTGTCCTGGCAGTAGGCGTTGTTGTTGCCGCCCTGCGTGCGGCCGAGTTCGTCGCCGTGACAGAGCATCGGGATGCCCTGGGAAAGCAGCAGGGTGGCGAGGAAGTTGCGCTGCTGGCGGGCCCGCAGCTCCAGGACCGTGGAGTCGTCGGTGTCGCCCTCGGCCCCGCAGTTCCAGGACCGGTTGGTGCTCTCGCCGTCCTGATTGTCCTCGCCGTTGGCCTCGTTGTGCTTGTCGTTGTAGGAGACGAGGTCGCGCAGGGTGAAACCGTCGTGCGCGGTCACGAAGTTGACGCTGGCGCGCGGCCGTCGCCTGCTGTGCTGGTACAGGTCGGAGGAGCCGGTCAGCCGGGAGGCGAACTCACCGAGCGTGTGCGGCTCGCCCCGCCAGAAGTCCCGTACGGCGTCCCGGTACTTGCCGTTCCACTCCGACCACAGCGGCGGGAAGTTGCCGACCTGGTACCCGCCCTCCCCCACGTCCCACGGCTCGGCGATCAGCTTGACGCGGCTGATCACCGGGTCCTGCTGGATGAGGTCGAAGAACGCCGACAGCCGGTCCACCTCGTGGAACTGCCGGGCCAGGGTGGCCGCGAGGTCGAAGCGGAAGCCGTCGACATGCATCTCGGTCACCCAGTACCTGAGCGAGTCCATGATCAGCTGGAGCACGTAGGGGTGCCGCATCAGCAGGCTGTTCCCGGTGCCGGTGGTGTCGTAGTAGTGCTGCCAGTCGCCGTCCACCAGCCGGTAGTACGAGGCGTTGTCGATGCCCCGGAAGGAGAGCGTGGGTCCCTTGTCGTTGCCCTCGGCGGTGTGGTTGTAGACGACGTCGAGGATGACTTCCAGGCCGGCCGCGTGCAGCGCCTTCACCATCGCCTTGAACTCGGTGACCTGCTGGCCGCGGGTGCCGTGGGCGGCGTAGGCGTTGTGGGGCGCGAAGAAGCCGATCGTGTTGTAGCCCCAGTAGTTGGCGAGGCCGCGGTCCTGGAGCACCCCGTCGTGCACGAACTGGTGCACCGGCATCAGCTCGACGGCGGTCACGCCGAGCGAGGTCAGGTGGTCGAGCACCGCGGGGTGCGCGAGACCGGCGTAGGTGCCGCGCAGTTCCGGCGGGACGTCGGGGTGGGTGCGGGAGAGTCCGCGGACATGGGCCTCGTAGATCACACTGTCGGCGTAGGGCCGCCGGGGCGGCCGGTCGTCGCCCCAGTCGAAGGCCGGATCGGTGACCACGCCCAGCATGGTGTGCCCGGCGCTGTCGGCCTCGAGGGTGTGCAGCGAGGGGTGGCTGTCCACCTGCCCGTCCACCGCCTTGGCGTACGGGTCGAGCAGCAGCTTCGACGGATCACACCGATGGCCGAACGAGGGCTGCCAGGGCCCGTGCACCCGATAGCCGTAACGCTGCCCCGGCCCGACGCCCGGCACGAAGCCGTGCCACACGAAGCCGTCGACCTCGGTCAGCGGGACGCCGGTGTGGGCGCCCCGCTCGTCGACCAGCACGAGTTCGACCCGCTCGGCCACCTCGCTGAACAGCGCGAAGTTGGTGCCCTCGCCGTCGAACGACGCGCCCAGCGGGTAGGGGTGCCCGCTCCAGGCCGGCACCCGCTTCCCGCTCTTGACCTGCTTCTTCCTGGACGACGGCACGCTCAGCACCCGCCGTCGACGACGGCTGCGGCCAGGGCCGTGACCGGCATCTCGCGCGGCACCTGGAGCACCTCCCGCAGGCTGGGGGCCGGAGCCGTCGGCACGAGCGGGACGCGCTCGCCGGCGCGGGCCCGCTGCGAGAACCAGATGACCTTGCTGCCGGTGCCGGTGGCACAGCAGCCCCAGCCGTCGCTCATCGCGGCGATGCGCTCCAGGCACGCGCGCAGATCCAGGTCCGGGCGCAGGTCGCAGTCGTTCTCGGCGACGGCCGTGATGAGGTGCTGACCGTTCCACCACAGCTCGATCGAGGTGTTCTTGTCCGTCGCGTGCTCGTCGATGGCCTTGAGCAGCAGTTCGGTACCACGACAGACGGGCTCGACCAGGGTCTCCAGGTCCCAGAGCCGTAGGTGGGCGGCCAGGATGCGCCTGACCTGCCCGACCCGTTCCGGGCTGACCTCCACGTCGAGGTGGTAGTAGCAGGGCACTGCGGTCTTCATCGTCGCTCGCTCCTCACCGCGAAGCTCCCGCTCCTCCCGGCCCCCGCGGGACCGGACCCCGAAACACGGAGCGTGAGTGCTGATCGCTTCAGAGTGACTCCAGAGTGGGAGTCCTACGCCATTCGTGCAACACGAGCGACCGGTGAGGTGGTTGAAGAGCCAACAAGACGCTGAGTCGTTACCCGTGCACCATGAGTGAAGATCTCGCGAGTCCCGGATCTGCTCCTGCCCCCGAAAGGTGAACGGCGCCATGCTGCTACCGGCCAAAGCCGAAGTCGCCCGGCAACTGCGGCGCTATCGCGCCTGGGAGCGCGTCATGCTGGCCTCCCCCGCCGATCGCGATGTCCGGGCCACCTTCGAGGACTCGGGCTACACGCTGTGCGTGCTGATGGGCAAGCGCTGCGCGCGTGAGGCGGCCGAGGCGGCCGAGCGCTATCTGCGCAGCAGCTTGGGGGCCTATCTCCAGGAGCAGAGCGACCTCCCCCGGACGGGTTCCGTCGCGCGACGTGGTCCGCCGAGATCCGCGGAACGTTCCCCCGCCGGGAGGTGACACCCTCCGGCGCAGCTTGGATCCCCGGCCGGGCGCAGTCAGCGCCCGGCCTCGAGCACGGCGGAGGCGAGAGCATGAGTTCCACCCCGGTCATCGGCCGCATCCCGGTACGGGACGTCCGCCCTGCCGTGGAGTCCGGCAGGCGCCCGGCGAAGGCGGTCGTCGGAGAGACGTTCGAGGTCACCGCGACGGTGTTCCGCGAGGGCCATGACGCCGTCGCCGCGAACGTCGTCCTGACCGACCCGGAAGGACGGCACGGCCCGTGGACGCCGATGCGGGAGCTGGCCCCCGGCAGCGATCGCTGGGGCGCGGAGGTCACTCCGGACGTCGAGGGCCGCTGGACGTATCGCGTGGAGGCCTGGAGCGATCCGATCGGCACCTGGCGTCAGATCGCCCGCATAAAGGTTCCTGCCGGTCTCGACACCGGACTGGTCCTGGAGGAGGGCGCCGAGCTCCACACCCGCGCGGCTGCGGGTGTCCCGGAGGGGCCGCAGCACGCGGTGCTGCTGGCCGCGGCGAAGACGCTGGCGGACGACTCCCTGCCGGTCGCCACCCGACTGGCGGCGGCTCTGACCCCGGATGTGGACGCGGTGCTCGCCCGCCATCCGTTGCGGGAGTTGATCACGGCGTCGGAGACGCTGCCGCTGCTGGTGGAGCGGGAGCGGGCGTTGTTCGGGTCGTGGTACGAGTTCTTCCCGCGGTCGGAGGGCACCGCGGAGCGGCCGCACGGCACGTTCCGTACGGCGGCCCGCCGGCTGCCGGCGATCGCCGCGATGGGCTT
>NZ_JBEXEA010000061.1:0-32569 GCF_040606035.1 Streptomyces sp. NPDC005483
CCTCCGCCTTGCAGCCAGACGCACCCAGCCCCGCTCACCTGCACCGAGCAGCACCGTTTCTTGCAGCCGGCCTGATCCGCCGGACAGACCCTAGGCCCCGGGGGCTTGGAACGGGTCGGCCAGGGCCGGTCGCCCGGCGGATCGGACGGGTTCCGAGGTACGGCGCCACGAGCGGGGAGCGCGGTGAGCCGGGGGTCGGCGTGCCGGACTCCGTGACGCCGGCCTGATCCGTCGGGCCGGACCCTACGACCCCAACAAGCGCGCCAGCACGGTGGCGTGACTGCGCTCCGGCGTCTTCGACGCGGTCAGCAGGGTCACGTCGCCCTGGCTCGCCCACTCCCGGACGCGGTCGAGAAGTCCGGCCGCCTCCGGGTCGGCCAGCTCCGCCTCGTACCGCTCGGCGAACTCCTCGTAGGAGCCCTCGCCCGCGTGGTACCAGCGGCGCAGCTCGGTCGACGGGGTGAGCGCCTTCGGCCACTCGTCGACGCGGGCCGCCTCCTTGGACAGACCTCGCGGCCACAACCGGTCGACCAGGACGCGGACGCCGTCCGCGGGCTCGGGGGGTTCGTAGACACGGCGGATGCGCACGCTCACGGGCGGCCTCTCGACAAGGGGGTGACTGCGTCGGGAGCGTACTGCGGAGTCCGGCGCGACTTGACCTGATCAAGGGTGAGTTGCCGGCAAGGGGGCCTTTAGTGTGAAGCCGTTGTCCACCCCCCGACCTGTAGGAGAGCACGTGCCGAAGGCCGTCAGACGCACCTTCGTCCTCGTCACCACCCCCCTCGCCCTCACCGCTCTGCTCGGGGCCGCCGCGCCGTCGTCGACGGGCCCGTCCGGAGCCGGCGACCCCTACTTCCCGCTCGCCGGAAACGGCGGATACCACGTCGAGCACTATGATCTGACGCTCGGTTACGACACCGCGAGCCGTCACCTCGACGGGAAGGCGGTCCTCACGGCCCGCGCCACCCAGCGCCTGACCCGCTTCGACCTCGACTTCAAGGGTCTGACGGTCACCGGTCTGACGGTCGGTCACGCCAAGGCCGGGTTCCGCCGCGACGGACAGGAACTCGTCGTCACCCCGCAGCGCGCCCTGCGCAAGGGGGAACGATTCACCATCACCGTCACCTACGAGGGGAAGCCCGGCCCCGTCACCGACCCGGACGGCTCGCTCGACGGCTGGATCCCCACCGACGACGGAGCCTTCGTCGCCGGGGAACCGCAGGGCGCGATGACCTGGTTCCCGGCGGACAACCACCCCAAGGACAAGTCGTCGTACGACTTCACGATCACCGTCCCCCAGGGGCGCACCGCGGTCGCCAACGGCGTGCTCCTCTCCGAACGGACCGCGCACGGGAAGACCACGTTCCGCTGGCGCCAGAGCGAGCCGATGGCCGCCTACCTGGCCACCGCGACCGTCGGGAAGTTCAAGGTGGAGCAGTTCACCACCAGGAGCGGCGTCCGCGTCTACAACGCCGTCGACTCGCGCGAGGCCGCCGCCGCGGCACCCGTGCTCAAGAAGCTGCCCTCCGTCCTGGAGTGGGAGAGCAAGCTGTTCGGGCCCTACCCGTTCCGGGCCGCCGGATCGATCGTGGACCACGCCCCGAACGTGGGTTACGCGCTGGAGACCCAGAGCCGTCCGGTCTACGACCGCGCGCCCGACCTGAGCACCCTCGTCCACGAGAACGCCCACCAGTGGTTCGGCGACTCCGTCTCGCTCACCTCCTGGAAGGACATCTGGCTCAACGAGGGCTTCGCGACCTACGCGGAGTGGCTCTACTCCGAACAGCACGGCGGTGACAGCGCGCAGAAGAGCTTCGACGAGCTCTACGCGAAACCCGCGAGCGACGACCTGTGGGAGTTCCCGCCCGGCAACCCCGGCAGTGGCGCCAACATCTTCGGCACCCCCGTCTACGCCCGTGGAGCCATGACCCTGCACGCCCTGCGCACGGCGGTCGGCGACCGGGCCTTCTTCCTGATCCTGCGCGCCTGGGCGTCCGGGCACCGCTACGGGCACGGCACCACCGCCCAGTTCGAGTGCCTCGCGGAACGGGTTTCGGGTAAGAACCTGGACGGCCTGTTCCGGACCTGGCTCGACACCCCGGGTAAGCCGAACCGGCCCTAGAACCTGACGAGTTTCTTACAAGTCTCGGCCAGAGTCGTCCCATGATCACACGCAGAACCCACGTCACCCTGCTCGCCGCATCCCTGCTTCTCACGGGATGCGGCGGCGGTGCCGTGGCCGGCACAGCGGGCATGCCGACGCCGTCCCCGGAG
This sequence comes from Streptomyces sp. NPDC005483, assembly GCF_040606035.1. NCBI lineage: Bacteria > Bacillati > Actinomycetota > Actinomycetes > Kitasatosporales > Streptomycetaceae > Streptomyces > Streptomyces sp. NPDC005483. Next base: position 2,275 of record NZ_JBEXEA010000061.1, read on the forward strand.
CCGTCGCGGACCACTCCCTCGCCGGAGATGTCCGTCGAGGCCGCACCCCAGCAGATACCCGGCCTGGGACCGAAGACGTGGGCGAAGATACCGGCCGGCACCCGGCAGGCCGTCGTGGTCACCGGGCGGGGCCGCGACTCGTCGGCCTCCACCGTGGTGCTCTACGAGCGCACGGCGGCCGGCTGGCAGGCCGGGGCGAGCTGGCCCGCGCACAACGCGCTCAAGGGCTGGAGCGACCACCACCTGGCCGGCGACCTGCGCTCACCGGTCGGCGTGTACACCCTCACGGATGCCGGAGGACTGCTGAAGGACCCCGGCACCAAGCTGCCGTACGACCGCGGTGCCGGATTCACCTCACCCGGCACGGGCTTCGAGGGCGAGCCGCTGGCCGGGTCCTTCGACTACGTGATCGCCATCAACTACAACCGGCAGCCCGGCACTTCACCGCTGGACTGGACCCGGCCGCTGGGCGCGGGGCGCGGCGGCGGGATATGGCTGCACGTCGATCACGGCGGGCCCACCCACGGCTGTGTGAGCATCGCCGAGAAGCACATGAAGGTACTGCTGCGGACCCTGGACCCGGAGCTGCGTCCCGTCGTCGTCATGGGCGACGCCAAGTCCCTCGCCGGCTGAAGCGCTTAGGATCCGCCGGGTGTGCGCACATGTGCTGGTCGCCGAGGACGACGAGATGCAGGCCGAACTCATACGGCGGTCCCTGCTCGCGGAGGGTCACACCGCCACCGTGGTCCACGACGGGCGGGCCGCCCTGGACGCGGTCCGGCGGGTCGCCCCCGACCTCGTCGTCCTGGACCTGATGCTGCCGGTGATCGACGGCTTCGGGGTGTGCCGGGTGCTGCGCCGTGACGCGGACATCCCCGTGGTGATGCTGACCGCACGGTCCGCCGAGGACGATGTCCTGCTGGGCCTGGAACTGGGCGCCGACGACTACATGACCAAGCCCTACAGCCCGCGCGAGTTGATGGCCCGTATCCGGACCGTCCTCAGACGCAGCGGACGGGGTGCCGTGTCCGAGCGGCGTGAGGATCCCGTCGTACGCGCCGCAGACCTCGCCGTCGATCCCGTACGGCACGAAGTGCGGTGCGACGGGGCGCCGGTGGAGTGCACCCCGGCCGAGTTCGAGATCCTGCTGGCCATGGCCGCCGAGCCCGAACGGGTCTTCTCCCGGCGGCAGCTGCTGGAAGTCACCCGGGGCACCGACCGGGCCTCCACCGAACGCGCGGTGGACGTGCACATCATGAACCTGCGCCGCAAGATCGAGGCCGATCCACGGCGCCCGGCGCGGCTGCTGACGGTGTTCGGCGTCGGCTACAAGCTCAGCGGCGGCCGCGCATGAGCGCGCGGATACCCCTGCACAAGCGGCTCCTGGTCCGCCTGCTGATCACGTCCGGGCTCATCGCGGTGTGCTCGGTGGCCGCGACGGCCTGGCTGGCCGTGGCGACCACCACTCAGGCCCTGCGCGAGGAACAGGGCCAGGCGCTCGCCGACGACATGGACGTCCTCGCCGAGCTCAGCGGATACGCGGCGACCCATCCGGACTGGTCCGAAGTAGCGCGGACGGTGAGGGAGTTGTCGGCCAGGACCGGCCGCCGTATCGCCCTGACCGGTGCGGACCGACGGGTCATCGCGGACTCCGCGCGGCCCGGCACCTCCCTTCCGCCGAGCGCGGCCGCCGCCGTCGACCCACTGCACACCGACACCTACAGCGAGCGCGGCGCCCAGATCCCCGGCATCGACCCGCGAGCGGTGGGCCCCTACCGGCTCCCCGAGGCGGAACGCGTCAAGGTCGACGCCCTGGCCCACAAGCGACAGCTCTGCTTCTCCCAGCACGGTCTGGAGACCGAGCTGAGCCGTACCCCGAGCGGGCGCACTTTCCTCACCGGCCCGGAGGGCCGCTCCACCCCCGACTACGTGCCCGACGCCTGCGCCGACGGACTGCTCAACACCCCCACCGCGACGGAGGAGAAGGCGACGAAGGCGCTCCAGCGCCTCGCCCGACCCTGCCTGGTCAAAGCCGGGCTGGGCGCCGACGCCGCCGCGACGCTGGGGACCGTCCTGGGCGGGACGGACGTGCGGGCCCCCGTGACCAGCAAACTCGGCGACCAGGAGGCGAGTCTGGCCGAGCCCTGTTTCGACGACGCCCGCCGGGCCCAGCTGGACCCGTACGTGGCACCGGTGGCCGAACTCTTCCTCGGCACCGGGGACACGCCCGCCGTGCTGTTCGACATGTCCCCGGGCAACAAGGCCAAGGTCGTCGGCACGGCCGGTCTCGTGCTCGCCGTGACCGTCGCCGCGACAGCGCTGGTCGCCTCCCGGCTGGTGCGGCCGCTGCGCGCGCTCACGGCGGCGGCCCAGCAGCCGCCCGAACTCCATGTGCGCGTCCCCGTCACCACCCGGGACGAGACCGGCATCCTCGCCGTCGCCTTCAACGACCTCACCGAACGCCGCGAGCGCCTCGAAGCCCAGCGCAAGGCGATGGTCAGCGACATCGCCCACGAACTGCGCACCCCGCTCACCAACATCCGGGGCTGGCTCGAGGTCACCCGGGACGGTGTCGTCGACCCCGACCCCGTCCTGCTCGGCTCCCTGCACGACGAGGCCCTCGTCCTCCAGCGCGTCATCGACGACCTCCAGGACCTCGCGGACGCCGACGCCGGCACCCTGCGGCTGCACCGCGAGCCCGTCCGCTGCGACGAACTCCTCCAGCAGGTCGCCGCGGCCCACCGCGTCGCCGCCGACACGGCCCGGGTCACGCTGCGCACCGGCGTGGACGGCGATCCCTGGCTGGACGCCGACCCGGTCCGCATGCGGCAGGCGCTCGGCAACCTGGTGTCCAACGCGCTGCGCCACACCCCGGCCGGCGGCTCGGTCACCCTGTCCGCGCGCCGGGACGGCGACGACATCGTCCTGGCGGTCGCCGACACCGGCACCGGCATCGCGCCCGACGACCTGCCGCACGTCTTCGACCGGTTCTGGCGCGCGGAGAAGTCCCGCAGCCGTCGTACCGGTGGCTCGGGCCTCGGCCTGCCCATCGTCCGGCACCTGGTCGCGGCCCACGGCGGAACGGTCGTGGCGGCGAGCGAGCCCGGTACCGGCAGCGTGTTCACCCTGCGGCTGCCCGGGGGGCCGATACCCCGGCCGGACGCCTGATTCCGCTCGCGGCGTGCGGGTACCCCGAAGTCCCGCGAGAGCAAAGGGGAGGTCGGGACATGAGCGTGTCGGACGGGCTGCCGGTGGTGCGGACACTCGCCGAACTGGGAAGCCTGGCCGAACGGCACGAGCGGCTGTACGTCCGCTGGTCACGCGGCCCCGAGGTCGATCTGGCCCGCGGGTCCAGCACCGACGAACTCACCGGCCTGTCCCTGCCGGGACTGTCGGCGAACCCGCTGGACGTCGAGGACTGGTGGCAGGGGCGCCCCGTACAGCTGTGGGTGGCCCGGCGCCTGTACGACTACTCCCATCTGCCGCACGAGAAGGGCCCCGGCGTACGCCCCTGGGTGCTCCAGGGCCGTGAGCGGGGCCGGGGGCCGGACAACGAGCCGCTCGTCGCGGACGTGCGGCCGATGTGCTGGATCGACCCCCGGGTGATCGGCGAGGCGCAGAACGCGGTGGACCGGCAGGAGAACCCTTGGGGCCCGCTGCGCCGCACAGGCAACTGAACGGGCCCGGTCAAGCCGGACCCGTTCAGTCGGCCGATCAAGCCGGACCCCGTTCGGGATCGCCCCGTCAGCCGGACCTTCTCCGCGCGGCGGCCGTACGCCGGGCGAGCGCCCGCCGTTCCGTCTCACTGGTGCCGCCCCAGACGCCGATGCCCTGTCCCGTGTCCAGCGCCCACTGAAGGCACTGCTCCTGGACGGAGCAGCGCCGGCAGACGGACTTGGCCTGCTCCGTCTGGACCAGTGCGGGGCCCGTGGTGCCGATCGGGAAGAAGAGGTCCGGGTCCTCACGGCGGCACGCGGCATGGGTTCGCCAGTTGTCCATCAAAGTCACCTGCGATCGAAGTCGTACGTGCCCTCGTGCATGCCTTACTCGCTTTCGGGTCACCTGTCGATGCGCCGTGAAACCACCGGGTCCCTTGGGACGCGCCCGGTCACTGCTCGCGGATGCCCCACGGAGAGCCGTACGCGGTCAGCAGATCCAGGAAGGGACGGGCCGGAAAAGCCTCCGGGCCGAGGACACCGGCGCCGGACCAGGCGCCGGTGGCGAGGAGTTCGAGGGCGACGACCGGGTTCACGGCGGTCTGCCACACCACCGCCTGACAGCCGTACTCCGCCATGGACCACTGGTTGTCGACCACGTGGTAGAGGTACACCTCGCGCGGCGCCCCGTCCCTCACGCCCTTCACCCAGGTGCCCGCGCAGGTCTTGCCGTGCATCCGGTCGCCCAGTGTCGCCGGGTCGGGCAGACACGCGGCCACGACGTCCCGCGGTGAGACCGCGACCGGGCCCGCGAGACTCGGCACGGTCACCGGCTCGGTGCGGTCCAGGCCCAGCAGGTGCAGTGTCCTCAGCGTCTCGACGAACTCGCGGCCCAGGCCGTACTTGAAGGTGACGCGGCGGGCGCCGACCCAGCGGGGGACGAGCAGCACCTCCTCGTGCTCCACGTTCACGCACTCGACCGGACCGATGCCCTCGGGAAAGTCGAAGATTTCCGGCTCGCTGAAGGGCTCCGTCGTGAACCAGCCGCGGTCGGCCTCGTAGACCACCGGAGGGTTGAGGCACTCCTCGATGGTGGTCCAGATGCTGAAGGAGGGGGCGAAGTCGTAGCCGTCGACGATGAGGTTCGCACCGTCGCGGACACCGATCTCCTCGATCTCGTCGAAGAGTTCGTCGGCCGCGTACCGGGCGAAGACGTCCGAGAGGCCCGGCTCCACACCCATGCCGACGACGGCCAGCGCCCCCGCCTTCTCCCACTCGTCGGCCTGCGCGAACTGCTCGTCGCCGAGCTTGACCCCGCACTCCGCGTACGGCCGCTCGGGATGCGGGCGGGACAGGGACATCGCCATGTCGACATAGGCCGCCCCGGCGGCACGCGCCGCCCGGAACAGGGGCATCACGAACCGCGGGTCGGTGGCGTTGAGGAGGACGTCGCAGGAGTGCCGCTCCAGCAGGGCCGTCACGGCCGACTCGTCGCTCGCGTCCACGCGCTCGGCGCGGAACCGGTCGGCCCGGTCGCCGAGCGAGGTCACCGCGGCCTCGGCGCGGGCCAGGTCGTAGTCGGCGACGACCATGGCGTCGAAGAACGGCCGCCGGGCGGCGATCCGGGTGATGGCGGTGCCGACGCCCCCGGCGCCCACGAGCAGTACACGCATGACAAACACTCCCTGACGGGTCGAGGTCGCAGAGGTAGGGGCCCCGGCTGCGATACAACGCCGTGCGCTCACATAAGGTCAATGGCGTTGGCATAAGAGGTACCGGCACGAGGAGGGACCGTCATGCCGAAGCCCGTCGTCCCCGAGGAGAGACGCCGTCGGCGCAGGCCCACCAGGAGCGGGACCGTGCTGTCCGAGGAGCTGATCGTCCAGACGGCGCTGCGCATGCTCCGCGAACACGGCAGTACCGGCCTCACCGCCCGCCGCCTGGGGCTCGCCCTGGACGCCGACCCGAGCACGCTCTACCGCTACTTCCGCGGCATGGACGACCTGACGCTGGCCATCGGCGACGCCCTGATCGGGCAGGCGCTGGAGGGCTGGGAACCGGCGGGGGAGTGGCGGCACGATCTGCGCGAGGTGGGCCTGCGCATCCACGCGGCGTACGTCGCCCATCCCCAGGCCGCCGTGCTGACGACCAGCAGGGTCACCGGCCGGGCGCACGAACTGGCCGCGGACGAGGCGGTCCTGGACATCCTGCGCAGGGCGGGCTTCGCCCTCCCGGACACCGTGCGGATCTACCACGCCTTCATCGACCAGACGCTGGCCTTCGCTGCCCTGGACGCGGCGTCCCTGGCCCTGCCGAGCGCGGCGCTGGACGCCGACGAGGAAAAGTGGCGCTCGACGTACGCGCGGCTGCCCGCCGACAGGTATCCGAGGATCGCCGAGGCGGCACGTCTCCTGGCGACTCGCATGGTCACGAGCGCCTATCCGACGGCGCTGGACATGCTCCTGGACAGTGTGGAGAGGCAGCGCCCCTGAAGGGGCGAGCCTCACCGGAGCGTTTCCGACGCGGCCGCCGCCACGGCATCGGCCAGCGCCGCCAACGCGGGCGAATCCAGCTTCCACTGCTGCCAGTGCAACGGGACATCGACCGGCCGGTCAGGCGCCAGCGAGATCAACCGCCCCGCGCGCAGCAGCGGATTCGCCTGCACCTCGGGCACCATCCCCCACCCCAGTCCCAGCGCGACCGCCTCCACGAACCCCTCCGACGTGGGCACCGCGTGCCGCACCCGACTCGCCCCGTCCCGACCGAGCTCGCGCAGGAACCCGTCCTGGATGTCGTCGCTCCGGTCGAACGTGACCACCGGCGCGTCCGCCAGCCCGTCCGGCAACGACCCGCCGAGCCACCGCTCGACGAAATCCGGGCCGGCCGCCGCGAGGTACCGCATGCGCCCCAGCGCGCGCACCGAACACCCCGCCACGGCCTCGGGGGAGGACGTCACCGCCGCCATCACCAGTCCCTCCCGCAGCAGTTCCGCCGTACGCGTCTCGTCCTCGCGCCGGAGCTCGAAGCACAGCCGCTCCTGGTCGGGAACCCGCGTGAGGGCTCCCAGGAACCAGGTCGCCAGGGAGTCCGCGTTCACCGCGACCGACACCCGGGTCACCTCCCCCTCACTCGGCATGCCCAGTTCGGCGAGAGCGTCCCGCTCAAGGCGGGCCAGCTGGCGGGCGAACCGCACCACCACCTCGCCTGACTCGGTCGGCCGCACCGGCTTCGTGCGCACCAGCAGCACCCGCCCCGTGCGCTGCTCCAACGCCTTCACCCGCTGGCTCACCGCCGAAGGGGTCACATGCAGAGCGGCCGCCGCGGCGTCGAACGTGCCCTCGTCGACCACCGCCAGCAGAGTCCGCACCTGGTCCAGGGGAAGCTCGCTCATCATCACGTCAGCTAATGATACGTAAGAATCTTTAGCTGTACGCGCGGTGATCGTCTCCGTACCGTCGAGTCCATGCCCGCTTCTCTGTCCGCCGCTGCCGCAGGTTTCGGCACCGGTCTCTCACTCATCGTCGCCATCGGCGCCCAGAACGCCTTCGTGCTGCGCCAGGGAATCCGCCGCGACGCGGTCCTGGCCGTCGTCGGCATCTGCGCCCTGTCCGACGCGCTCCTCATCGCTCTCGGGGTCGGCGGCGTCGGTGCCGTGGTGGTGGCCTGGCCGGGCGCGCTCACCCTGGTCGGCTGGATCGGTGGCGGATTCCTGCTCTGCTACGGCGTTTTCGCCGCCCGCCGCGTCTTCCGGCCGGGCGAGTCGGGCCTGCGGGCCGAGGGCGAGGCGGCGGGCTCCCGGCGGCGAGCGGTGCTGACCTGTCTGGCGATGACCTGGCTCAACCCGCACGTCTACCTCGACACCGTGTTCCTGCTCGGCTCCGTGGCCGCCGACCGCGGCCCGCTGCGCTGGACCTTCGGGCTCGGCGCCGCGCTCGCCAGTCTGTGCTGGTTCGCCGCGCTCGGCTTCGGGGCCCGGCTGCTCAGCCGCTTCCTGGCCAGGCCGGCCGCCTGGCGGGTCCTCGACGCGCTGGTCGCCGTGACGATGATCGTCCTGGGTCTCACGCTCGTGGCCGGAGCATGAAAACTCCGACCGCGCGTTCCGAAAGCTGAGACATCGCGTCCCGAACTCCTGGGCGGTGCTGCGATAGTGAACCCCGGACCCGATAGATGTAACGAGCAACCAGGAAGCCCGTGGACACCGGCGAGAGCAGCACCGAACCCCAGACAGCCGCACCGGACGAGGCACCGCCGCCCCGGCGCGGCTGGCGTCGCTGGGCGATGGACACCCGCCCGCTGCGCATCCCGGCCTACCGCCGGCTGTGGAGCTCGACCATCGTCACGGCCGTCGGCAGCCAGCTCACCGCGGTCGCGGTGCCCAAGCAGATCTACGACATCACCGGCTCCTCGGCCTGGGTCGGCGCCGCGAGCCTGGCCGGACTGCTGCCGCTGATCGTGTTCGCGCTGTGGGGCGGCGCGGTCGCCGACAGCATGGACCGCCGCAAGCTGCTGCTGGTCACCAACAGCGGCATCGCCGTCACCTCGGTGCTGTTCTGGCTCCAGGCGGTCAGCGGGCTCGACTCGGTGGCGGTCCTCATGCTCCTGCTCGCGGTGCAGCAGGCGTTCTGGGGTCTCAACTCCCCTGCCCGCAACGCCTCCATCGCCCGTCTGGTGCCAGAGGGCCAGCTCCCCGCCGCCAACGCCCTCGGCTCGACGGTCATGCAGACCGGCCAGGTGATGGGACCGCTGCTCGCGGGTGTCCTGATACCGGTGATCGGCCTGCCGGAGCTGTATCTCATCGACGCCCTGGCGCTGTGCGTCACGGTCTGGGCGGTGTACCGGCTGCCCTCCCTGCCGCCGCTCGCCGCCGCGATGGCACGCCGGGCGGGCGTACGCGAGATCGTCGAGGGCTTCCGCTACATCTCCGCCCACAAGGTGCTGCTGCTGTCCTTCCTCGCGGACATCATCGCCATGGTCTTCGGCATGCCCCGGGCCCTGTTCCCGCAGCTCGCCTCCGAGACCTACACCCCGTACGGCGAAGGACTGGCGCTGGGTCTGCTGTTCGCCGCCATCCCGATCGGCGCGGTGGTCGGCGGGCTGTTCTCCGGCACGTTCTCGCGGGCCCGCCGGCACGGCTGGATGGTCATCGGGGCGGTCGTCGCCTGGGGCGTGGCCATCACCGGGTTCGGGCTGAGCGGGAGTCTGTGGCTCGCCGTGGTGTTCCTGGCCGCGGCCGGGGTCGCCGACATGGTCTCGATGGTCTTCCGCGGGGCGATCCTGCTCTCCGCAGCCACCGACGAGATGCGCGGGCGGATGCAGGGCGTCTTCACGGTCGTCGTCGCGGGCGGCCCCCGCCTCGCCGACGTCCTGCACGGCACCGCGGGCTCGATCTTCGGCGCCCGCACCGCGGTCGCCGGCGGCGGCCTCCTGGTCGTCGCCGTCATGGTGACCCTGGCCTGCGCGGTCCCGGCGCTGCGCCGCTACCGCGTCTGAGCCCGGGAGAGCGGCGGGTCGTACCCGGCCTCGGTGGCGTGCGCCTCGCCGGGTCCTGCAGGGGGCGCGGCGGGTTGGTCTTCGGCGCGCGCGCCGTGGTTGCTGGTGGTGGCGTGCTGGTGGTTGCCGTAATGCTGGCCTTGGCCTTCGCGGTCCCGGCGCTGCGTCGCTACCGCGTCTGAGCCCGGGAGAGCAGTCGGCCGTGCCGGACCTAGGCGACCCCCGCCAGCGTGCGCGTCGCGGTTGCCGGTGGTGGCCTGCTGGTGGTCGCCGTGATGCTGGCCCTGGCCTGCGCGGTGCCGATAGCGCGTCTGAGCCTGGGAGAGCGGCCGGCCGGCCGTGCCGGACCTCGGTGGCTGCGCCTCGCCGGGTGCTGCAGGGCGCGCGGCGGGTTCGGTCTCCGGCGTGCGTGCCGCGGTTGCCGGTGGTGCTTGCTGGTGGTCGCCGTGATACTGGCCCTGGCCTGCGCGGTGCCGTTGCCGCGTCTGAGCCGGGAGAGCGGCCGGCCGTGCCGGACCTCGGCGGCCCCGGCAGCGTGCGCGCCGCGGTTGCCGGTGGTGGCGTGCTGGTGGTGGCCGTGGTGCTGGCCCGGTCCGCCGCTAGCGCGTCAGAGTCGTGTTGACCCTGGCCTGCACGGTGCCGCCCCCGCGTCCGAGCCCCGGAGCCGCCCGGCGTGCGGGACTAGAGAGCGCTGCGCCGGTGCGAGCCGTACTGGTCCATGAGCTTGCCCCGGGTCGTCTCCAGGCGGTGGGCGAGGATCTCGGCGACGCTGCGGACCAGGATCATGCCGAGCTGCCGGTCCTCCTCGCACAGCCGGAGCACCGCCGCCGCGTCGAACTCGTAGGCCCGCACCGGGCTGAAGGCCTCCGCGCCGAAGTCCCACTGGTACGGCGGGAACAGCCAGGACCAGCCGAGCAGGTCGCCCGAGCCGAGTCCGGCGACGGTGACCCGGTGCTGCGTGGTCACCTGCTGGGTCAGCGAGACCGCTCCGGAGCGGATGACCCAGAAGCGGTCGGCCGTACCGCCCGCCTCGAAGATGGGGAAGTCCTCGGGGAAGGAGACCTCCTTGGCGAGCGTCATCAGGCTCTGCCGCTGCGGCGGGGGCAGGGCGGTCAGCAGTTTTATCGCTTTGGTCATGACGCGGGGCTCCTCGCCGGCGAGGGATTTCCGGTGTTGTGCCTACGCCCATTTCAGCGGCTGCCGCCGCCCGGGGCACCTCGGCGGACGGGAGGAACTGCGCGGGGCATGAAAAAGCCCTGGCTGGACGGGGGAGGCCAGCCAGGGCAGTCAGAGGTGATGTCGGAGGACGGTCTGTCGACCCCGTCACCACGTATGGATGAACCGTAAACCATCCATGGCGATTTCGCGCAACCAAAACCGAGGCGCGTGACCGGTTTCACTCGGTTTCACTCGACGGAGGTGTTTACGACCCTGATCGTCTCCAGCTTCGCATCGGCGGGGTCGGGCAGGTTCATGCCCGCCGCCAGCCCCGTTCGCAGATACCCCAGTACAGGCTCCGTCAGCAGCTCACCGGGCAGCACGGCCGGGATCCCCGGCGGGTACGGCGTGATCATCTCGGCCGCGATCCGCCCGGCGGCCTCGGCGACCGGCACGTTCTCGGCCGGGCCGAAGAACGCGTCCCGGGGAAGCCTGGCCTGCTCCATCCGCAGCTCGGACGGCGGCGGGACCTCCATGCGCGGGGTCGGGGCCAACTCCAGGGCGGCCCGGGCGAGATCCCTGAGCGCCGCGAGCAACTCGCCGGTCGTCTCCTCGTCGTCGCCGTGCGTGATCTGCATCCCGATACGACGGTGGTCGTTGAGGTGGGCGTCGATGTGCCGGTGCTCGTGCAGCCAGTCGGCGGCCTGGAATCCGCTGATCCCGAGTTCCGAGAGGTCGATGACGCCGGGCAGCATGTCGAGATCGTCGGCCAGACCGGGCCCGCAGAAGTCGTCGCGGTCGTTGACGTGCATTCCGTCGATCTCCTCGATCGCGGCATGGACGCGGGCCGCGAGATCCAGCGCCCCGCCCATCAACTCCTTGCCCCGCAGCGCCATCTGCCGGCGCCAGCCGTCCAGGCCGGCGTAGAGCAGCACCGAGGGACTGGTGGTGCCCAGCAGGTCGGCGCGCATCTTCAGCAGGTCCGGCGGGACGAGATCGCCCCGCAGATGGAAGACGGACCCCTGCTCGAGGCCGCTGCCCATCTTGTGGATGCTGGTCACACAGATGTCGGCGCCCGCGTCCATGGCCCAGGACGGCAGGTCGGGATGGAAGGGCAGATGCGCGCCCCACGCCTCGTCCACGATCAGCGGGACCGAACGGCGGTGGCAGACCTCGGCGATGTCCCCGAGGGCCGCGCAGGCGCCGTACGGAGTCGGGCTGGTGACCAGGGCGCCCTTCGCGTCGGGGTGGGCTTCGAAGGCCTGCTCGTACTCCGCGGCGGACGGCGGGTGTGCCAGGTGACGCTCGGCGTCCCACCGCGGTTCGACCCAGACCGGCTCGATCCCGGACAGGATCAGCCCGGACACCACCGACTTGTGCGCGTCCCGTCCGATCAGCAGCTTCTCGTGCGGCCCCGCGACGGCCAGCATCGCCGCCTTCACGGACAGGGAACTCCCGCACGTGGTGAAGAAGGTGTGGTCGGCGTGCACGGCGTCGGCCATCAGCTCCTCGGCCCGCTCCAGCACCCGACCCCGGGTCAGCCGGTCGTCGAGGCCGCCCGACGCCAGTACGTCCCCGAGGAAGACCGCGTCGCCCAGCGTCCGGCGCACCTCCGGATCGGCCCCACGCGCCTGCTTGTGTCCCGGCGGCGCGAAGGACAGCTGTCCCCGGCGGTGGTAGTCGGCCAGGGCTTCCAGTACCGGTGCTTGCGTGTGGTCGACAGTCATCGGCCCCGGGTGCCCGGTCCGGACGTGGGTCAATCCGTTCGGACCGGGTCCGGCCGACGGTCAGCGACTGCCCGGCCTGATCACCTCGTCCAGCACCCGGGTCACGGCCTCGTAGGCCAGGGTGCGTACGGCGGCGTCCCGGGCGGCCTCCGGATCGGAGGGTTCCAGCTCGTCGCTCCGGGCCCGCCAGGACCGCTCCTCCTCCGCCGCACAGGCCCGGGCGCGCTGGATCCGACGCAGCAGTTCATCTGAGTCCACAACATCCGTCATGCAGTGCGCGTACCCCGGGAACGCGATCGAATGGCCCGGTGTCGCGCCCGGAACGGGGAGGTTTGACCCGGCGCGCAGAGGTCAGCCGATTAGTGGAGGCCTACGGAGGGCGCGCACCGTACAGCACGGTCACCGTGTCGTGGGTCCGGGCGGGCCCGGCTTCTGCTTCACCGACCCGAGAACCAGTCGATCCACTGATCAGGAGCCACGTCATGTGCGAGGAGCACAGGACCGAAGCCACCCCCACCCCCGAACTCTCCATCGCGCGCCGGCGCGTACGGCCCCGGCCGTGCAGGCCGGCCGAGGCACGCCAGGCGGTCGAGCGGGCCGTGTCCGAACGCTGCCGCGCCACGCACACCCCGTGCGACGCGCAGGCTCTCTCGGACGCTTTGCTCGTCGCCTCCGAGCTCACCACCAACGCCATCCTGCACGGCGGCGGCATCACCGACTTCCACGTCACCGTCGAGGGCCGGGTCGTGTGCGTCTCGGTCAGCGACCGCAGCGCCGCGCTGCCGGTCGCCAAGCAGCCCGTCGATCCGCAGGGCAGGTGGCGGCCCGGCGGCCACGGCTGGCCGATCGTCTGCCGGCTGGCCCGCGACGTCCGCGTCACCGACCTGCCGTCGGGCGGGAAGTGCATCACGGCCGTGGTGCCACTGAGCTGATCCGACACTCCTGAGGAAGCCACCGGAAAACGGAGTTTCGACAGCGGAGTTTGGGCCCCATACAGCAGGGCAGACGCAGTTTCGTGCTTCGGACCGGAGGCGCGCCAGCGGGAGCGGTATGGCTGCTGCGGGCCCCTTTCGGCGGTCCCGGCGCCAATCCTCCCGCGGTCAGTCCCTGAACCCGTTCTTCAGGAGCGAATCCGCATGCTCACCGACACGTCGACCAGCCGTCCCACGACCCAGGACCGTCCCGCCACCCAGGACCGTCCCACCACCTCCAGCAGGCGGCGGCACGACGACGCCCCCGACACCATGGCCCTCTTCGCCCGGCTGGCCGGGCTGGAGGACGGCCCCGAGCGCGACGCCCTGCGCGACGAACTCGTCACCGCCTGGCTCCCCATGGCCCACCGCATCGCGGGCCGGTTCCGCGACCGCGGCGAGTCGCTCGAGGACCTGCGCCAGGTCGCCGCCCTCGGGCTCGTGAAGGCCATCGACCGGTTCGAACCGGAACGTGGAGCCTTCGAGAGCTACGCCGTCCCCACCATCACCGGCGAGGTCAAGCGCCACTTCCGCGACCGCATGTGGGCCCTTCGGGTGCCCCGCCGCGTGCAGGAACTGCGCAACAAGGTGCGAGTGGCCCGGCGCGAACTCACCCAGAACCCCGGTTCCCCCGAACCGACGCCCGCCGACCTCGCCGCCCACACCGGCCTGACCGAGGAAGAGGTCACCACCGGCCTGGAGGCCCTCGAAAGCTTCAGCACCCTGTCCCTGGACGCCGAACTCTCGGCAGGCGACGACGGCTACAGCCTCGCCGACACCCTGGGCGGCCCGGACACGTCGTACGACGTCGTGGTCGACCGCGAGTCGGCCAAGGAGGGCCTGCGCCGGCTGCCCGAGCGGGAGCGCGCCATTCTCTACATGCGCTTCTTCGAGGACATGACACAGAGCAGTATCGCCGACCAGCTCGGCATCTCGCAGATGCATGTCTCCCGGCTCATCAGCCGCAGCTGCGCCCGCGTGCGCGACGAGGCGCTGGCGGACCGGGCGCGGCGGCAGGCCGACGGGCCGACCGAGGCTTGAGAGAAGAGGAAGGGGAGGGAGTCCGATGCTGATACCCGATCGCACGTTCCTGCGGCGACTGGTCCAGGAGTACGAGGCACTGCACGCCGAGGAGTCCGCGACGGCGTCCGAACCGAGCCCGCGGGCCCGGGACCTCGCCTACACGCTCTGTGTGTCCACCGGCACGCGGGACGTGCGGCTGGCCCTCGAGACGGCTCACCGCCTGCTCGCGGCCATGCCGGAACCCGCGCGACTTGCCGACTGACCGTACCCCGTGTGACCGCCCACCAGGCGGTATCCGGACTTCCAGGAGATCTACATGACCACGAGCTCCACGAGCTCCACGGCACAGGCCGGCCGGATCCAGGCCAGACGTGCGGCCCGCGGCTCCGTCACGGAGGGCGCCGCCCGCGCGGGATTCACCGCCCGCGGAGTGATCTACCTGCTGGTCGGCGTGCTGGCACTGCAGATCGCCTTCGGCGACGGCAAGCGCCAGGCCGACCGCGGCGGCGCCCTCGCCGCCCTCGCCGACAAGCCGTTCGGCTCCGTCGTCCTGTGGGCACTGGCCATCGGGCTCGTCGGCATGGCCCTGTGGCGGCTGTCCGAGGTCGTCTTCGGCGCGGTCGGTCCCGACGGCCGCAAGGCCACCAAACGGCTGCTGTCCGCGGCCCGCTGCGTCTTCTACGCGTTCGTCGCCTACTCCGTGCTGTCCTTCGCGGCCGGCTCCGGCAGCGGCGGATCGAGCGACAAGCAGTCCAAGGACATCACCGCGAGGGCCCTGGAGTGGCCCGGCGGCCAGTGGCTCGTGGGTGCCGCGGGCGTCGGCGTCGCGGTGGCCGGTGTGTGGATCGCCGCACAGGCGCTGCGCAGGTCCTTCCACGACAAGCTCAAGCTCGCGGCGATGAGCCGGCGGGTCAGGAAACTGGTCGACGTGACGGGGGTCGGCGGCGGGGTGGCGCGGGGCGTGGTGTTCACCGCGGCGGGCGCGTTCGCCGTCCGGGCCGCGGTCGACTACGAGCCCAAGAAGGCGAAGGGCCTCGACGACACGCTCCGTTCCTTCGCCGACACCCCGGTGGGTCCGTGGCTGCTCGTCCTGATCGCCGTCGGGCTGGTGCTGTTCGGAATCTTCTCCTTCGCGATGGCCCGCTGGCGGCGGGTCTGAGCGGCGCGTCACGGGGAACCCGGGGTTCATGAACGAACCCGAGCTTCCGCCCGACGGTAGGCCCGTGGACGTCTACCTGGACCTTCTGCGCATCCGCATGGCCTCGGACGACTACGAGCTCCTGCTCAGTGTCGTCCGGCCGGTCCTGCGGGCGATCGAGGAGCACCAGTTGCCCGCCCTGGACTTCGCGCTGGAGGACAGCCAGCAGGACGGGCTGCCCCAGGAGATCCGCGACGAGGCCGCCCTGGTCATCGCCACCGCGGTGACCGGCCGAATGGACAACAAGGTGATCGAACTCCATGTCGATGACAGCCCCAGCCCGATCCGGGTGGTCACCGACGCGGACACGGCCTCCGACCCGGTCCGCCTCGGTGAGATCGCCGACTACATCCGCGAACGCCGGCAACTCGACGACGAGCTGCGCGGCATCGCCGAGGTGAGCGGTCTGCCCACGGACCTCTGAGCGCCGCCCTATCGCCTGGGCGCCGCGACCGGCACGTCCAGCGGCCGGGCCAGACCCACCAGGGTCTCGTCCAGCCGCTGGACGTGCCGCAGCACGCGGTCGGTGACCCGGCCGAAGCGCGGGGTGCCGGGCGTCTCGGTCTCCAGGAGCGACGCGATGCTCGGCCCGGTCTCCACCCGGGCGGTGGAGCGCTCGTCGGCGACATGCGCGGCAATCGCCGCGATGTTGTCCCCTATGCGCCGGCCGGCCCGGCGCAGCCGGGGATCCGCCGCGATCGAGGGGTGCGTGGGCAGCAGTTCGGCCGTGGCCGCCAGCGAGCGCGCGTGGTACGCGCAGGTCTCCAGCAGTGCCACGACATAGCGCGCGGTGTCGCGCCGGGCCCGCATCGGCGTGATCGGGTGGGTGAGCGGCTGGGTGGCCGCCCGCAGGTCGGCCAGCGCCTGGTCCAGGTCCCGCGCCTGGTCGAGCAGTTCGACGGGGGTGCCGCCGCTGAGCTGGTCCACGGCGGCCTCGGTGACCTCCTCGAGCCGCTCCAGGACGGTGACGAGCAGGTCGTTCGTACGGCGGTCGGTGCGCACCGGCAGGACGAACGCCGCCGCGATGACCCCGCAGGCCGCGCCGAGCGCGGTCTCCTCCACCCGAAGCACCAGCACCGAGAGGCTGTAGGTGTGCAGCAGTGTGTAGAGCAGGCCCAGGGCCGCGGTGACGAAGAACGACATCAGGGTGTAGGAGAGCGGCGCGGTGTAGAACATCGCGAACACCAGCACCAGTACCAGGGCGAACGCCGTCCAGGTGTGCTGCCCGACCACCCCCGCCAGCACGATCCCGGCCAGCACGCCGAGAACCGTGCCCACCAGCCTGCGGTAGCCCTTGACCAGGATCTCACCGGTGGACGCGGTGTTTATGAAGACGATCCAGCAGGTGAGCACCGCCCAGTACCAGCGCTGGCTGGAGAGGAACTCGCCGCCGACGATGGCGAGCGAGGACCCCACGGCCACCTGCACGGCGGCCCGGGTGGTGGGCCGCCTGAGCCCCGTGAGCTCCTCCTGTGACCCGCCGTCCTCCTCGCCGGCGTCGATGACGGCGTCCTCGGCGTCCAGCTCCTCGCGTGAGCGGGCCGTCGCGGGGGAGTCGTCCGATTCGTCCTGCGGACCGTCCAGGGCGATCCTGAGGCCCAGGACCGCGCGGGCGGCCTCGCCCACGCCGCGGAAGACGTCCTGGACGGCGGGCGGCGCAGCCGGGAGGTTCTCCTCCTCGCGGTAGCCGAGCAGCCGGTTGCGGATCTGGGACAGGGCGGTGCCGGACCTGGCGGCGACCGGGCGCAGCACCAGCAGCCGTAGGGCCTCCAGATCGCGGCGCACCCTGGCCATCGCCTCGTCCCGGCCGGGCATCCGTCCCGCCCGCGGGGCCGGCGCACCGGGCAGATGCAGGGTGAGGGTGTCCGCGCGCTCGGCGCTGCGGGCCGTCAGCAGCAACAGGCCGAGCCGCTCGGCGGCGATCTCGGCGTCCGCGATACGCCGCTGCACGAGCCGCGCCGCGGCCGCGTCGGAAGTGCCCTTCTCCAGCCGCCCCTGGATCATCAGCGCGGTCTCGTGCAGCCGCGCGGTTCCCTCGCGTACGTCCTTCAGCGCCTCGTCGATCTCATCGGGCCCGGCGTCCAGCAGCTGGAGCTGCGCGGAGACCAGCTGGGCCAGCCGGGCCCGGAAGGCCTCCCGCAGGCGTTCGAGGAGGCCCACCGGGGTCTCCGGCACCAGCAGGAAGCGGGCCACCGCGCTGCACAGGAAGGCGACGCCGAGGACGCCGTAGAGCTCGGGCAGGCCGGAGACGGTGGCGCCGACGAACAGGGACACGAAGTACACCTGGAAGCCGATCAGGCCGAGCGCCGTGCCCCGGTCGCCGAAGCGGCGGCTGTAGACCGCGCAGAAGATCAGCACGACGAAGAAGAGGTCACCGGCCAGCACCCGGGAGTTGAGGAGCGCGCCCAGTGACAGGGAGGCCAGGGCCACCGGGAGGCCCAGGGCGAGCGTCACGGCCTGGGGGCCGCGCTGCTTCTCCCGGATGGCGAAGGTCGCGACCATCGCCGCGATGGCGCCCGCCACCAGGTGGGGGATGCTCACCCCCAGCAGGCCGAGCACGGCCAGAGTGAGCGCGATCGCCCCCACCGTGCGCAGACCGGCGGCCAGTCGCAGCAGGCCCGGGTCCGACGCCGCCACCTGGTCGCGCAGCCTCGCTGTGTTCACTCCGCCGTACTCACTCCCGTGTCACGTCATGATCCGTTCCAGCATGGCACGGCGGGGTGGATCACCTGCTCTTGCCCTCCGCGAGGGTGTGGGCGACGACCGCGTTGGCGTGGCCGTGTCCCAGCCCGTGCTCGGTCTTCAGCCAGGCGACCAGCTCCATGTGCCGGGTCAACGGCGAGGAGCGGACGAGCTCCTGCCACTCGGCGATCGGGCGGCCGTACTTCTTCTCGATGGAGGGGAAGTAGCTCGCGGGGCCCTTCACGCTCTCTGCCATGGCGGTGTCCTTTCGGAAGACGCTGTGCTGCCTCTCCCTGTGACCGCCGACCGGCCGGAAACCGATCGGCGGCCCGGAGTGACATGCGCCACACCTACAGGTCCAGCTGCCGCGTCCCCTCGACCTGCGCCCTGACCTGTTCCGGCGTCAGATAGGCGTCGGTGTACTCGAAGTCCTTGAGCTTGGCGGGCTTGCGGGCCTGGAAGCCGGTACGGACGAAGTCGTCGCCGGCGAGGGCGTTGAGCGTCCAGTTCGTCGCCACGCGGACCTTGGCGACATTGGTGCGCAGCGCGGCCCAGTGGTAGCCGCGGGCGGCGAACTGGGCGGGCAGGCCGCGCAGTTCGATGCCGAGCGGCTTGGAGACGGCATCGGTGCCGCCGAGGTCGACGACGAGACCGAGGTCCTTGTGGACGTACGGCTTCAGCGGCTGGTTGCGCAGGGTCGCGATGACGTTGTCGGCGACGGTCTTGCCCTGGCGCATGGCGTGTTGCGCCGTGGGCGGGCAGACCGCGCTGTCGTCGTCCTTGGCCTTGTCGGGCACGGCGGCGGAGTCGCCGAGTGCGAAGACGCCGTCCTGGCCCGGCAGGGTCATCTCGGCGGTGACCGCGAGCCGTCCGCGGATCGTCTCGGCGCCGAGCGTGGCGATCAGCGGACTGGCGACGACCCCGGCCGTCCAGATCAGGGTCCGGGTGGGGATCACCCGGCCGTCGGTGAAGGTGACCTCCTCGGGGCCCGCCTTCTCGATGGAGACACCGAGCGACACGTCGATGCCGCGGCGGCGCAGGATCTCCTGCGCGCTGTGCCCCAGCTTGTCGCCCAGCTCCGGCATCAGCTTCGGGGCGATGTCGATCAGATGCCACTTGATCAGCGACGGGTCGATGCGCGGGTAGCGCTTGACCGCCCCGTGCGTGAGCTTCTGGAGGCAGGCGGCGGTCTCGGTGCCGGCGTATCCGCCGCCCACCACCACGAACTGGAGCCGGGCCGCGCGCTCGGCCGGGTCATGGCTGGCGTCGGCGAGGTCGAGCTGGGAGATGACGTGGTCGCGGATGTAGGCGGCCTCGGCGAGGGTCTTCATGCCGAAGGCGTGCTCGGTGAGACCGGGGATGTCGAAGGTGCGGGTGATGCTGCCGGGAGCCAGCACGATGTAGTCGTACGGCTCGTTGATGATCTCGTCGGTGATGGTGCGGATCACGCAGACCTTGGACTTGAGGTCCACGCCGATCGCGCCGCCCGGGATGATCCGGGTGCGGTACTTCTTGCTGCGGCGCAGGGAGACGGCGATCGACTGGGGCGTCAGCACGCCGGAGGCGACCTGGGGGAGCAGCGGGAGATAGAGCTGGTAGGCGAACGGCGTCACCAGGGTGACGTCGGCTTCGTCCGGGGAGAGTTTCCGTTCCAGCCGGCGAACGCATTCGACACCGGCGAAGCCGGCGCCAACCACCAGGATCCTGGGTCGTGTCACGGTGTTCATCCCTTTCTGCGGCTCCAGGCGGTTTGCCTCGAACGCCCTTCGTCTGCCCATGCGGGCGCGACGAATGCGTCGAGGACCACCTTGCCCGTCCTGGCCTGAAAGTGCACCGGGAGAAAGGTGAAGGAGGTGCGCGGACCGGACGCGGGGAAACCGCTTGTGAGGGTGCCGGTTCCCGAATGCGTGTGCGGCAGAGGGGTATGGGGTGCTGTGGGCCCGCTCGCAGCCAAGAGCCGGGGCCCGTGCAGCGCTCGGGAGGGAAGGAGCAGCGTGACCACCGACAGAATCTGGTCGTACGCGTCGGACAGCGGATACCTCGAGGGACAGGACCTGACCGGCTTCAGCGTCGTCGCGAGCGACGGCACGATCGGACACGTGGACCGGCAGGCCGCTCCCCACGGCATGGGACACCTCGTCGTCGACACCGGCGTCTGGATCTTCGGACGCAGCGTCCTGGTCCCGGTCGGCGTCGTCGCCCGCGTCGACACCCAGGACCGGCGGGTCACCCTGGCCTGCTCCGGCTCGGAGGTGAAGGCGGCCCCCCGCTTCCGCACCGACAGCGAGACCAGGGACCGTACGTACCTCGCGGCGGTCGGCGCCTACTACCTGCGGCTCACGGCCACCGCCTGACCGGACCGGTGAGTCACCACGGCAGGAAGACGTGGACGTCCTTGCCGCGTTCGTCCGTCACCACGCTGACCTGGTCGCACAGTGCGTGGACCAGGTGCCAGCCGATGCCGCCCCCGCCCGTGCGGGGATCGAACGAACGGGGGGCGGGCGGCGTCGGGTTGGTGTCGCGCAACGTCACATGCACGCCGTCGAAGGTGCGGCGCATGCGCAGCACGAACGGGCCGGGCGCGTACTGGACCGCGTTGGCGGCCAGTTCCGTGACCACCAGCAGGATGTCGTCCCAGTGCTCGGGGGTCGTGGGCGGCACGCTCTCGCCGAGGTCGCTCAGGAATTCCTCAGCGGCGAGCCGCGCACCCGTCACGCAGTGCGGTTCGCCCACGAAACGGGTGGTGCGGCTCGGAATCGCCTCGGAAGTCAGTGTCTCGTCCCAATGCGGCTCGGTGCCGTGCCGCTCTCACGGCCCGGCGTCAACGGGGTGTCGTACTCTCTCATGTCGCCACTGAGCCGTGTTCCCGAGGGTGCGCGGCCCAATCGTCCTCACCTCGGGGAACGAGCCGAAGGGGCGAGTTTCACCGGAACACGTCGTCCGCGTCGTCCCAGCTCAGCAACTCCTCTGCCGGGGTGCGCCGGGCGCCGGCCGAGCGGGCCTGGTACATCGCGTCGATCTCCCTCGCGTACCGGCGCACGATCTCGTCCCGACGCAGTTTCATCGACGGCGTCAGCAGACCGTTGGCCAGGTCGAAGGGCTCCGACAGCACCCGGAACACCCGGATCGACTCCGAGCGCGAGACCGTGCTGTTGGCGGCGGCCACGGCCCGCGCGATCTCCTCCCGCAGCGTGTTCTCCTCCCGGGCCTCGCGCACCGAGGGGTCCTGCTGGGCCACCAGTACTCCGCGCCAGTGGGCCAGGAACACCGGGTCCAGGGTGATCAGGGCGCCCACACAGGGCCGGTTGTCGCCCACCACCACGGCCTGGTGGATGAGCGGATGCATCCTCAGCCGGTGCTCCAGGGCGGCCGGGGCGACGCTCTTGCCGCTGGTGGTGACGATGACGTCCTTCTTGCGGCCGGTGATCGTCAGATAGCCGTCGGAGTCCAGCTGCCCGAGGTCCCCGGTGGCCAGCCAGCCGCCGTACAGCGCGGCCCGGGTCGCGGCCTCGTCGTTGACATAGCCCTGGAAGACCGACGGCCCGCGCACCAGGATCTCCCCGTCGTCCGCGACGCGGAGCTCCACGCCGGGCAGGGGGCGGCCCACGGTCCCGGACTTCTCCCGGCCCAGCGGCTGCATGGTGATCCCACCGCAGGTCTCGGTCAGGCCGTAGCCGTCGTGGACGTAGATGCCGATGCCCTCGTAGAACAGGGAGAGCTCACGGCCCAGGGTGGAGCCGCCCGAGGTGGCACGGCGGGCCCGGCCGCCCAGCGCGGCCCGCAGTCTGCGGTACACCGTCCGCTCGTACAGGGCGTGCTGGAGCCGCAGGTCGAACCCGGGGCCGGGGCCCTCGCCCAGCCGCTGCCGCTCGCAGGCCAGGGCGAAGTCCCGTGCCGTGTCGGCGGCCCGCTCGAACAGGGCGCCGCGGCCTGCCTGTTGGGAGGCGCGCAGGAAGTTCTTGTAGATCTTCTCGAAGACCGAGGGGACGGCGTAGAAGTAGGTGGGGCGGAAGGACTGCAGGGCGGCCGCCAGAGCCTCCTCGCCCAGGTCGGGCTCGTGGGCCATGAGCAGACCGCCGCGGATGCACACGCCCTGGATCATGAGGCCGTACACATGGGAGAAGGGCAGGAAGGCGAGGACGGACGGCTGCTCTCCCGGGGGTGCCGTGATGTGGCGCCAGCCTTCGAGGAGGGTGTCGACGGGGCTCGCGAGGCCGCGGTGGCTGAGTGCGCAGCCCCGTGCGTGGCCCGTGGTGCCGGAGGTGTAGGCGACGACCGCCGTGGAGTCCGGCAGCACGATGCGGCGCAGCGACTCGACCGTGGCGAGCGGGATCATCCGGCCCCGCTCCGTCAGGTCCTCCAGCGCGTCCGCGTCCAGTTGCCAGACATGGCGCAGCCGGGGCAGCGAGGCGCACACCGAGCCGACCGTCATGACCGCCTGCTCGTCCTCCACCACCACGGCGACACAGCCGGCGTCGCGCAGGATCCACTCGACCTGTTCGCGGGAGGACGTCGGGTAGATCGGTACGACCTCGGCGCCGACCGTCCACAGCGCGTAGCTGAGAACCGTCCACTCGTAACGGGTGCGCGCCATGATCGCGACCCGGTGGCCGGGCGAGATCCCGGAGGCGACCAGTCCCTTCGCCAGGTCCACGACCTCGTCCCGCAGCTCCACGGCCGTGACCTCCCGCCAGCCTCCCGAGGAGCCCTCGGGACGGCGGGCGAGCACCGGCAGGGTGGGGTCGAGCTCCGCGCGCTCGAACGCGCTGTCGGCCAGGCCGCCGCTGGAGCGCGAGATGGTCCGGGGAGCGAGGGCGAAGTCGCGCATGCGCTGCTCCTGACGTGTACGGGCTGTGACTGTGCCGACGAGCTCGGTCATCCGCGGTGCTCGAATGTAGCCCAGGCGCGAGCGGGTGGTACCTGGAATACGGAAGTAAGCGGTCACCCGTGATCTCGTCGAGATCGGGGCACTCGGACCGCATGAGTTACACGAACCCCGATCCCGAACCCGAGCGCACCACCGGACTGGAACCGGGCGGCGGCGTACCCCCGGGCGAGACCCCGCCGGCCGAGAGCAGCCTGCCCGGGGCCGGGCCCCAGGAGACGCACAACCCGACCAAGGGCTGGGCCAAGGGCCCGCTGGCCCTGATCCTGCTCCTGGTCGTCCTCGTCGCCGCGTTCTTCCTGGTGTACGCGATCGTCCTGGCCCTGTGAGAACTACGACTGGGTCAGCCGCACGCACTCCGTGACCACGCTCCGCAGACTCCCGGTGCGCTCCAGCAACTCACGCTGCACCCGGGCGCCGTTGCCGTGCCGCAGCAGCTCGGCGCACGACTCGCGGGCCCGGTCCAGGTCGCCGCTGTCGGCGAGCGCGTCCTCGACATGCTCGAGCAACGCCCGCACCACCGTCTCCGCCGGCATCCGGTGCATGGTCGCCGGGTGCAGCAGCTCCTCCGACAGACCGGAGCGCGCGGCCCGCCAGGCCGCCAGCCGCAGCAGGCTCACGCTGTGCGTCACCGGCTCCTTGCCGGCCCGCCACTCGCGCGCGGCCGTCTCCACCAGCCCGCGGGCGAGCGTCGCCAGGAGTACGGCGGTGTCCGAGTGCAGACAGACGTCCGAGACCCGGATCTCCACCGTCGGGTAGGTCCGGGACAGCCGGGCGTCGAAGTAGATCATTCCCTCGTCCAGGATGACGCCGGTCGCCACCATGTCCGCGACCCGCCGGTGATAGCGCTCCGCCGAGCGGAAGGGCTCGGTCGGACCGGCCGAGGGCCAGCGCTGCCACACCCGGCTGCGGTAACTGCTGTAGCCGCTGTCCTTCCCCTGCCAGAAAGGCGAGTTGGCGCTCAGCGCGGCCAGTACGTTCAGCCAGGGCTGGATCCGGTCGACGACGGCGACGGCCTCCTCGTCCGATTCCACGGACACATGGACGTGACAGCCCATGACGAGCTGCTCCTGGGTGGCGATGCCGTACTGCTCCGCCATCCACTGGTAGCGGCGGCCGATGCCCACGGAGGGGCTGACCGGCAGCGGCGAGGTGGCCAGGGCGGCCACGGCACAGCCGCTGTCGCCGGCGAGCCGGGCCGCCTCCTTGCGGCAGCGCACGATCTCCGCGCGCAGTTCGTCCATCCCCGACTGCGGATGGGTGGCGAACTCCAGCATCTGGTTGTGCAGTTCCTTCTCGAAGACGTCCTGGTCCGGCCCGTCCTGCGCGGCCCGCGCGAGGACGGCCGCGGACAGCGCCTGCGGCTCGCCGGTCTCCGGGTCGACCAGGAGGAGTTCCTCCTCCACTCCCACGGTGCGCACGTGATGCAGCCCTTTCTGTGGCTCTCGGCGACGACGAGGATGCTCGTTCTCGTACGACCCCGACTGCCCCTTCGAGGCCGGTCGGACACCTCCGTGTCGCCCGCCGCCCTCAGTCGGGCATCGGGACCAGCCACACCGTCGCGAGCGGCGGCAGGGTGAGCCGCAGCGCCCCGTCCTCCGCCTTGACCGGATCACGCCGGACGATGTCGCCGCCGCCGTACCGCGCGTCGTCGGTGTTGAGGGACTCCTGCCACAGGGGGAGGCCGTCGGGGACGGTGAGGCGGTAGTCCTCACGCACGACGGGGGACAGGTTGGAGACCGCGAGCAGCGGGTTGCCCGCCGCGTCGAACCGCAGGAAGGCGAAGACGTTGTCCTCGGCCGCGTCCCCGACCACCCACCGGAAGCCGCCGGGGTCGGTGTCGCGCTCCCACAGGGCGGGGGTCGCGCGGTAGACGGTGTTCAGATCGCGCACGAGATCGCGGACGCCCCGGTGGTCGGGTTCGGCGCCGTACGCCGGGTCGAGCAGCCACCAGTCCGGGCCGTGGGCCTCGGACCACTCGGCACCCTGGGCGAACTCCTGGCCCATGAACAGGAGTTGCTTGCCGGGGTGCGCCCACATGAAGCCGAGGTAGGCGCGGTGGTTGGCCCGCTGCTGCCACCAGTCGCCCGGCATCTTGGACACCAGCGCCTGCTTGCCGTGGACGACCTCGTCGTGGGAGATCGGCAGGACGTAGTTCTCGCTGTACGCGTACACCATCGAGAAGGTCATCTCGTTGTGGTGGTACTTGCGGTGCACCGGCTCGTGGCTGATGTAGCCGAGGGAGTCGTGCATCCAGCCCATGTTCCACTTCAGGCCGAACCCGAGGCCCCCGCTGTCCGTGGGCCGGGTCACGCCGTCCCAGGCCGTGGACTCCTCCGCGATCGTGACCACACCCGGCGCCCGGCGGTACACGGTCGCGTTCATCTCCTGGAGGAAGGCGACCGCGTCGAGATCCTCCCGGCCCCCGAACACGTTGGGGCTCCACTGGCCGGAATCGCGCGAGTAGTCCAGGTAGAGCATCGAGGCGACGGCGTCCACGCGCAGCCCGTCGATGTGGAACTCCTCGCACCAGTACACGGCGTTGGCGACCAGGAAGTTGCGCACCTCGACGCGCCCGAAGTCGAACTCGTACGTCCCCCAGTCCGGGTGCTCGGCACGCCGCGAGTCTCCCGGCTCGTACAGCGGATCCCCGTCGAAGCGGGCCAACGCCCAGTCGTCCTTGGGGAAATGGGCCGGCACCCAGTCCATGATCACACCGACGCCGGCCCGGTGGAGGGCGTCCACGAGGTACCTGAAGTCGTCGGCCGTGCCGAGCCGGGAGGTCGGCGCGTAGAAGCCGGTGACCTGGTAGCCCCAGGAGCCGCCGAAGGGGTGCTCGGCGACCGGCATCAGCTCGACGTGGGTGAAGCCCAGGTCCTTGACGTAGGCGGGCAACTGCTCCGCGAGCTGACGGTACGTCAGGCCCTGCCGCCAGGACGGCAGATGGACTTCGTAGACCGAGAACGGCGCCTGGTGCACCGGGGTCTCACCGCGCCGGGCCATCCATTCCCGGTCGTCCCATGCGAAGTGCGAGGAGGTCACCACGGACGCGGTCGCGGGCGGTACCTCGGTGCTGCGCGCCATCGGGTCGGACTTGAGGAACCGGTCGCCGTGGCGCGAGGTGATCTCGAACTTGTAGCGGGCGCCCTCACCGATCCCCGGCAGGAACAGCTCCCACACCCCGGACGAACCGAGCGAGCGCATCGGGAAGGCCTGTCCGTCCCAGAAGGTGAACTCACCGGCCACCCGGACCCCCTGGGCGTTCGGAGCCCAGACGGTGAAGCGGGTGCCGGTCACCCCCTCGTGGGTCATCGGCTCGGCGCCGAGCGCCTTCCACAGCTGCTCGTGGCGGCCCTCACGGATGAGATGGAGGTCGGTCTCGCCGAGCGCGGGCAGGAAGCGGTAGGGGTCGTGCACCTCCTGTTCGCCGTCCGCGTACGCCACCAGCAGGGTGTACTCGGGGATCGCTTCGAGGGGCAGCAGACCGGAGAAGAGGCCGTCGCCTTCCGAGGTCAGCTGTCTGCGCTCGCCGTCGATCACGACGCCGACCGCGCGGGCGAAGGGGCGCAGTGCCCGGAAGGCGATCCCGCCCGCCACCGGGTGGGCGCCGAGCAGAGCGTGCGGGTCGTGGTGGGCGCCGGCCAGCAGCCGGCCCCGGTCGGCGGGGTCGAGTGCGGGGGCCGGGGCACAGCGCGCCGGTCCGGACCGCTCGGGCAGTGAGGTGTCGCGCAAAGCCACGGCTCAGTCTCCTCTCACGGCGAGACGTTCGATCGCCGCCATGGGCACCGGCAGCCAGTCGGGCCGGTGTCGTGCCTCGTACAGGACTTCGTAGACGGCCCGGTCGGTCTCGTAGGCGCGCAGCAGGCCGTGCTTCTTGCGCGGATCCCACCCGGCGAGGGCGGCATAGCCCCCGCAGAAGGCCTCCCGGCAGCGGCGCGCCCACTCCGGCCGCCAGGGCCGGCGCTGCCGGGCCGCGTAGTCGAAGGAGCGCAGCATGCCCGCGATGTCCCGCACCGGGGACTGGGCGGCGCACCGGTCGGCGAGCGGCCGCGAGGGTTCGCCCTCGAAGTCGATGACGAACCACTCGCGGCCCGCCCGTAGCACCTGCCCCAGGTGCAGGTCGCCGTGGACGCGCTGCGCGGGCGGCCCGGAGTCGCAGGTGGAGAGCGCGCCGAAGGCATTGCGCAGACCGGGGACGAACGGCCGCAGGGCCGGCACACTGTGTGCGGCGGAGTCCAGCCGCTCGGTCATCGCGGCTGCCGTGGAGCCGTTGTCGTCGTGGCCGCTGCCGGGGAAGGCGGCGGCCAGCGCGAGGTGCACCTCGGCCATGGCCCGCCCCAGCTCGTGCGCCTGCACGGTGAAGTCGTCACCGGAGGCGAGCGCCTGGAGGGCCAGCGCCCAGCCGTCGGACGCGTCGCGCAGATACGGCTGGAGCACGCCCAGCGTGGCCTCCTGCGGATGCGTGGTCCGGAACCAGGCGACCGGCGCCGGCACCCGGCGGCAGCCCTGTCCGGCCAGCGCGACCGGTACCTCCAGGTCCGGATTGACCCCGGGCTGGATGCGGCGGAACACCTTCAAGATGTATTCGTCGCCGTACACCAGCGAGGAGTTCGACTGCTCGGTCTCCAGCAGCCGCGGGGGCAGCCCGCCGGGCACCGGCACCGAGGGGGTGCCCTCGAAGCGTAGGGGGCCGGCCGTGCCGGGCTGCCGCAGCCGCTCCAGCAGCAGTTGCGCCGAGCGAGGGTCGTGCAGGGCGTCGTAGATCGTCAGACCGGCCAGCGGGCCCTGCTCGGCATGGCCGATGAGGGCTCGGCCGAGACGCGGCGAGAGGTGTTTGCGCACGCCGAGCAGCAGTTGGTAGCAGTCACCGGCCGGGGCACCGCCGCCCGGCGCCGGCACCCCGCCGTGACCGGTGTGGACCAGCAGGTGCAGACAGCCCGGGAACAGCTCGGTCATCGACAGCAGGCCGAGTTCGCTGACGGGCCGGTCCTTGCCCGCGAACCAGCGCTGCCGCGGCAGCCATTGGCGCAGCAGCTCGCCGAGCGAGGCCATGAGATCGGTCGCGGGGGCGGGTCGCGGGCTGAGGGATGCGGTCTTCGGCATGGTGACGCGTCCTTTCGTCGGCACGCTCAATGGCGTCGGCCGATGCGGGATGCGACTCGGGAGAGCCGGAACCAGTAGAAGCCGTGCCCGCCGAGGGTCAGCAGATACGGCAGTTCACCGATGGCCGGAAAGCGCACTCCGCCGAACAGCTCGACCGGGTGCCGGCCGTCGAACTCACGCAGATCCAGTTCTGTGGGCTGCGCGAACCGGGAGAAGTTGTTCACACACAGGACCAGGTCGTCCTCGTACTCCCGCAGGAAGGCCAGCACCGCGGGATTGGACGAGTGCAGCTCGGTGAAGGTGCCGAGGCCGAACGCCGGGTTCTGCTTGCGGATCTCGATCATCCGGCGGGTCCAGTGCAGCAGCGACGAGGGCGACGCCATGGACGCCTCGACGTTGGTGACCTGATGGCCGTAGACCGGGTCCATGATGATCGGCAGGTTGAGCCGGCCCGGATCGGCCGCGGAGAAGCCCGCGTTGCGGTCGGGTGTCCACTGCATCGGGGTGCGTACGGCGTCCCGGTCGCCGAGCCAGATGTTGTCGCCCATGCCGATCTCGTCGCCGTAGTAGAGGATCGGCGAGCCGGGCAGGGCCAACAGTAGGGCGGTGAACAGCTCGATCGTGTCGCGGTCGTTGTCGAGCAGGGGAGCCAGGCGCCGCCGGATGCCGATGTTGGCGCGCATACGCGGGTCCTTCGCGTACTCGGCCCACATGTAGTCGCGTTCTTCGTCGGTGACCATCTCGAGGGTGAGCTCGTCGTGGTTGCGCAGGAAGATGCCCCACTGGCAGTTCTGCGGGATGGCCGGGGTCTTGGCGAGGATTTCCGAGATCGGGTAGCG
Organism: Streptomyces sp. NPDC005483; assembly: GCF_040606035.1. Taxonomy (NCBI): domain Bacteria; kingdom Bacillati; phylum Actinomycetota; class Actinomycetes; order Kitasatosporales; family Streptomycetaceae; genus Streptomyces; species Streptomyces sp. NPDC005483. The sequence goes on from NZ_JBEXEA010000061.1 coordinate 31,007, forward strand.
CGACTCCCGCCGTACGGCCATGAAGATGCGGGGCATGACCGGGAAGTGGAAGGCCATGTGGCATTCGTCGCCGCCGGCCTGGTAGTCGCCGAAGTAGTCGACGACGTCCTCCGGCCACTGGTTGGCCTCCGCCAGCAGGACCGTGTCCGGATACATCGCGTCGATCTCTTTGCGGACCCGCTTGAGGAACTGGTGCGTGGCGGGCAGGTTCTCGCAGTTGGTGCCCTCCGCCGCGTACAGATAGGGGACGGCGTCGAGGCGGAAGCCGTCGATACCGAGGTCGAGCCAGAAGCGGAGGGCGGCCAGGATCTCCTCCTGGACGGCCGGGTTCTCGTAGTTGAGGTCCGGCTGGTGGGAGAAGAAGCGGTGGAAGTAGTACTGGCCGCGGACCGGGTCGTGGGTCCAGTTGGAGACCTCGGTGTCGACGAAGATGATCCGCGCGTCCTCGTACTGCTTGTCGTCGTCGGCCCACATGTAGTAGTCGCCGTAGGGGCCGTCGGGGTCTTTGCGGGACTCCTGGAACCACGGGTGTTGGTCGCTGGTGTGGTTCATGACGAAGTCGATGATGACGCGCATGCCGCGCTGGTGGGCGGCGTCGACGAACTCCACGAAGTCGGCGAGGTCGCCGAACTCCGGCAGGACGGCGGTGTAGTCCGAGACGTCGTAGCCGCCGTCCCTGAGCGGCGATTTGAAGAACGGCGGCAGCCACAGGCAGTCGACACCGAGCCACTGGAGGTAGTCCAGCTTGGCGGTCAGGCCCTTGAGGTCGCCGACGCCGTCGCCGTTGCTGTCCTGGAAGGAGCGGACGAGGACCTCGTAGAAGACCGCGCGTTTGAACCAGTCGGGGTCCCGGTCCTTCGCCGGGGTGTCCTCGAAGGTGTCGTGGACGGGCTCGTTGACAGTCACGCTGTGGATCCTCCGCTCTGCGGCGCCGACCTGCGGACCTGGAACAGATGCGCCGGTGCCCGGCCGGGCTCCAGGCGTACGTAGCCGTTTCTGCGCCAGTGGTAGGTCTCGCCCGTCAGTTCGTCGTGGACGGACAGGGACTCGTGCCATTCCAGGCCGAGTTGCGGCATGTCCAACGAGACCGTGGCCTCCTGGGTGTGGTGCGGGTCGAGGTTCACGACCACCAGAACCGTGTCGTCACCCGTGCGCTTGCTGTAGGCCATGACCGCGTCGTTGTCGGTGTGGTGGAAGCGGATGTTCCGCAGACGCTGGAGGGCGGGGTGGCGGCGTCTGATGGTGTTGAGCTGGGTGATCAGGGGGGCGAGGCTGTCCTCGGTGTCCCAGTCGCGGGCCTTGAGCTGGTACTTCTCCGAGTCGAGGTATTCCTCGCTGCCCTCGCGCAGCGGGGTGTTCTCGGCGAGTTCGTAGCCGGAGTAGATGCCCCAGGTCGGTGAGAGGGTCGCGGCCAGCACCGCGCGCAGCGCGAACGCGGGACGGCCGCCGTGCTGGAGGAAGGCGTGCAGGATGTCGGGGGTGTTGGCGAAGAAGTTCGGCCGCATGTAGGAGGCCGCCTCACCGGAGAGCTCGCTCAGGTACTCGGTGAGCTCCTGCTTGGTG
>NZ_JBEXEA010000062.1:0-31621 GCF_040606035.1 Streptomyces sp. NPDC005483
TATCAACATATCTGGCGTTGATTTTTGGCACGCTGTTGAGTTCTCAAGGAACGGACGCTTCCTTTGTACTCACCCTCTCGGGCTTTCCTCCGGGCTTTCCCTTCGGTCTTGCGTTTCCGACTCTATCAGACCGTTTCCGGTTCCGATTTCCTCGGTGCTTTCCAGGTTCCCGCTTCGCGTTTCCCTTTCTGGCGGTTCCGACTCTATCAGATCCTTTCGGGCCTGATTCCCAGTCAGCGGGCTTGCCTTCCCGGCCGTTGGGCCGTTCCGACGAGTGAGACTTTAGCGGATTCCTGGCTCCCGAGCTAATCGGGGGCCACCGTCCTTTCGAACGTGGATTCCTCATTTCGCGAATACACATACCAATACGGCGACGGCAGACAGAGCGACTGTCGTCGTTTGTTGGCTGGTACCTACGGAATGGCTGTCCGGGGACCGACCGAGGTCGGCGCTCACGTCGGACAACTCGGAGAACACTACGTACCGGGCTGGGGAGTGTCAACTCACGTCCGGACGGCCCCTCGCGGGCGTAGGCTGGCAGGCATGACAACGCGTACGTGCACCCAGCAGTGGTGGGCCGCCTGAAGGCGGCCGTAAGCACGTATGCACTCAACGGCCGCCGCCTCGGCGGCCGTTCGCGTATCTCCCTCCAGGACTCCTGAAGGTCGGCCGGCCGGGGACGGCGGTCTCGACCAGGAGGTGGAGAGATGACGCGGGTCTTCAGCGGGGTCAAGCCGACGGGGCATCTGACGCTGGGGAACTACCTGGGAGCCATGCGGCAGTGGGCCACGGTCGATCAGCACCGGGCCGAGTCGCTGTTCTGCATCGTCGACCTGCACGCCCTGACCGTCGACCATGATCCGGCGCGGGTGCGTCGGCTGAGTCGGCAGGCGGCGACGCTGCTGCTCGCGGCGGGACTGGATCCCGAGTTGTGCACCTTGTTCGTACAGAGTCATGTGGACGAGCACGCGCGGCTGTCGTACGTGCTGGAGTGCGTGGCCACGGACGGCGAGATGCGGCGCATGATCCAGTACAAGGAGAAAGCCGCTCGGGAGCGGGCTCGGGGCGGGAGTGTGCGGCTGTCGCTGCTGACGTATCCCGTGCTCATGGCCGCGGACATCCTGGCGTACGGGGCCGACGAGGTGCCGGTCGGGGACGACCAGGCTCAGCACGTGGAGCTGACGCGAGATCTGGCGGTGCGGTTCAACCAGCGGTACGGCTACACGTTCGTGGTGCCCCGGGCCACCGTGCCGACGGTGGGCGCACGGGTCATGAACCTCCAGGAGCCGACCTCGAAGATGGGGAAGTCGGACGACTCCGGGCCGGGGATCGTCTATCTGCTCGACGAACCTGACGTCGTGCGGAAGAAGGTGATGCGGGCCGTGACCGACAGCGGGCGGGAGGTCGTGTACGACCGGGAGGCCCGGCCGGGGCCGGCGAACCTGCTGGAGATCCTCGCGTCCTGCACGGGTGGGAACCCATCGGAGCTGAGCGGTGTATATGAGTCGTACGGCGCCTTGAAGAAGGACACCGCCGAGGCCGTGGTCGAGGTCTTGAGGCCCGTGCAGGAGAGGCACAAGGAGTTGTGCGCGGATCCTGGCTATGTGGAGGGGGTGCTGCGGGATGGCGCGGAGAGGGCGCGGACGATGGCCCGGCCGACTGTGGATGCCGCCTATCGCGCGATCGGGCTGCTACCCGCCTCTGCCGATACGGCTGCCGATACCGCTGCCGCGCATACCGGCGCGGTCGACCGCGGTGTCGTGCTGAACGCTGCCCGGTAGGCGCGTGGGCTGGTGGCGAGGCGCGATGCGAAGTGCTGGCGCATCGTGACCTCGCTGCCGAAGCCGGCGCGGCGGGCGACCTCGGGCATCGGCAGGTCGGTGCGCTCGAGGAGTTTCTGTGCTGCGGCGATGCGCTGGTCGAGGAGCCAACGGAGCGGGGTCGTGCCGGTTTCCGCGGTGAAGTGACGGGCGAAGCTGCGGGCGGACATGCCTGCGCGGGCGGCCAGGTCGGCGACGGTGAGCGGTTCGTGGAGGTGGCGCAGGGCGTGCTCGCGTGCGGCGACGAGGGCGTCGGAGTCGCGGTCGGCGCGCGGGGTGGGGTGCTCGATGAACTGTGCCTGGGTTCCGGTGCGGAAGGGTGCGGTGACCATCGAGCGGGCGATGGCGGCCGCAGCTTCGGCGCCGTGAGCCTGGCGGACGAGGTGGAGACAGAGGTCGATGCCTGCCGCGGTGCCGGCCGCGGTCCAGATGTTGTGGTCCTCGATGAAGAGGGCGTCGGGGACGACGGTGACCTGGGGGTGGTGTGCGCGCAGGAAGTCGATCAGGTTCCAGTGGGTGATGGCGCGGCGGCCGTCGAGGAGGCCGGCCTGGGCGAGGGTGAAGGCGCCGCCGCACAGGGCCGCGATGGTGATGCCGCGAGTGTGCGCGCGGCGAAGGGCGTCGAGGACTGGGGTGGGTGCGGAGGTGAGGTGGTCGTCGAGGCCGGGGATCACTATGAGATCGGCGCGGGACAGCCAGTCGAGGGTGCGATCGGGAAGGAGGGTGAGGCCGCCGCGCATGGGGACCGGTGTGGGGTCGGGGGCGACTCGGCGCAGGTCGAATGCGGGGGCTCCGCGATCGGTGCGATCGGTGCCCCAGACCTCGGTGATGACGGAGACGTCGAAGGCGCGGATGCCGGGGAAGGCGACCAGGGCGACGCGGTACGCATGCTCCTTGTCTCCAGGGTTCCTCATGGCTGGCAGTAAACCATCGATCGCTGTCTTTTCACCCTCTGGGTGGGATGGGCTCCCGGCGGCAGGATCGTCGGCATGGAGATCGCAGAGAACGCAGCGCTGGTGGTCGTGGACGTCCAGAAGGGCTTCGACGAGGCCGGCTTCTGGGGACCGCGGAACAACCCGGAGGCCGATGACAACATCGCTTCGCTCATCGACGTGTGGCAGGCAACGGGGCGGCCGGTCGTGTTCGTGCGGCATGACTCGCGCAAGCCCGAGTCGCCGCTGCGGACGGGGTATGAGGGGAACGGCTTCAAGGAGTACGTGGAGCGGCGGCGTGGGAAGGGGGTCGGCGGGGCTGAGCTGTTGGTCACGAAGACCGTGAACTCGGCGTTCTACGGGACGCCGGATCTGGATGCCTGGCTGAAGAGCGAGGGGATCTCGCAGTTCGTGGTGGCTGGGATCCAGACCAACATGTGCGTGGAGACGACGGCTCGGATGGGCGGGAACCTGGGGTACGACGTGGTGGTCGCCTATGACGCGACGCACACATTCGATCTGGAGGGCCCGTTCGGCTGGCGGCGGAGTGCGGACGAGGTGGCACAGGCGTCGGCGGTCTCGCTGCACGGGGGCGGATTCGCCCGCGTGGTGGCCACGAAGGAAGTGGTGGACGCGGCGGGGTGACCGCCCCCGGTGGCGTCAGTCCTTCTTGCCGGAGGCCAGTGCGCGGCTGCGGTCGCGGGCGGCTTCGAGGGCGGCGATGAGGGCGGCTCGTACGCCGTGGTTCTCGAGTTCGCGGATGGCGTTGATGGTGGTGCCCGCGGGGGACGTGACGTTCTCGCGGAGCTTCACCGGGTGTTCGCCGCTGTCGCGGAGCATCGTGGCGGCGCCGATCGCGGACTGGACGATCAGGTCGTGGGCCTTGTCGCGGGGCAGGCCGAGCAGGATGCCCGCGTCGGTCATGGCTTCGACCAGGTAGAAGAAGTAGGCCGGTCCGGAGCCGGAGAGGGCGGTGCAGGCGTCCTGCTGGGACTCGGGGACGCGGAGCGTCTTGCCGACGGCGCCGAAGATCTCCTCGGTATGGGCGAGGTGGTCGGCGGTGGCGTGGGTGCCGGCGGAGATGACGGACATGGCCTCGTCGACCAGGGCGGGCGTGTTGGTCATGACACGGACGACCGGGGTGCCGGTGGCGAGGCGCTCCTCGAAGAAGGAGGTGGGGATACCGGCGGCACCGCTGATGACCAGGCGGTCGGCCGGGACGTGCGGGGCGAGTTCGTCGAGGAGGGTGCCCATGTCCTGGGGTTTGACCGTGAGGATCAGGGTGTCGGCGGTCTTGGCGGCCTCCGGGTTGGTGACCGGGCTGACTCCGTAGCGACTGCGGAGTTCCTCGGCTCGCTCGGGGCGGCGGGCGGTGACCAGGAGGTCGGCCGGGGCCCAGCCGGCGCGGATCATTCCGCTGAGCAGGGCTTCGCCGATCTTGCCGGTACCGAGGACTGCGACTTTCTGACTCATGCGGTTCAGTCTGGCACCGGGTCGGGGCGCGCAGGACGGGTGTCCGGTGGGCGGGACATGGGGTCGGTGGCGGTCCATGCGGTCCTCGGTCGTCGCGGTCCTACGCGGTCCTGCGCCTCAGGGTCGCCGCGCCCAGTCCCAGGACCAGCAGTGCGCAGCCCGCCACGATCAGCGCGTCGCGGACGAAGGTCGCTGTCATGTCCGTGTGCCTGAGGACCTCGTTCATGCCGTCAACGGCGTAGGACATGGGGAGGGCGTCGGAGATGCCCTCGAGGACGGGGTGCATGTTGTCGCGGGGGGTGAAGAGGCCGCAGAGGAGGAGTTGGGGGAAGATCACGGCCGGCATGAACTGGACGGCCTGGAATTCGGAGGCCGCGAAGGCCGAGACGAAGAGGCCGAGTGCGGTGCCGAGCAGGGCGTCGAGCAGGGCGACCAGCAGCAGGAGCCAGGGGCTGCCGATGACGTCGAGACCGAGGACCCAGACCGCCAGGCCGGTGGCCAGGGCGGACTGGATGATCGCGAGGGTGCCGAAGGCGAGGGCGTAGCCGGCGATGAGGTCGCCTTTGCCGAGCGGCATGGCGAGGAGGCGTTCGAGGGTGCCGGAGGTGCGTTCGCGCAAGGTGGCGATGGAGGTGACCAGGAACATCGTGATCAGCGGGAAGATCCCGAGGAGGGAGGCGCCGATGCTGTCGAAGGTGCGCGGGCTGCCGTCGAAGACATAGCGCAGCAGGAGCAGCATCACGCAGGGGATCAGGATCATCATCGCGATGGTGCGCGGGTCGTGGCGGAGCTGACGCAGGACGCGGGCTGCGGTGGCGGTGGTGCGGGAGAGGTTGAGGCCGCTGGTGGGGGTCCGCGCGAGACTCGGTGCGGGCGTGGTGGGCGTGGTCATCGCGTGTGCTCCTTGGTGCGGCTTGCCTCGACTGCCTGGTCGACCAGGTGGAGGAAGGCCGCCTCGACCGTGTCGGAGTGGGTGCGGGTGCGGAGGGCCTCGGGGGTGTCGTCGGCAAGGATCTCGCCCTCGCGCATCAGGAGGAGGCGGTGGCAGCGCTCGGCCTCGTCCATGACGTGGGAGGAGATGAGGAGGGTGGCGCCGCGGCGGGCGGCGATGTCGTGGAAGAGGTTCCAGAGGTCGCGGCGCAGGACGGGGTCGAGTCCGACGGTGGGTTCGTCGAGGACGAGGAGTTCGGGGGTGCCGAGAAGGGCGACAGCGAGGGAGACGCGGCTGCGCTGGCCGCCGGAGAGGTTGCCCGCGAGTGAGTCGACGTGGGTGGCGAGGTCGACGTCGTTGATGGCCCGGGTGACGTCGGAGTGGCGGCGGTCGGCGGCGGCGCGGCCGGGGTCGAGGATCGCTGCGAAGTAGTCGAGGTTCTGGCGGACGGTCAGGTCGTCGTACACGGAGGGGGCCTGGGTGACGTAGCCGATGCGGGTGCGCAGGGTCGGGTGGCCCGCGGGCCGGCCGAGGACGTCGAGGGTGCCGGTGACCTTGGCCTGGGTGCCGACGATCGAACGCATCAGGGTGGACTTGCCGCAGCCCGAGGGCCCGAGGAGGCCGGTGATCTGGCCGCGGGGGACGTCGAAGGCGAGGCCGCGCAGGACGGTGCGGGGGCCTCGGACGACGGTGAGGCCGTTGGCGTGGACGGCGGGGGTGGCCGGCCCTGAGGTTGTGCTGCCGTCGGGCGGCGCGGACACTTTATTCACCATGCGATGAATAATGCTCCCAGGCGTCAGGGGTCGTCAAGCGGTCGCGTTCTCATGGGGTGGCGGAAGGAGTACGGCGGGGCTGCGGGACGAGGAGATCGAGGACCGAGGGAGGCAGGGATCGTCGTAGTCGTACGGGGGCCGGAGCATGTCCCGGTCCTGCGGCCGGCGGAGCTATTGGACGTGTTGGAGGCGTTGCCGCGGGACCGGGTGATACGGCTGGAGCCGGGCGAGCTGTCCTGGAGGGGTGGGCCGTTGCTCGGGGTCAGGTGGTGACGGCGACCAGTAGCTCGACGTCGTAGGTCTCCTGGACTGTGCCGTCGGGGAAGTGATCCAGCAGGATCCGCCGTTCCTCCGTGAGGAAGACGCCGGCGTGTTCCTCACCCGCGACCAGGAACATCGAGTGGCTGCCGATGTTGGCGAGGTGGGTGTCGACGGGCACGCGGCGGCTCCAGCGGACCACTCGGCGGGTGAAGTCCAGGCGGCCGCTGGGGTCGGCCAGGGCGGACCGGGCTCCGTTGCCGTTCACCTCGACGGCCGGGTGGGCGCCGTAGTCCTTGAAGTGCTCGGCGACCCGGTCGACCTGACCGGCGATCCAGGGGACGTCGAGGGCGTAGGTGTTCCACCACAGGGCCAGCGCACCACCCGGCCGCAAGACGCGGCAGGCTTCCGGGACCGCGCGGGCCGGGTCGGTCCAGTGCCAGGACTGGGCGTAGGTGAGGAGGTCGGCGGAGTCCGTGAGGAGGGGGAGGTCGTTGCCGTCTCCCCTGATGATCGGGATGCCCGGGTGGGCCAGGCGGAACTGCTCGGCCATGCCGTCCCCGGGCTCGACGGCCACCACCTCGGCACCCCGGCCGTGCAGCAGAGCGGTCGCGATACCCGTACCGGCACCGATGTCCGCGACGCGGGCGCCGACGAGAGTGCGGCCGGCGAGCTCCTCGATCGCGTCGAAGAGGGTGGGCGGGTAGGAGGGGCGGTTGGCGGCGTACTGGGCTGCGGCGGTGTTGAAGGAGTGGGCTCGGCTGGTGTGGAAGGAGGCCGTCATAGGGCCATGGTGACGGGGAGGGGTGGGGGGAGCGATGAGTTTTCGGTGAGAAGCAGAGGGGTTCGCGGGAGGGGTGTGTCTCGCCGGGGGTTTCCGGCGCGCTCAGCGGTGGCGCTTCTTCTTGGAGGGGTTGCCGGTGCGCCGAGCGCCTCGCTTCTCGTGCAGTTTCAGCGCCGTCTCGTACTCCTTGCGCTGCAGCCCTTCTCCCGGCGCCTCCATGAAGGTGCGGAAGAAATAGGCGAGCAGCGAGCCCACGAACCCGATGGCCAGGAGGCCGCGGAGGGAGGCCTGGCGGGCGGGGTCGGGGTGCTTGCCGAAGCCGTCCCACGTGTTGCGGAACGCCAGCGCGCTGCAGATCGCGAACATCGCGATGACGAGGACCGTCACGAAGCTGCCGGTGTCGGCGATCTGGAGGCCCTCGTAGGCGAAGCGGAGGATCAGGCAGGAGGCGACGGTGGCGGCGAGGGAGCCGGTGGCCGCGCCGACGCGGCGGAGGGCGTAGCCGTTGCCGTGGTCGACCCAGGTCGTGCCGAAGAAGCGGATCGGGTCGGGGCGGGGGCCGCCGCCCTGTGGGGAGCCCGCGGGGATGTCCTGGGTGCCGGAATCGTCGCTCACGGGACGATTATGGCTCTGGGACGGGGGCGGGCTCCCTTCGGGGATCAGCCGCAGCGTGACGCCACGTAGCCGTCGCTGCCGGTGTGGACGTACGCGTCCGAGACGAACTCGCCGTTGGCGATGTTGTCCCAGATGTTCGACGTGCCGTAGTAGCCCGACACCGTCTCGCCCGGCGTCTGACAGTAGATCGCCACCTTCGCACCCTCGGGCAGGACACGGACGATGCCGTACTGCGATCCGGGACCACGGCGGACGTTGAGTCGTACATCCGGGGCGACGTCGTAGTAGTGGATCGCCGCCTCGGCGTGAGCGGCGCCGACCATGAGGAAGGCGCTCGCAAGGCCCATGAGCATGACGGATCTGCGTTTCAGGGATGTCATGAGGGTTCCCCCGGGGAGGTTCAGGAGCAGCGGTCGGCGACGTAGCCGTCGCTGCCGGTGAGTATGTAGGCGTCGGAGACGTACTGGCCGTTGCTGATGTTGTCCCAGATGTTGCTGGTGCCGTAGGGGCCGGTCACCGACGTGCCCGGGGTCTGGCAGTAGATCGGTACCTTGGCGCCTTCGGGCAGCACCCGCACGATGCTGTAGCCCGTGCCGGGGCCGTTGCGGACGTTGAGCCGGACTCCGGGCGCGACCGAGTAATAGCGGATCGATGCCACCGCCGACAGGGCCTCGGTCGCCTCGGCGCCCCCGGTCTCTTCCACACGGTCAACAGACATGCGCGTCCTCCCCCGTTGGTCCCCATGACTGCCATGGGGCCCCGTTGATTCCCCTGAATCACGCCATGAAACACATGTACGCAACTCGCACGCGGACACTAGCAAGCCGCCTCTGTCCCGTACGGGTCATCGCATAGGCTCCGTGTGTCGCGCGCGCGGACGATCAGCACGGGGGTGGTTCCATGGCGCCACAGGGCAACACCGGAGCGGGCGCGGAAGCGGAACTTCCCGAGTACGCCGGTCACTACCGCCTGGAGTCATGTCTGGGGTCCGGCGGGATGGGCGTGGTGCACGTCGCGCGCAGCACCTCGGGGATGAAGCTCGCGGTGAAGGTCGTACACACCGCGTTCGCCAAGGACCCGGAGTTCAGGGGGCGTTTCCGGCAGGAGGTGGCCGCGGCGCGGAAGGTGAGCGGGGCGTTCACCGCGTCCGTCGTCGATGCCGATCCCGATGCCGAACGGCCCTGGATGGCCACGCTGTTCATTCCCGGGCCGACGCTCTCCGACGAGGTGAAGCGGAACGGTCCGATGGCGCCCGACCAGTTGCGGCGCCTGATGGCGGGCCTGGCCGAGGCGCTGCGTGACATCCATCGGGTCGGGGTCGTGCACCGGGACCTCAAACCGAGCAACGTGCTGCTCGCCGAGGACGGGCCCAAGGTCATCGACTTCGGCATTTCTCGGCCAAAGGACAGCGAACTTCGCACCGAGACAGGGAAGTTGATCGGGACTCCGCCCTTCATGGCGCCCGAGCAATTCCGGCGGCCACGTGAGGTGGGTCCCGCCGCCGACATCTTCGCCCTCGGGTCCGTGATGGTGCACGCGGCCACGGGCCGCGGGCCGTTCGACTCCGACAGTCCGTACGTCGTCGCCTATCAGGTCGTCCACGACGAGCCGGACCTGACCGGCGTCCCGACGAATCTCGCGCCCCTCATCGTGCGGTGTCTCGCGAAGGAGCCCGAGGACCGGCCGACCCCGGACGAGCTGATGCGGGAGCTGCGTTCCGTGGCGGCCTCGTACGACACGCAGACGTTCATACCGGCGCAGCGCACGGGCGACGTGCCGGGGCCCGAGCCGAAGGAGCAGCCGGCACGGTCGGGGCGGCGACCCTTCCGAAGGACGCTCCTCGTGGCCGGCGCGGTCGTGCTGGTGCTGGCCGGTGTCCTTGCCTCCGTCCAGTGGCTCGGCAGCAGCGAGGACGCCACCGCGAAGAGCGGTGACAAGCCCACAGCAGCCGCCCGGCTCGCCGGCTGGACGGCGAACCCGGTGCCCAAGGCCGTTGGTCCGGCGCAATGCTCGTACGGGGCAGGCCAGTTGATCTGTGCGCAGTCCGGCACGGTCTTCGCTCTGGACCCGGCCGACGGCGCCGTGATGTGGCGACACCCCGTCGCCGAGTCGAGGCCCAGCAAGCCACCGGCCGTCGGGGGTGGTCTCGTACAGCCGATGGTGGAGGAATCGCGACGCCTCGAAGCGCTCGACCCCGCCTCGGGCAAGACTCGTTGGCGGCGCCCTCTGCCCGAGCACCACGGGATGCAGGTCGTCGGAGGAATGCTTTTGCTCACCCTCCTCGACGGGACGGTCACCGGTGTGGACGCCGCGACGGGTGACACCAAGTGGAACCGGCGCATACCGGAACAGCCCACGCCGGCCTTCGTCTCGTTCGACGGGGACCCGCTGGCTTACACGACGAGCCTCTCCCTCGACGCGTCGAGCACCCAGGTCACCGCGGTGGACCCCGCCACCGGGGCCGTGCGCTGGGACGCCCGGCTGAGCGGAAACCTGGCGATCGTGGGTGCGCACGGAGGGTCCGTCTTCTTCCTCTCGACGGACAACCTGTACGGCGACACGGAGGCCGTCGTCCGCTACACACCGGCGACCGAGTCCTCGCGCCGGGTGAAGCTCCCGGTAGCGCGTCCCGACGCCCAGGCCACGGTGCGGGGGAACAGGGTCTACGTGCTGGCGATGAGTGGTTCCCTGGACGCCGTGGACACGGTGTCGGGCAAGCGGCTGTGGAATCTCGAGACGTCGGTGAGCCGTGGTTCCGTACCGGTGGCCGACGATCGCCATGTGTACTTCACCGCAGCTGACGGACGGCTGCTCGCCGTCGACGCCGACAAGGGCCGGCTCGTCGGGCAGACCCCGGCGCGTCTCGGCTCGAACTCGGGTACGGTCGCCGGTGCACTGCCCCGGCCCACTCTCGCCGACCACCGCATCTACGCCACCGCCCCCGACGGCACCGTTTTCGCCGTGGACGCCCGCAAGCCCTCCGACTGGTAGCGCGCAGAGCGACCTCGGGTGGGTGGCGCACAGCAAAAGGGGCCGCCCCCGAAAGGACGGCCCACGCTGTCGCGGAGTGAGTCTCAGCCCAGCTTCGACACGTCCCGCACCGCTCCCTTGTCCGCGCTGGTGGCCATCGCGGCGTAGGCCCGCAGCGCGGCCGAGACCTTGCGCTCGCGGTTCTTCGGGGCGTACGCGCCGCCCAGGGCGGCCTCGCGGCGGGCGAGCTCGGCGTCGTCGACCAGGAGCTCGATCGACCGCCCGGGGATGTCGATGCGGATGCGGTCGCCGTCCTCGACGAGGGCGATGGTGCCGCCGGCCGCCGCCTCCGGGGAGGCGTGGCCGATGGACAGGCCGGAGGTGCCGCCGGAGAAGCGGCCGTCGGTGATCAGGGCGCAGGCCTTGCCGAGGCCGCGGCCCTTCAGGTACGAGGTCGGGTAGAGCATCTCCTGCATGCCGGGGCCGCCCTTGGGGCCCTCGTAGCGGATGACGACGACGTCGCCCTCCTTGACCTGCTGGGTGAGGATCTTCTGGACGGCCTCTTCCTGCGACTCGCAGACGACCGCCGGTCCCTCGAACGTCCAGATCGACTCGTCGACGCCGGCCGTCTTCACCACACAGCCGTCGACCGCGAGGTTGCCCTTGAGGACCGCCAGGCCGCCGTCCTTGGAGTACGCGTGTTCGGCGCTGCGGATGCAGCCCTCGGCCGCGTCCTCGTCCAGGGATGCCCAGCGCTCGGACTGGGAGAAGGCCTCGGCGGAGCGGACGCAGCCGGGGGCCGCGTGCCACAGTTCCAGGGCCTTGGGGGACGGCGAGCCGCCGCGGACGTCCCAGGTCTTCAGCCAGTCGGCGAGGGAGGGGCTGTGGACCGAGTGGACGTCCTCGTTCAGCAGGCCCGCGCGGTGCAGTTCGCCGAGGAGGGCGGGGATGCCGCCCGCGCGGTGCACGTCCTCCATGTAGTACGTGCGGTTCTTCGCCACGTTCGGGGCGACCTTCGCCAGGCAGGGGACGCGGCGGGAGACCGCGTCGATCTCGGCGAGACCGAAGGGGACCTCCGCCTCCTGGGCCGCGGCCAGCAGGTGCAGGATCGTGTTGGTCGAGCCGCCCATCGCGATGTCGAGGGCCATCGCGTTCTCGAAGGCCGCGAAGGTGGCGACGTTGCGCGGCAGGACCGTCTCGTCGTCCTGCTCGTAATAGCGGCGGGTGATGTCCATGACGGTCTCGGCGGCGTCGACGTACAGCTGCTTACGGGCCGTGTGCGTGGCCAGGACCGAGCCGTTGCCGGGGAGGGAGAGGCCGATGGCCTCCGTCAGGCAGTTCATGGAGTTGGCGGTGAACATGCCGGAACAGCTGCCGCAGGTCGGGCAGGCGTTCTCCTCGATACGGAGCATGTCCGCGTCCGAGATCTTCTCGTTCACGGCCTCGGACATCGCGTCGACCAGGTCGAGGGTACGGACCGTGCCGTCCACGAGGGTCGCGCGGCCGGACTCCATCGGGCCGCCGGAGACGAAGACCGTGGGGATGTTCAGCCGCAGCGCGGCGTTCAGCATGCCCGGGGTGATCTTGTCGCAGTTGGAGATGCAGATCAGGGCGTCGGCGCAGTGGGCCTCGACCATGTACTCGACCGAGTCCGCGATGAGGTCGCGGGAGGGGAGGGAGTACAGCATGCCGCCGTGGCCCATCGCGATGCCGTCGTCGACGGCGATCGTGTTGAACTCGCGCGGGATGCCGCCCGCCGCGACGATCGCCTCGGAGACGATCCGGCCGACCGGCTGGAGGTGGGTGTGGCCCGGCACGAACTCCGTGAAGGAGTTGGCGACCGCGATGATCGGCTTGCGGCCGATGTCCGCACCGGGTACACCGGAGGCGCGCATAAGGGCGCGGGCGCCCGCCATGTTGCGGCCGTGGGTGACTGTGCGGGACCTCAGCTCGGGCATCGTCGCTCGCTCCTTCAGAGATGGTCGTCAGAGACTTCAGAGACGGTCGTAAGAGACTTCTGACTGCTAACGAGCGTACGCCGGTCATCCAGGGGTCGGGACAAGGTGTCCGGAATGCGGGACGCCCGTCTCGGCGTCAGGGTCCGGTCAGATGGCTCTGCACCACCGGCGCCACCCGCGCGATGATCTGCTCGATGTCCGTCGAGGCAAGCGGCTCCACCTTGATCACGTACCGCAGCATGGCCGTCCCCACGAGCTGCGCCGCCGCGAGTTCGGCCCGCAGCTCCGCGTCCGGGAGGTCGAGCTGGTCGGCGATGCGGCGCAGCAGCTGGGCGGCGACGAGCCGGCGGAAGACGGCGGCCGCGGTCTCGTTGTTCACTGCGGAGCGGACGATCGCCAGGAGCGGCAGGCGGGTCGCGGGGTTCTCCCAGACGCCGAAGATGAAGCGGGTAAGGCGCTCCCCCACGTCCTCCAGCGGACCCTCCGTGAGTGCGTGGGGCGCGCTCAGGGCGGGTGCGGCGGCGATCTCCACGGCCGCCTCGAAGACCTGTTCCTTGGTGCCGAAGTAGTGGTGGACCAAGGCCGAGTCGACTCCGGCGGCCTTGGCGATCCCGCGCACGGACGTCTTCTCGTAGCCCCGCTCGGAGAACTCCTCCCGGGCTGCGACGAGGATCCGGTCACGGGTACCGGCCGCGTCCGATTCCGTACGACGGGGCCGGCCGCGCTTCCGGGCGGTGACGCCGGCCGCCGGGCCGCTTTCGAGGTCGCTCACGACCCGGGCGCCTTCACGGCTGGGCGGTTCCTTGTCACCGGGGACACCTGCGCGGCTGCTGGATCCCTCGGCTCCGTCGAGGAGACCTGCATGCCTGCTCGGTTCGTCAGCTCCGGAGACATCTGCACGCCTGCTCGATTGCGCACCACCGGAGGACATTGCACGCCCGCTGGATTCCTCGGCCCCGGAGACACCTGCACGCCTGCTCGATTGCGCACCACCGGAGGA
The DNA here is from genome assembly GCF_040606035.1 of Streptomyces sp. NPDC005483. NCBI lineage: Bacteria > Bacillati > Actinomycetota > Actinomycetes > Kitasatosporales > Streptomycetaceae > Streptomyces > Streptomyces sp. NPDC005483. Next base: position 13,515 of record NZ_JBEXEA010000062.1, read on the forward strand.
ATCCGCACGCCTCCCCGCCCCCTCACCCCCGGAGGGACCCGCTCGCTCATCGCCGGGGCACCTTCACCGGCGAGGCCAGATGGAGGCGGGTGAAGGCCAGGGCCTCGGCGAGGTCGGCCTCACGTTCGGCGCCGGACATCGCGCGGCGGGTGTTGACCTCGATGACGACATGGCCGTCGAAGCCGGTCAGCGCGAGGCGCTCCAGGAGCTCGGCGCAGGGCTGGCCGCCCCGCCCCGGCACGAGGTGCTCGTCCTTCGCGGAACCCTTGCCGTCGGCGAGATGGACGTGGCCGAGACGGTCTCCCATCCGGTCGACCATCTGCATCGCGTCGGTCCGGGACGTCGCCGCGTGGCTGAGGTCGATCGTGAAGTGCCGGTAGTCGTCCTTGGTGACGTCCCAGTCGGGGGCGTAGGCGAGCATCTCACGGTCACGGTAGCGCCAGGGGTACATGTTCTCGACGGCGAACCGTACGTCCGTCTCGTTCGCCATCCGCCAGATCCCGCTGACGAAGTCACGGGCGTACTGGCGCTGCCAGCGGAACGGCGGGTGGACGACGACCGTGCTCGCGCCCAGCTTCTCCGCGGCCGTCCGGGCGCGCTGGAGCTTGACCCAGGGGTCCGTGGACCACACGCGCTGCGTGATGAGCAGGCAGGGGGCGTGCACGGCGAGTATGGGGATCCCGTGGTAGTCGGAGAGGCGGCGCAGGGCCTCGATGTCCTGGCTGACCGGGTCGGTCCACACCATGACCTCGACGCCGTCGTATCCGAGACGCGCGGCGATCTCGAAGGCCGTCGCCGTCGACTCCGGGTAGACGGAGGCCGTCGACAGGGCGACCTTCGCATCCGGGATCCGTACGACTGGTTCTGCCACGGTCGTCAGCCTACGGCGTCCGCCGGGGTGAGACGGAACGCCTATGAGCCGTTGTGGCGCTTGCCACTGGGCGGGTTCGCGTGCGTCCTGGCTCGCCGCCCCGTCCCGCGCGCCCCTAAAGGCCCTGCGCGGAACCCATGTGGTCAAGTCTGCGCAGGATCACGCCTTCCCTCAGCGCCCATGGGCAGATGTCGACCGTCTCCACGCCGAACAGGTCCATCGCGCCCTCGGCCACCAGGGCGCCCGCCAGGAGCTGGTTGGCCCGGCCCTCCGAGACGCCGGGGAGCTCCGCCCGCTGGTCCGTCGTCATGCCGGCCAGCCTCGGGACCCACGCCTCCAGGGACTCGCGCTTCAGTTCGCGCTGGACGTAGAGGCCCTCGGCGGAGCGGGCCGCGCCGGCCAGGCGGGCCAGCTGCTTGAAGGTCTTGGACGTGGCGACCACGTGGTCCGGGGCGCCGAAGCGGGCGAACTCGCCGACCGTGCGGGCGATCTGGGCGCGCACGTGCCGTCGTAGGGCCCGTATGTCGTCCGGGTCCGGGGGGTCGCCGGGGAGCCAGCCCGCCGTGAGACGGCCCGCGCCGAGCGGCAGGGAGACCGCCGCGTCCGGTTCCTCGTCGATGCCGTAGGCGATCTCCAGGGAGCCGCCGCCGATGTCGAGGACCAGGAGCTTGCCCGCCGACCAGCCGAACCAGCGGCGGGCGGCGAGGAAGGTGAGACGGGCCTCCTCGGCACCGGTCAGGACCTGGAGCTCGACGCCGGTCTCGGCCTGCACGCGCGCGAGGACGTCGTCGGCGTTGCTGGCCTCGCGGACGGCGGAGGTGGCGAACGGAAGCAGATCCTCGACGCCCTTGTCCTCGGCGGCCTGGAGCGCGTCCTTGACGACCGAGACCAGTTTCTCGACGCCGTCGTTACCGATCGCCCCGGCGTGGTCGAGGAGTTGGGCAAGGCGCAGTTCCGCCTTGTGCGAATGCGCGGGAAGGGGTCGTGCGCCGGGGTGCGCGTCCACCACCAGCAGGTGCACCGTGTTCGATCCCACGTCGAGGACACCGAGTCTCATGTAGGGAACGTACCTGGCAGCTGGGCGTTCGACTGTCCCCGGAGTGGCTTCGGGCGACTTACCCTGGACGCGTGCCAAAGACGAAAAAGGTGAAGGACGACAAAACGGCCGTATCTGCCGACGGTCCTTCGCGGGTGAAGCCACCGAAGCCACCGAAGCCGTCGCGGAAGGCCATGAAGGCTCTGCAGGCCGACGAGAAGGGGCTCGACCACGCGCGCGCGTGGGTGGAGTTCCCGGATCCGGCGGACGCCGAGCAGGTCTTCCGCTGCGATCTGACATGGCTGACCTCTCGCTGGAACTGCATCTTCGGCAGCGGCTGCCAGGGCATCCAGGCGGGCCGCGCGGACGACGGGTGCTGCACGCTGGGTGCCCACTTCTCCGACGAGGACGACGAGAAGCGGGTCGCCGAGCACGTGGCGCGACTCACTCCGGACATCTGGCAGCACCACGACGAGGGCACGCGCAACGGCTGGGTCTCGGAGGACGAGGACGGCGACCGGCAGACCCGGCCCTTCCAGGGCTCGTGCATCTTCCAGAACCGGCCGGGCTTCGCGGGCGGCCAGGGCTGCTCGCTGCACATCCTGGCGCTGCGGGAGGGCCGCGAGCCGCTGGAGACCAAGCCGGACGTGTGCTGGCAGCTGCCGGTGCGGCGGACGTACGACTGGATCGACCGGCCCGACGACACCCGCGTGCTCCAGGTGTCGATCGGCGAGTACGACCGGCGCGGCTGGGGTCCGGGCGGCCATGACCTGCACTGGTGGTGCACGTCGGCGACCTCGGCACACGGCGCGGGCGACCCGGTCTACGTCTCCTACCGCCCCGAGCTGATCGAACTGATGGGCAAGGCAGGCTACGACCGCCTGGTCGAACTCTGTGAGCAACGCCTCGCCTCCCAACTGCCCCTGCTGGCACCGCATCCGGCGGACCCGATCGCCTGAGCGGCGGGAATCGGTGGCACCCACCCCGGCTCCCCCGCCGCATCCGCTACGACGCGGACGGGCTCGGGTCGCCGCTGTCCGTCGGTGACGGCGTCGGGCTCGCCGGGTCGGTCGGGGTGGGGTCCGGCGGGGTCGGGGAAGGGGACGAGGACGGCGGGTCGCTGGGGGTGGGATCCGCCGGGGCCGAGACCGTGGGGCTGGGGCTGGACGGGGGTGCCGTCGGCTCGCCGGGGGTGGCAGGTGCGGGCGCCGTGCCGTAGCCCTGGATGGTGACGACGGCGCCGGCCGGTGAGATCGCCACGCGCGCGCTCCAGAGGCCGGACGGCTCGCGTAGATGGTCGACGTACACCTTGATCGTCAGGGACTCGCCGGGCTTCAGGGTGCCCGAGGACTGACTGAGGTAGAGCCAGGAGGCTCCCGTGGTGGCCGACCAGCGGACCGGGGCGTCGCCGGCCGTGGTGAGGGTGATCAGCGTGGTGTCGCCGTCGTGGCCGGCGTCGACTTCCAGGCGCCCGGCGCCCTTCTTGCCGACGCCGGCGACGCTGACGACCTCCACGGAGACGTCGGGCCGGCCGTCCTTGGTGAAACGGTTGCCGGATCTGGTGCTCGCGTTGCCGGCGTTCTGGTAGCCGCCGCTCGCCGCCACCCCGTCCAGGCTGCCGGGGCCGTGCGCCTCGCCGGCGCTGGCGGAGTGGCCGTCGGCGCCCTCACCGGGACCGCCCCGGTAGGCGGCCCACAGGGCGAGCACGGGGGCGGCGACGACGGTGGCGACGACGGTCGTGGTGACGGCACGCGCGCGGAGGCGGTCACGGCGGGCGGCCCGGTCCTTGGGATCCATCGGGAAGCCGCGCCGGTCGAAGCGGGGCACGGCGGCGCCACGCGCGCGTGGTGGGTGCGCCAGCGCCCTGTGCAGTGCTCCGCGCGGCGCTTCGAGCACGGGCAGCTCGGCGGGCGTGGTCATGGCGCCGGGCCAGCGGCCGGGGATGGCGCGCTCGGCACTGCGGCGGCAGCGCGGGCAGTCGTCGACATGGCGCACGAGTTCGCGGCGCAGGGCGGAGCTGAGGACGAACTGGTTGTCGCCGGTGAGCCGCGCCACACTCGGACAGTCACCGGTCTCGACGACGGCGAGGGCCGCGCGCGTGCGCTCGACCTCGCAGGCGGCGGAGGCGAGCAGTTCGCGGGCGCCGGCGAGGTCCATGCCGAGGACGGCGGCGACCTCGTGGGCGGCGAGGTGGTGGCGCACGGCGAGTTCGAGCGCCTCGCGCTGCTCGGGGGTCGTACCGGCGGCCTCCGGCCAGGCCAGCAGGGAGAGTTCGCGGCGCCGTGACTCCAGGACGTCCTCGGCGACCGGGGGCTCGGCGGGCTCCTGGGCAGTTCCGTGACGCCCTGCCGCGTGCGTGGCCTGACGTTTCTGCTTGGCCTCGGCCAGCTTGCGCAGACAGGCCCAGCGGGCCAGCGCGTACAGCCAGGCCCTGCGGTCGCCGGCCGCGTCCGGGCCGCCGCGCCGCTCGGCGAGCGCGAGGACGTCACCGAGAGCGGCGGTCGCCGCGTCGTGGTCGCACAGCACGGACACGCAGTAGGTGAACAGGCCGTCCAGGTACGGCTCGTAGCGCGCGGGCGGCCGCTGTGCCAGCGTGCGCGCCGCACCGCGGTCGCGCTCCTGCCGTTGCGCCCGGTGCGCGCCGGTGGTGCGGGTCGAGGTCTCCGGACTGCTGCTCATCATCCGTGGACCGTAGGGGGCGAAACATGGCCCCTTCCTGCACCTTGAGCACTTTTACTCCGTACGGGTGAAACGATCCCTCAATAGGGGACGGGAACCCTTGATCCGATGGCTCGTTCCCATCGCGACGTGGCCGATTCACGCGCCGGAGCGCGGGAGTGGCCGGATGCCGGAGCGCCTGCCGTCCGGCGGGCGGCGACCGCGTTGTCAGTGCCGGCGGTTACGGTTCGTGCATGGCTGCCCGTACGAAGTCCGCCAAGGAGCGTCCGTCCTACCGCTGCACCGAGTGCGGCTGGCAGACGGCCAAGTGGCTCGGTCGCTGCCCCGAGTGCCAGGCCTGGGGGACGATCGAGGAGTACGGCGTGCCCGCCGTGCGTACGACGGCACCCGGCCGCGTCACCACCTCCGCCGTGCCCATCGGCCAGGTCGACGGCCGCCAGGCCACCGCCCGCTCCACCGGCGTGCCCGAGCTGGACCGGGTGCTGGGCGGCGGCCTCGTGCCCGGCGCGGTGGTGCTCCTCGCGGGCGAACCCGGCGTCGGCAAGTCCACGCTGCTGCTGGACGTGGCGGCCAAGTCGGCGAGCGACGAGCACCGCACGCTCTATGTGACCGGCGAGGAGTCCGCCAGCCAGGTCCGGCTGCGCGCCGACCGCATCGGCGCGATCGACGACCACCTGTATCTCGCCGCCGAGACCGACCTGTCCTCGGTCCTCGGGCATCTGGACGCGGTGAAGCCGTCTCTGCTGATCCTCGACTCCGTGCAGACGGTGGCCTCCCCGGAGATCGACGGCGCCCCCGGCGGCATGGCCCAGGTGCGCGAGGTGGCCGGGGCGCTGATCCGGGTCTCCAAGGAGCGCGGGATGTCCACCCTCCTGGTGGGACATGTCACCAAGGACGGCGCGATCGCCGGGCCGCGCCTGCTGGAGCACCTCGTGGACGTGGTCCTGAGCTTCGAGGGCGACCGGCACGCCCGCCTCAGGCTCGTACGGGGCGTCAAGAACCGCTACGGCGCCACCGACGAGGTCGGCTGCTTCGAGCTGCACGACGAGGGCATCACGGGCCTCGCCGACCCGAGCGGACTTTTCCTGACACGTCGTGCCGAACCGGTCCCCGGCACCTGTCTCACCGTCACCCTCGAGGGCCGCCGTCCCCTGGTGGCCGAGGTCCAGGCGCTCACCGTCGACTCGCAGATCCCCTCGCCGCGGCGCACCACCTCGGGTCTGGAGACCTCCCGCGTCTCGATGATGCTCGCCGTCCTGGAGCAGCGGGGCCGGATCAGCGCGCTCGGCAAGCGGGACATCTACTCCGCGACGGTCGGTGGGGTAAAGCTTTCGGAACCCGCCGCGGACCTGGCCGTCGCCCTCGCCCTGGCGTCGGCGGCCAGCGACACCCCGCTGCCCAAGAACCTCGTCGCGATCGGCGAAGTGGGCCTCGCGGGCGAGGTCAGACGGGTCACGGGCGTTCAGCGCAGGCTCTCCGAGGCACACCGTCTGGGCTTCACCCACGCACTCGTACCGAGCGATCCCGGCAAGATCCCGGCCGGTATGAAGGTCCTGGAAGTGGCGGACATAGGGGACGCCCTGAGAGTCCTTCCGCGCTCGCGTCGGCGAGAGGCCCCCCGGGACGCGGAAGACCGCCGGTAGACTTTGCCCTGGTCTCGCCCGTCCGTACGAACCGAATGTGCGACACGGGAGCGCCCAAGACCCCGCGACCGGAGGAGAGCAGTGGCAGCCAACGACCGGGCAGCAGCTCCCGGAAAGTCCGGTGGGAGTGCCGGTTCCGATGGCCTGATGCGCGCCTCCCTGAGCGCTGTGGCCCCCGGTACCCCCCTGCGCGACGGCCTCGAGCGGGTGCTGCGCGGCAACACCGGCGGACTCATCGTGCTCGGCTTCGACAAGACGGTGGAGACGATGTGCACGGGCGGTTTCGTCCTGGACGTCGAGTTCGCGGCCACGCGTCTGCGTGAGCTGTGCAAGCTGGACGGCGGCATCGTGCTCTCGTCCGACCTGTCGAAGATCCTGCGGGCGGGCGTGCAGTTCGTGCCCGACGCGACGATCCCGACGGAGGAGACGGGCACCCGGCACCGCACCGCGGACCGGGTGAGCAAGCAGGTCGGCTTCCCGGTCGTCTCGGTCTCCCAGTCGATGCGCCTCATCGCCCTGTACGTCGACGGCCAGCGCCGCGTCCTGGAGGACTCGGCGGCGATCCTGTCCCGCGCGAACCAGGCGCTCGCGACCCTGGAGCGCTACAAGCTGCGCCTGGACGAGGTCGCGGGCACGCTCTCCGCGCTGGAGATCGAGGACCTGGTGACGGTCCGGGACGTCTCGGCCGTGGCGCAGCGCCTGGAGATGGTCCGCCGTATCGCCACGGAGATCGCCGAGTACGTGGTCGAACTCGGCACGGACGGACGCCTCCTCGCCCTCCAGCTGGACGAGCTGATCGCGGGCGTGGAGCCGGAGCGCGAACTGGTGGTCCGGGACTACGTCCCCGAACCCACCGCGAAGCGTTCCCGCACGGTCGACGAGGCGCTGCACGAACTGGACGCGCTGACCCACGCCGAGCTCCTCGAACTGCCCACCGTGGCCCGCGCCCTGGGCTACACCGGCTCCCCCGAGGCGATCGACTCGGGCGTGTCTCCCCGGGGTTTCCGTCTCCTGGCCAAGGTCCCCCGCCTGCCGGGCGCGATCATCGACCGCCTGGTGGAACACTTCGGCGGCCTCCAGAAGCTGCTGGCCGCCAGCGTCGACGACCTGCAGACGGTCGACGGAGTGGGCGAGGCAAGGGCAAGGAGCGTCAGGGAGGGCCTGTCCAGGCTGGCGGAGAGCTCGATCCTGGAACGGTACGTGTAGGGGCTGTCAGGCGCGCGGGGAACCGCGCGGCAGACCGCGACCACGCCGCAGACGACGAACTGCCGTCCGCGGCACCGCCTTGGTCGCTCAGTCGTCTTGGTCGCTCAGTCGTTCTCCAGCACGAACGAAACGTGAGCCGTGCCGTACCCGGGCGCCTTGACCTCCACCAGGTACGTCCCCGCGCCCGCGGACCCCGCGGGGGGCGTCGCACACTGCGGAGCACTCGGCTTGCGGTCCCACTTCACGGTGTACGTGATGCTGCTCCCGGCCGGAGCCCGGTAGACCAGGTTCCCCGGGGTCCTGGGACAGTCGGCGGACGACCAGTAGGTGTCGTCCGAGTCGGCCTGAGCGATCGTCAACACCGCGTTCTTGGGCCCGAGATCGACCTTGCAGTCACTGCCCGAGGAGTTCGTCGCGGTCAGCAGCAACGTGGGTGTCTGCCCGGGGTCGTAGGCGTTGCGCAGACTCCGCACGCTCAACTTCACGGCAGCCGCGGTGCAGTTGGGCAGCGAGGAGCCGGCCGGAAGGGTGTCGCCCTGTCCGATCCCGGTGCCCGTGCCCCCGCTCCCGGCACTGCCCGCGCTGCCGGACCCGGCCGCCCCGGCGGAGCCACCCGTACCGGCCCCACCGCCGGCTCCCGCGCCGGCACCGGAGCCGGAGCCCGATCCCGAACCGCCGCCGGTGTCCCCACCGGTCGTCGACTCGTCGCGGCCGCCCGGGGCTTGGCTGATCGCCGGCCCGGAACCGGAGGGTCCGGGGGTGATCGTCGAGGGGGAGGGCTCCTTGTCGTTGGGCCCGTCCGCGCCGTTCTTGCCGCCTCCGCCGCCGGAGCTGACGATCCATGCGATCAGCAGTGCCAGCACGGCGAGGACGGACAGCATGACGGCCCTCCGTCGCCAGTAGATGGAGGAGGGAAGCGGCCCGACCGGATTGCGCAGAGATCCCACGGCGCAAACTGTACGAGAGATCGGCGAGTTCGCTGCCCTCACCCGCCGCCGGGCGGCACAACTTTTCAGGATCATCATTCCGCAAACTGACACGTGACGACCGCGGGGTGTGACCGTATCGGCCCACTGCCTACGGTCCGTGACCACGGACTTCGAGTCCGCCGGAATCCACCGGGACATCACCGGCTTCGCAGATGACACCCGCACGTCGGTACAACACGATGTCGGGATATGGACGGAGCCGGACTCCTGCTCTTCGGCGCACTGTTCGCCGACACCGCCCGCATGTTCGCGATCGCGTGCCTTGCACCTCTGGCCACGACTACCTCCCGATTCCCCCGCCCGCGCCACGAGTTGCTCCCGCTGCCTCCGGCCGGAGGCAGCGGGCCGGGCTCGTCCGGACCTGTCCGCGCAGCCATGGCCGTTCGTGGCGACACGTTGACCGACCGGCGCACGGTCCGGCTCCCGCCCGCAGGGCCGGTCACGGCTCTGGCGCCCCCAGCACCGTCCTTTCGCTGCCGGGTCCGCTCCGACGCCCGAACTGCCCGGTCCTCGCCGGAGCGGCGCATCCGTCGGTCCGCCGTGAGTGGGAGCAGCGTGAGGGCCGTCCGCAGGGCTCGGTCCTTGCCGGCGCGGGCGCATTCCATCCGGCCGTCCGGTCGAGCCGCTGGACCGGGTCGCCCCCGGCATGGCGGTACCCCCGCACGGGGCCCCGGCCATGGCAGGATCGGAAGGCCATGACTGCGCCCACGAAGCCCCAGCCCCAGCCCCCGCACAGCAGCCCCGCCGACGGCACCGCCGACGCTCCGCGCGGAGCGGGCCTGCACTCCCCCGTCATCGACTGGTTCGACGAGCACGCCCGGGATCTGCCGTGGCGGCGGCCCGAGGCCGGGCCGTGGGGGGTGATGGTCAGCGAGTTCATGCTCCAGCAGACGCCCGTGAGCCGGGTGCTCCCGGTCTACGAGCACTGGCTCGCACGGTGGCCGCGGCCCGCCGATCTGGCCGCGGAGGCGCCCGGTGAGGCCGTGCGCGCCTGGGGCCGGCTCGGCTATCCGCGCCGGGCGCTGCGGCTGCACGGCGCCGCGGTCGCCATAACGGAACGGCACGGCGGTGACGTACCGACGGACCATGCCCAACTGCTCGCCCTGCCCGGCATCGGCGAGTACACGGCGGCCGCCGTCGCCTCCTTCGCGTACGGGCAGCGGCACGCCGTGCTGGACACCAACGTGCGGCGGGTGTTCGCGCGGGCGGTGACCGGCGTGCGGTACCCGCCGAACGCCACCACCGCCGCCGAGCGCAGGCTCGCCCGCGCGCTGCTGCCGGAGGACGAGAGCGTCGCCGCGCGCTGGGCCGCCGCCTCCATGGAGCTGGGCGCACTGGTGTGCACGGCCAAGAACGAGGCCTGTGTGCGCTGCCCGATCGCCGCCCAGTGCGCCTGGCGGCTCGCGGGCAAGCCCGAGCACGACGGACCTCCGCGGCGCGGGCAGACGTACGCCGGTACCGACCGCCAGGTCCGCGGCAAGCTGCTCGCCGTGCTGCGGGAGGCCCACGCGCCCGTGCCCCAGGCGGTGCTCGACCGGGTGTGGCACGAGCCGGTGCAGCGGGCGCGGGCGCTGGACGGTCTGGTCGCGGACGGTCTCGTCGAACCCCTCCCGGGTGGTTTGTATCGGCTGCCGTTGACATAGCCGACACGAAGCAAACCGGCAAATCACCCTGAACCGGCGCAAATAGCCGCGCCGGTATACCCCTTTTCGGCTTCCGTTACACAACCGACGGACAGCCGAGTGCCAGCCGCGTGCTGCTTCGCACAGCCCCGTGACAACAGCTCCGTAGCTTCGTTGCCATGCCGCACACCAGGCGGCAGCACACGCGATGAGAACCGGCAGTGACTGCCGGAACGGGGATCAGGAGGCGGTCGACATGGCGCAGGGCGAGGTGCTCGAGTTCGAGGAGTACGTCCGCACCCGGCAGGACGCGCTGCTGCGCAGCGCACGCCGTCTGGTCCCGGACCCGGTCGACGCGCAGGACCTGCTGCAGACGGCGCTCGTGCGGACGTACGGCCGCTGGGAGACCATCGAGGACAAGCGGCTCGCGGACGCCTACCTGCGCCGGGTGATGATCAACACCCGCACGGAGTGGTGGCGGGCGCGCAAGCTCGAGGAGGTCCCGACCGAGCAGCTCCCGGACGCCTCGGTCGACGACTCCACCGAGCAGCACGCGGACCGCGCCCTGCTGATGGACGTCATGAAGGTGCTCGCCCCCAAGCAGCGCAGCGTCGTGGTGCTGCGACACTGGGAGCAGATGTCCACGGAGGAGACGGCCGCCGCCCTCGGCATGTCGGCCGGTACGGTCAAGAGCACGCTGCACCGGGCGCTCGCCCGGCTCCGCGAGGAGCTGGAGGCCCGCGACCTGGACGCACGCGCGCTGGAGCGTGAGGAGCGGGAGCGTTGCGCGGCGGCCTGACCGAGCCCGGGCCCACCCGGCCGGACCTCGCTCCGGTCCGGGGGATCTTCCAGGCGGCAAGCACGGCGGTGGTCGTGCTGGCCGCCCTCGCCCTTTTCGTCTCCGCCTGCGCCACCGGCGGCACCGGCACCCGTGACGAGGGTCCGGCGCATGCGGTCGCGGCGGACGGCGGCTCCCCCTCAGCCCTGCCCTCCGCCGTACGGTCCGCCCTGGCCTCCCCGCGTCTGGACCGGAAGGGGGCGGTGGCTCTCCTCAGGTCGGACCCGAAGGTCTCCGAGGCGGTCAAGCGCGATCTTGAGCCCTGCGGCACCGACCAGTACCCGGTCGACCTGTTCTACGGCGACCTGACCGGCGGCGCGGCCGACGACGTCGTCGTCAACGTCGTGAGCTGTGCCGAACTGGTGGGCGTCGGCTCGTACGTGTATCGCGAGGAAGACGGTTCGTACCAGAATATCTTCCAGACCGAGGAACCTCCCGTCTACGCCGAGATCGACCGCGGCGACCTGGTGGTGACCAAGCAGGTGTACGAGAAGGGCGACCCGGTTTCGGACCCGTCCGGCGAGAACGTGATCACGTACCGCTGGGCCTCGGGGAGGTTCGCCGCGGTGTACCGGACGCACAGCGACTACGGCAACGTCGGCACGGAACCGACTCCGGTGCCCGACAGCTGACGTACGGCATCGTCCGCCGGCGTACGGCGTGAACCGGTCGGGCCGCCCGAAACGATCCCCCAGTGACAGCAACGACCCCCAAAAGTGAGAGCACCCGGATGGCAGACCAGACCCATGTGCTGTTCGTCGAGGACGACGACGTCATCCGCGAGGCCACCCAACTCGCCCTGGAGCGGGACGGCTTCGCGGTCACCGCCATGCCCGACGGCCTGTCGGGGCTGGAGGCGTTCCGGGCGGACCGCCCCGACATCGCCCTGCTGGACGTCATGGTCCCGGGCCTGGACGGGGTCAGCCTGTGCCGCCGTATCCGCGACGAGTCCACCGTGCCGGTGATCATGCTGTCGGCGCGCGCCGACTCCATCGACGTGGTGCTCGGTCTGGAGGCCGGCGCCGACGACTACGTGACCAAGCCCTTCGACGGGGCCGTCCTGGTCGCCCGGATCCGTGCGGTGCTGCGCCGCTTCGGGCACGCGGGCGGGGCCGACCGGGGCGAGGCAGGCGAGGACGCGGGCGCCGGCGGGGTGCTGACCTTCGGCGAACTGGAGATCGACACCGAGGGCATGGAGGTACGCAGGGCCGGGCAGACGGTGGGGCTCACCCCGACCGAGATGCGGCTGCTGCTCGAGTTCTCCTCCGCGCCGGGTACGGTCCTGTCCCGCGACAAACTGCTGGAGCGGGTGTGGGACTACGGCTGGGGCGGTGACACCCGGGTCGTCGACGTCCATGTGCAGCGGCTGCGGACGAAGATCGGCCAGGACCGGATCGAGACGGTCCGGGGCTTCGGTTACAAGTTGAAGGCCTGAGCAGGGGGGGCCTGGGGTGATGCGGGGGATCCTTCGGGGCCCGGTGACGGAGCGCTTGGTGGTGCGGACGGGCCTGAGGTGGAAGCTCAGCGCGGCCATCGCGCTGGTCGGCGCGCTCGTGGCGATCGCGCTCAGCCTGGTCGTGCACAACGCGGCGCGCGTCTCGATGCTGGACAACGCACGCGACCTCGCGGACGAGCGGATCCAGATCGCCCAGCGCAACTTCGAGCTGACGGGCAAGCCGAACTTCCCCAGCATCGCGGTCGACGACCGCCATCTGCCGCCCGCGCTGCGCGAGAAGGTCGAGGAGGGACGCCGGGCCACCTACGTCTCCGACCGCCCGGACCGGGGCCCGGACATCTGGGCGGCCGTCCCGGTCAAGGGCGGCCATGTGCTGTCCCTGCACACCGGGTTCACCGACCGCAGCACCGACATCCTCAACGACCTCGACCAGGCCCTGGTGATCGGCTCCATCGCGGTGGTCCTCGGCGGCAGCGCGCTCGGCGTGCTCATCGGGGGGCAGTTGTCGCGGCGGCTGCGGAAGGCGGCGACCGCGGCCAACCAGATGGCCAAGGGCGAGACGGACGTCCGGGTGCGGGACGCGATCGGCGGGGTCGTACGGGACGAGACCGACGACCTCGCGAGCGCCGTGGACGCCATGGCGGACGCGCTCCAGCAGCGGCTGGAGGCCGAGCGCCGGGTCACCGCGGACATCGCGCACGAGCTGCGGACACCGGTGACGGGCCTGCTGACAGCGGCCGAACTGCTGCCTCCGGGCCGGCCCACGGAACTGGTCCTGGACCGGGCGAAGGCCATGCGCACCCTCGTCGAGGACGTCCTGGAGGTGGCCCGCCTCGACGGCGCCAACGAGCGGGCCGAACTCCAGGACATCCTGCTCGGCGAGTTCGTCACCCGGCGGGTGGCGGTCAAGGACCCGGAGATCGAGGTCCGCGTGGTCCACGAGTCGGAGGTCACGACCGATCCGCGCCGCCTGGAGCGGGTCCTGTTCAACCTCCTCGCCAACGCCGCCCGGCACGGCAAGCCGCCCGTCCAGGTCACCGTCGAGGGCCGCGTCATCCGCGTCCGCGACCACGGCCCCGGCTTTCCCGAGGACCTCCTCGCCGACGGCCCCAGCCGCTTCCGCACGGGCAGCGCGGACCGCGCGGGCCACGGGCACGGGCTGGGGCTGACGATCGCGGCGGGTCAGGCCCGCGTGCTGGGGGCGCGGCTGACCTTCCGCAACGTCCGCCCGGCCGGAACGCCGGAAGGGGTGCCCGCGGAGGGGGCGGTGGCGGTGCTGTGGCTGCCGGAGCATGCGCCCACGGCTACGGGGAGCTATCCGATGCTGCCGTGACCGCGACCCTGCGCGCGGATCAGGTGCGCCTCCGTCAGGTGGTCGCCACCATCAGCTCCTCTCCCCGGGACGGTCGTACGCCGTCCGTCCGCTCCCCGAAGTACCGCCGGTCCAGCTCCTCCACCGGCACGTGCCGGGCCCCGTCGAAGCCGGACTCGCGGGCCAGGGTCAGGATCTCGGCGGGCCGGAAGAAGCTCAGGAACGGTGTGCCCGCCGCCCGCGCTCCCGCTACGGCCACCTCCAGCTGCGGGCGCTGCCCCGGTTCCACGTCCTCCAGCGGCCGGATGAACGTCGTCACGAACGTGGACCCCGGGGCCAGCCCGGCGACCAGGCGGAACGTGGTCGCGTTCGCCTCCCGGGTGAGGTACATGGTGACCCCCGTGGAGGCCACTACGGCGGGGCGGCCGGGATCGAACCCCGCCTCGGCCAGCCGCCCCCACCAGTCCCCCTCGAAGTCGACCGGCACGAGCCGCAGCCACTCGGGGACGCCGAACCCGAGGTCGTCGAGCCGCCGCCGCTTCCATGCCTGCGGGCCGGGCCGGTCGACCTCGAAGACCCGCAGTCCGGCGGCTTCCGCGAACTCCGGCCGACGCTGGGCGAAGGTGTCGAGACCGGCGCCGAGGACGACGTACTGATCCACCCCCCGCCCGGCCGCTTCGACCACCACGTCCTCGGCGAACCGGGCCCGGGCCACGATCGACGCACGGGTGCGGCGCGTGGCGTCCACGTGCATGTCGGGGCGGTCGCGCCACCCGTCGTCGGGGGCCGCGAGCCGCAGCCCGATCTCGTCGTCCAGCACATGCGGCGGCGGATCCGCGCGGACGTGCAGGGCCCGCCAGAGGGCGACCCGCACGGCGGTGTGGTCGGCCTCGACCACGTCCTTCGTCACGCCCAGTCCTTGGAGAAGTCCAGCTCCTCGCTGCGCTGGGTCAGCGAGTACCAGTTGCCGTTGTCGTCGCGGAAGATCGCCTCGATGCCGTACGGCCGCTCCTGCGGCTCCTGGAGGAACTCCACCCCGCGTGCCCGGAACGTCTCGTAGTCACCGCGGCAGTCGTCGGTCCGGAACGCTCCCGCGCCCATCACGCCCTTGCCGACGAGCTTCTTCAGCGCCTCGGCGGACTCGGGGTCGAGGCCCGGGCCGTCGAGGCTCATCAGGGTGAGCTCGACACCCTCCTGCTGCTTGGCGCCGACGGTGACCCATGTCATCTCGCCCATCGAGACCTCGCTGCGCACCTCGAAGCCCAGCTTCTCGGTGAAGAATGCCTTGGTGCGTCGCTGGTCGAAGGTCCATACGGTGACGATGCCCAGTCCCTGGATCATGGCTCTGCTCTCCTGTCGTCCGGGGGTTCCTCCCCGTCACCGTAGGCAGCGGCGGGGCCGGGCCGCTTCTTCGAAGTTGCGGTCCTGTCCGGGCCTCTCCCGGTGGGGAAGCCGCCGGCCCAGAGCATGGCGTAGCAGCCGGGGATCAGGGCGGCGCCGCGGCCCACGTGCCGGGTGCGGTACTCGCTCGGGGTGAGACCGGTCCGCGCCTTGAAGCGGGCGGAGAAGGTGCCGAGGCTGCTGAATCCGACCAGGTGGCAGATCTCGGTGACGCTCAGGTCGGCCCCTCGCAGCATCTCCTCGGCCCGCTCGATCCGCCGGTGCGTGAGGTACTGCCCGGGCGTCTCGCCGTACGCCTCCTTGAAGGCCCGCAGGAAGTGATACCGCGAGTACCCGGCATGCGCGGCGACGGCGCCGAGGTCCAGCTCCGGGTCGGCCCAGTCCCGGTCCATGGCGTCCTTGGCGAGCCGGATCTGCCGCACTTTGTCCATGGGCCGATGGTGGCATGCGGCACTGACATCGACCCCGCCTGTGGACATGGAGAAGGCCCCCGGGGCGGACACCGTCCGGGGGCCTTCGGTTCCTTGGGTCTTTCGGGTCTTTCGGTCTTTCGGTTCAGGAGAGGTGGCTCAGACCTCGACCAGCGGAGCCGGCGCCGCGTCGTCCGCCGACTTCTGCGGTCCCGCTCCCTTCAGCGGCACCTCCTTGACGAACACCGCCGCCACCAGCGCGATCACGGCGACGATCGAGCCGAGCAGGAACGCCGAGTGCGTGCCCGCGGAGACCGCGTACTGGTACGCCTCGCGCACCGAGACCGGCAGCTTCTGCAGGCTCTTCCAGTCCAGCGACGCGGACTGCTCGGTCACCTTGGCCCCCAGCGCGCCACCCCGCTCGGCCATGACGTCCTGGACCCGGTGGTTGAACAGCGCGCCCATGATGGCCACGCCGAAGGAGGAGCCGAGCGTACGGAACAGGGTCGTGGAGGAGGACGCGACGCCCATGTCCTTCATCTCGACGCTGTTCTGTGCGACCAGCATGGTGATCTGCATGAGGCAGCCCATGCCGAACCCGACGACGGCCATGAAGACGCCGGAGGTGAAGCGGGAGGTCCCCGTGTCCATCGTCGACAGCAGGTACAGGCCGATCACCATCAGGACGCTGCCGACGACCGGGAAGACGTAGTACCGCCCGCTGTTGGTGGTGATCCGGCCCGCGACCATCGAGGTCACCAGCATCGCGCCGAGCATCGGCAGCAGCAGGAGCCCGGAGTTGGTCGCGGAGGCGCCCTGCACGGACTGCTGGTAGAGCGGCAGGAAGAGGGTGGCGCCGAACATCACGAAGCCGGTGATGAAGCCGATGATCGACATCAGCGTGAAGTTGCGGCTGCGGAAGATGTGCAGCGGTACGACCGGCTCGGCCGCCTTGGTCTGCCAGAACACGAACCCGACGAGCGCGGCGACACCGATGCCGATGAGCTCCATGATCCGCGCGGAGGTCCAGGCGTACTCCGTGCCGCCCCAGGTGGTCACCAGCACGATGGAGGTGATGCCGACGGTCAGCAGGGCTGCGCCCAGGTAGTCGATACGGGCTTGCGCGCGCTTCTTCGGCAGGTGCAGCACCACGCTGATCAGGCCGAGGGACACGACACCGAGCGGCAGGTTGATGTAGAAGGACCAGCGCCAGCCCCAGTTGTCGGTGATGGTGCCGCCGACCAGCGGGCCGCCGATCATCGCCAGCGCCATGACGCCGGCCATCATGCCCTGGTACTTGCCGCGCTCCCGCGGCGGGATCAGGTCACCGATGATCGCCATGACGCCGACCATCAGACCGCCGGCGCCGAGGCCCTGCACGGCCCGGAAACCGATGAGCTGCCCCATGTCCTGGGCCATGCCGCTGAGCGCGGAGCCGACCAGGAAGAGCACGATCGAGCTCATGAAGACGCCCTTGCGGCCGTACATGTCGCCGAGCTTGCCCCAGAGCGGGGTGGCGGCCGCGGTGGCCAGGGTGTAGGCCGTCACGACCCACGAAAGGTGCTCGAGTCCGCCGAGCTCTCCGACGATCGTCGGCATCGCGGTGCCCACGATCATGTTGTCGAGCATCGCGAGCATCATGGTGATCATCAGCGCGAGCAGAACGACCCGTACGCTGCGCTGTTTCTTGTCCGGTTCGGTCTCGACCGTCTGTGTGTCCGCCATCGTTCCCACTCCCCTGAGGTCCTGCGGTACTGCCCCCGCCGGGGTACTTACTTGCCGCCCGGCTAGTTGTCTACACTGGGGAAGGTAGACGCGTAACTAGCCGGGCGTCAAGTAAGTTTTATGGAAAGCCGAGGAGCACGAGGATGGGCGGCACCATGGACGTCACGAAGCAGCAGCGCCGCGGCAACACGCGCCAGCGCATCCAGGACGTGGCCCTCGAACTCTTCGCGGAGCAGGGGTACGAGAAGACGTCCCTGCGGGAGATCGCGGAGCACCTGGATGTCACCAAGGCGGCGCTGTACTACCACTTCAAGACCAAGGAAGAGATCCTCGTCAGCATCTTCGACGACCTGACGCAGCCGATCCTCGACCTCATCGAGTGGGGCCGGAAGCAGCCGCACACGCTGGAGACCAAGCAGGAGATCGTACGGCGCTACAGCGAGACGCTGGCCGGGGCGACACCGCTGTTCCGCTTCATGCAGGAGAACCAGGCGGCGGTCCGCGAACTGCGCGTCGGCGAGACCTTCAAGGAGCGCATGCAGGGGCTGCGCGAGATCATCGTCGACCCCGAGGCGGACCTGACCGACCAGGTCCGCTGCGTCAGCGCGATCTTCACCCTGCACGCGGGGATGTTCTTCCTCCAGGACATCACCGGCGACCAGGAGTCCAAGCGCAAGGCGGTCCTGGAGGTCGCCACAGACCTGGTCACCCAGGCCCACCGGGGTGGCGGGAACGGTTAGGGCTGCGACTCCGGGGGCGGGGCGAGGGGGCCGGCGCCCGCGGTCCGGCCGGCGCCGGGTGCGGGCGTCCCCGGGTCGACCGGGGCAGCGCGAGGAACCGACGTCTGCGGTCCGGCGAGGCGTGCTTGGTGCGGGCATCTCCAGGCCAGGCGAAGCGGCGCGAGGGACTGGCGCCGGCG